>JAIDSX010000039.1 GCA_029060985.1 Clostridia bacterium | reverse complement strand
GCCTTGAAAAAGGCAAAATGCCTTGGTAGCTCAGTTGGTAGAGCGGTGGACTGAAAATCCATATGTCGGCGGTTCGATTCCACCCCAAGGCACCACCCTTGCCGGTGTAGCTCAACTGGCAGAGCAGCTGATTTGTAATCAGCAGGTTACAGGTTCGATTCCTGCCACCGGCTCCACCTTGGCATTTCAAACTGAATATGGGAAGATTCCAGAGCGGCCAAATGGATCAGACTGTAAATCTGACGTCTACGACTTCGGTGGTTCGAATCCACCTCTGCCCACCAAACAAAACCTAAAACGAACTCTTTAAGCGAGAAAAGTTTTAGATTTTGTTTTTTTATTATCTTATTTTACTTACGAGGGTCGTATGGACTTTATTTCATTTCTACAAAATCATGTAGCCGTACCAATTTGGATAATAGGTGCAATTGCTTTATTAAGCGGTATCGTAGCTATTTATAAAAATTTTTCCGAAATTTGTAAAATATTAAAGAAAATAATAAACTTGTTTATCAAGTTCTTTAGCTTACGCAAACGAAACAGAAGAAAAAAATACAACGAAGTCGTTGCTTCCGAAGACTATCTAACGTGGCAAAACAATATCCTTAATAACATTTATGACCCCATTATAACTAAATTTAACGAGAACAGCACGAAATTAAATTGTTCTACTTGTGAAAGAGCAGTTTGTTTTCCTAAAACTGATAACGCTTATCAATATGAGTCCGTGTTTTTTAAGGTCGATGAAAATTTGTATCCGTATCCGTTTAGAGAAATAAGCAACAAAGACGATTTAACAAAATGTAAGATATCAGTAAAAAAGTTCAGCCATAAAAAATTTATCAATTATAAACCGCGTACCAAAGAACAAAAAAGTTTTTATAAACTAATGAAACCGACTATTCATTTTCCGGACAATATCGGATATGCGCTTGACGAAATTTCTTTTGAAAATGGGTTTCATTTCACTGCCAAGGCTTGTACATACAAAATGAATGTTTGTACTTCAAATATAATGGAGTATGAATTGTATGAATTATATTTGAAAGAAAAAAAAGGTAAATGTCCCGTTAAAGACAAATTGAAAGAACTTAAAACAAGAAACCAAATCCACAAAATTTTTGAAAATAACATAGAGCGTATATTTACAAGCGGCGCAGGCAGGAGCTCTCTTTTGGGCGTACAAGCTATGGTATTATGTAAAAATAATTATACTGGCTGTTACGACGTTTTGAGAATACGGCGAAGCGAAAATGTGGATGCCAAATCCGGCTTTTTACAATTTGTCCCTTCCGGTGGATTTAGTGCATTAAATAATAATTTTGATTATGATACTCAATTTGCTGAATTTTCCGTTGCAAAAGCGTTACTCAGAGAATTATTGGAAGAATGTTTCGGAGAGGAAGATTTTTCAGGACGTAAATTGAACTCTACGGAAAATATATATTCTGACAAAATAATAGATAAATTAATTAGCAATAAAGGGCTTATTTTCAAATTTATCGGGAGTGCTTTCAGCTTAGTCAGTTTAAGGCACGAATTATGTTTTTTACTTGTTATAGAAGATAAAGAGCTCGTGAATTCAATTCGTGAAAACGAAGAATGCTCAAGTGTTATACAGTTTATTTCTCTCAATAATTTGGAAAAGCAATCGTTTTGGGTTTATAATGTCGAAGACGACAAAGTCAATGACTGCAAACTTTTGAATCCTACCAGTGCAGCTCTTTGGAATTTGGTGCAAAAAACCGATATTTATCAAAAACTGTTAAATCAAGAATAGATTTTTTAAGTAGTAATTATTTTGAGTCACTATAAATATTCGTTTTAGGTTAATATTTCACCACAGCAAAAAGAACAGGCAAAAGCCTGTTCTTTTTGCTGTGATCGAGGCAATCACTCGAAACCCGATATTCTTTGAATGCGCGGGCTATTTCTAACCGCCCAACGTAATGTCCTGCCGGCGATACCATTCCAATGCCCTTTCAAATTGACTGTCTTGATACTCGGGCCACAATTCGTCTAAAACACAGATATCCGAATACACCGTTTGAATGGGAAGAAATCCGGACAATCGGCACATTCCGCCCCAACGGATCACCAAATCGATGCGTGAAACGTTGCGGGACGCAAAGGCGTGCTTCATATCCCATTCCCAACCGTAATTCACAAGAAGATTGACCCGCATACGCTTATCGTTTGAATCGGCTTTTAATTCCGTATACGGCAACAATTCCGACGGAAAGCAAGGCGACTCTTTATTTCCGACGACGCTCAATAAAACGCCCTCCGACAAAATCATTTCCGCAGCCTTTACGCACGCCTTCGAAAATGCAGTAACCTGCTCCTTGGGGCGCTTACAGTTATCCACCGTAAATCCGTAATACGTCAGTTCCCGAATCCCGCGCTGCTTTGCCGCCCGCAATAATTCGATCCCCGCTCTCAGTCCGTAAGCATACCCTTCCTCTTTTTTAAGTCCCCTTCCGTTCGCCCATCTTCTGTTGCCGTCGGGAATGATCCCGATATGATTGGGTAATTTTACCATAATCCTATTATCAGCAAACGAAAATTTGTTATGTATAGTTGAAATATTTTTGCATTGGTGGTATAATTCAATTATGAAATTCAAAAAAATTGCTGCAATGGTAGCGGCGGTTTTTAGCGTGATTGCGTGTTTATCTTTTTCTGCGTGCAAGCACGCACAAGAGCTGAATTATACGGAGAGCACTGCAAGAATCAACAATCCCGATCAGGGATTTTACCGCCCTATTTATGTGCGCGTCAACGAGAACGGCGTTACGTATAATAAAAATATCGTCACCGCCTCCACGCAGCTCTACCACCTGCGCACCGATATCAGCGCGTTTTCGGGGGCGGTGAACGGGAACGCCGATAAGCCGTTAAACCAAGCGGCGTTGGACGGGCTCGACGGGTTGCTTTCCTACTTGAAATCGAAGGACAAAAACGCAATCGTAAGATTCGCATACGCTCCCAATTTCGGCGACATGAAGGATGCTGAGCCCGCAAAGGAAGTCATTCTGCAACATATCAAAGAGGTCTGCCCCGTACTCGACAAGTACCAAAATACGATCACGGCGATCGAGGCGGGCATGATCGGTCCCTGGGGCGAAATGCATTCGAGCGCGATCGCAAACGCGGAGCACATTTCCCCCATTATCGATACCTTCTTATCGAACACCTCCACGATTCCCCTGCTCGTAAGAACGCCCAAAATGATCTATAACTACCTCGGCATTACGATAAACGATATCGACGATTATTCGATTGCCGCAACGGAAAAAGCGTACCGCTTGGGACTGTATAACGACGGATATTTGGGCTCGAACAGCGATTTGGGCACATATACGAATCGGGAAAAGGAGATCGCGTTTTTAAGCAGGCAGACTGCCCACCTGCCCTACGGCGGCGAAGTGGTCATTCCGAACAGTCCCCTTCACGATATTCAAACCTGCCTGCCCGAAATGAATCAAATCCATTTGAGCTATTTGAACGTTGAATGGAACAATCAAGTCATCGACAAGTGGAAAAACTGCACCTACACCTCCGATTGCGGAAGCGATTCGCTCTATTACGGCAAGACCGCCTTCGAATATATCGAAAACCACATGGGTTATCGATTTGTGCTCACAAATTCCACGCTTACCTATACGAAAACGTTGGACTACGTAAGCGCCTCTCTCACGCTGAAAAACGTGGGCTTCGGCACCCTGCACAGAACGAAAAATGCCAAACTGCTCCTCGTAAACGAGAACGGCGAAGCCGTGTTCTCGGCGAACGTAGGCACCTTTAACGAGTGCACGAATTATGACTTATACACAGACTTGAACGTAAATTTACAAAACGGAAAATACGACGTTTACTTATGCCTGTACGGCGAAGAGCTTGAAGGCGTCCCCCTCTACTGCTTGCAGTTTGCCAACGACGGTTTATGGAACGCAGACCTCAAAGCAAATAAAATCGGCAGTATCGAAGTAAACAAGGTTACAGTTGAATAACTATGTTCAAATGGTTTAGGATCGTAAAAAATCAGTATTTCGGGTTTTGGGCATTGGGCTTGCTTCTGTTTGCAATACAGGAGATCCCCTATATGGTCATGCCGTTTTTGCACCTCGATCCAAACCCTATTATGGATACCCCCGCAAGGTTTTTAGTTTTGGATATCTTCGAAAAAATCTTCGGCGTGATCTGTATCGTTTTCATGGTTTTGATCGTGCACAAGGACACGAAATTCTTTTCGTTAAAGACGAAAGACGAAATTGCGTATTTCTCCGCCTCCGCGGGAATAATTCTTTTGAACTTCATCGGTTGGATCGTGTATTTTTGCGGAATACAGAGCGTTGCCGTCATGATCGTGTTTTTATTTGCCCTGCCACCTCTCTACTATCTCTTTATCGGCTTGTGGCGAAAAAATTACTTTCTTATCCCTGCCGCCGCCGCATTTTTTATCGTTCACTTAACAAATGCTTTTGTCAATTTTTTATAAATTGAATATCATAAAAAAAGGAGTAAAATTATGAGTTCATTCAAGGATTTACGCATTGTAGACAATTTTTACCAGACCTCGTCGTTCTTCCCCATGCCCACCATTCTTGTGGGAACGGTATCGGAAAACGGCGAAACCAACCTCGGCTCTTATTCGCTGTGCTTCCCCTACTATATCGCGGGCAAGGATTATTACGCCATGATTTTGGAGAGCCGCAACAGCTCGAACACGGCGCAGAATATCCTGCGCGGGAGCAAGATTTCTTTGAACTTTATTCCCGACGACAGGAAGTATTTCCGCGAAGCGGTGCGCCTAGGCTTCCCTGGTGAAACGACGGCGGAGAAGATGAAAAACTGCCTTTTCACCTTGGAGAACGGGCAAGCCGAGGGCGAGCGTCCGAAGGTCGTAAAAGAGGCGTTTCAAGTATTCGAGTGCACTTGGGATAACACCTTAGAGGACGCATACCTTGACAAGGCGGGCTGTTTAGAGGGCTACGAGCCGCCCTACCGCAACTTTAACGGCATTACGAGCAAGTTCGGCGCGCACTTCATCTTAAAAATCGACAAGATTTTAATGAAGGACAAATATTATAATTCTATCGTGAACGGCGTTGCCGCAAAGAACTTCCCGCCCGTTCCCGTAGACTACGGCTACCGCGACAGTACGAATTTTTGGTGCTCGAAGTTCAAAAAGCCCTTCCCCGAAAAGATTCAGGCGAAGGAAGGCGACGTGAACTCCGTGAAATATGCGGCGAAGCGGATCGATCCCGAAGTGACCTTTACCGACGAGGCGTGCGCAAAGCTCACGAAAATTCCCCGCATTTTCTTGAAGGCGGCTTTGAGCCAAATGGTTTCCATCGCAAAGGAAGAGGAAATTTCCGTCATCGACGAAGCGGCTCTTCAAATTATCAACGACAAACGCCGAAAAGAGAAAAAGTAAAACGAAAAAATGAGCTGGTTTAACTATTACGGGCTTGCAATCATCGTTATCATTATGATTCCGAATATCGTCTTTGCGTTCAAGCACAAAGACGGCTTTAACAATACTTACAAAAATAAAGTTGTTGAGGTTTTAGAGCAAATCGGAAGGTACGCCTGTTTCGTTTTTATGATCTTTAATATCCCCTATACCTATTTCGATTTTTGGTTTGACTACGCGCTTATCGTCTATTTATCCGTGAACGGAGCGCTTCTTCTCGCCTATTTGATATTTTGGATCGTATTTTGGAAATCGAACGGCAAAGCAAAAGCTCTCGCGCTCTCTCTGACCCCCTCTTTGATCTTTCTGTTCAGCGGAGTCGTTTTATTAAATATTCCGCTCATTGTTTTTGCGCTTTTATTCAGTGTAAACCATATACTTTTGAGCTATAAAAACGCAGTGACTTCTTCGGAGACGGATAAATGATACAAACAATCATTATCATTGGCGCGGCGCTTTTCGCCCTCATGATCATCGGCGTGCTCGTCGGTTTGATCGTTGCCGTAAAACGAAGCACTCCCACGGGGAAAGGCGATTTCGGCGAGAACGCCGTTGCAAAAGCCTTGGGCGGAACGGTCCAAGGCAAGCAATATTTAATCAACGATCTGCTCTTTGAAATTTCGGGGCACTCCTGCCAAATCGACCACGTCTTTATCAATCGGAACGGGATTTGGGTCATCGAAACGAAAAACTATGCAGGCACGATTTACGGCGAAGATTCTTATCGGGAATGGAAGCAAGTCCTCGGAGACGGAAGCACGGTCAATCCGTTTTACAATCCCGTCAAGCAGAACAAAACGCATATTTACCGTTTGAAAGAATATTTGAACGCAGATATTTATTTGCTCAGCGCCGTCGTATTTTTGGACAATGCGGATATTACGAACGTTAAATCGGACTGCACCTTTTCGATAAACGAACTACAAACCATCAAAGAGCGGGATACGGGCATTATTCTTTCCGCCGAACAAATGGAATACTACTATCAAAAACTTTTGGAACTGAAAACGGGCAGCACCGTTACCAAGCAAGAGCATATTGAAAATATTCACGAAATGCAATATAACGTGCAACACGGGATCTGCCCGCACTGCAAGGTCAGACTCGTTTTGAGAAACGGCAGGAACGGAAAATTCTACGGCTGTCCGAATTACCCCAAGTGCAACTTCACAATGAACTTATAGCAAAGAACGGGCTCACGCCCGTTCTCTTATTTTGTCACATTTTCATACGCGATCTCCTCGCGCATTGCAAGCGGATAGGAAGCAAGGCTATTCCCCTCTAAATCGTGTTTGTAGAGTTCTACGCCGTGAATACGGTGATTTTGGTAAGTCGTGTAATAATATGCGCCCTTGTCCGCGCTGAAACAGGAGGTATACACGGTAATTTCATAGCCGCCCTTCCACTTGCAGCTCCCGCGCGGCTGAGATACGGCATTCATGACGTGAAAGAATTCGTTCACGCTCTCCTCTTCGCTATCTCCCGCAGGCACGGAATTGAGCTTTACGAACGCCACGCGCGCAAAGCGGGATTTCGACGACCAGTCGCCGGGAAGCCCCAAAGCGCCCATGCCGCGGCTGAACTCCTCTGGCTTGTAGCATTCGGAAAAGCTGTTTCTCGGCTCGTCGTTCGTTACGTTGATATAGTCGCTTAGGGATAAGAGCTGCGAAGGAAAAGGAGGGTTGTTCGTGAGTACGCCCACGGGGTTTTCGTAGATCTTCATACCCTCTTTCACAAACTCCACCGTAACCGAACGGGTCTTATCCGCAATCAGATAATGAAGCTCCGCCACTGGATATTGCTCCGAAAAGGGCGTTGCCGTCAAGTTGATTTTATTGAGACGCGAAACCGCCTCCTCCACGTCTTTGCAAGTGCAGAGCAAATACCCGATCAGCTCGAACTGTGCAAGATTGATTTTCCCCTTCTGCACCTTTTCCGAATAACGGGCGTTGCCCACGAAATTGAGTCCCGCAACCGCAAGCCCCTTTTCGTTTCCGCCGTCGTAAAAGAGCGGATAGCCGTTTGAAATATGCGCCATACCGATGACGGCGTA
>JAIDSX010000038.1 GCA_029060985.1 Clostridia bacterium | reverse complement strand
TCTTTCGTGTCAAGTACTTTTATGGATTTTTCCCAATCTGTCATTCAAAGCCCCGCGCGCCTTTCGGCGCGCGGGGCGTAGGAATCTTAATTATATTTCGTGTGCGATTTGAAGATAAGCGCCATGATAAACGAGAACAAGACCGCCGCCGATACGCCCGCACTCGCCGCCGCAAGCGGGCCCGTGAGCGCTTGGAAGAGCCCCTTCTGCGCGCCCTTCATTGCGCCGTTTGCCAAAAGATAACCGAATCCCGAAATGGGAACGGTTGCACCCGCGCCCGCAAATTCCACGATCGGCTGATACAGACCGAGCGCCGTAAGCGCAATTCCCGCAAGCATGAACATGACGAGAATTTTTCCCGAAGTAAGCTCCGTAAAATTGATAATGATTTGCGCGATCGTGCAGATGATTCCGCCCACTGCAAACGCCTTTACAAACATTAAAACGATTTCTAAATATTCCATAAATCACCTCTCCAAAACGACTGCGTGCGCAATACAGGGAATGCTCTCTCCCTGTCCCGAAGTCACCGTAGAGAGCAACGCGCCCGTCGCTACGAATAAAATGCGTTTCAGACTTCCCGTCATGAGTTTGGAATGCAGATAGGAATTTAACACCACTGCGGAACACCCCGCGCCGCTTCCGCCTTGAAACTCGTCTTCGATCACGTTATAGATGATTTCGCCGCAATCGATATGGTTGGCGGAGATATCGCACCCCTTCTCCCAACATAAGTCCTTTAAGATTCGACTGCCCAGAGCTCCCAAATCGCCCGTTACGATCAAATCGTAGGCACTCGGCTCTTCCTTCGTCGTGCGGAAATGCGTTAATATGGTGTCTGCCGCCGCGGGGGAAAACGTCAATAAAACACCATATATTTTTAGAAAATTTTATACGAATATAACAAAAAACCCGCCGAAGCGGGTTTTTTTTAATTTAGTTTTCGGCATTTGACTGTCATTTTTTTGGTCCTGCATATCGATGTAGCTCTTCGCCTTTCCCAACGATTCGGGATCGGCGATCCGCAATTCTCCCCTTCCGCCGTTCAACGGATAGTACAATACGGGCGCGTCGTCCTTGATCGCAAGTTTGAACAACGTTTTTCCGCGGTACTTGAAGAGTACTGCGTATCTTCCGTCGTTCTGCGAGGTGCGGGGCTTATTCATGATATAGCTGCCGATTTCGTAATATGCCCGCTTGCCTTCGTCGCTCAAATTACCGTAGGATTCTTCGAGCGATACGACTTCCTCGTTCTCGCCGAGCCAGGATACGTCGTCAACGGGCTCTTCCTCGTACGCGGGCGCGCTCTGCTGCGTTTGATTCTGCAAAAGCTGATTCAAAAGCTCTTGTTGCTGCGCCATTTGCGCCTGCTGCTGTGCCATCATTGCGCGCAGATCGTTTACTTCGTTATTCTGCGGCGCATTGTAAGCGGGTTGAGGCGCTGAGTACGCGTTCGAGTCGCTCTGCGCGGGCGGCAACGCCATTTGCTGCTGCATCATGGGAAGGAACGCCTGCATGGTCTCCGCAATCAAGCCGCGCACGTCTTCGTACGGCTGCGGTTGATAGTTCTGCTGCATCGCGGCAAACATCATCTTCATTTCGTTGTCGCGGCGGGCCTGCTCTTCACGGCGCTCCTCTTCACGGGCGTATTCCTTCTCTTCCGCAATACGCGCCTCTTCGCGCTTCACGACGAGTTCAGCCGCCTTACGCTTCTTACTGAGCATGAACAACGCCACTGCCGATACGAGGAACAATCCGAGCGCCACAAGCGCAATGATCGTCCAAGGCGTTTCCTCCAAGCCGAGGAAGGTCGAGCCCGCAGCCATTGCAAGCAACCCGAGGGGCGCGAAGCCGTAAGTCGTTATATACGACTGAGCCGCAAGCTCTTTGGCTTCCTTCTTAGCCGCTTTCAGCTTGCCGTATTCGCCGAATGCCTTCAAGGTACAGAATACGAAAAGTACTGCCGAAGCGCCGCCCACGATGAGTTGCCACAAAGGCAAATTCGAAGTGTCCGTTCTGGGATTATCGCCCTTTACGTCGTTGTCGTCGGGCTTTTGAACGGTATTGGGATTGTTCCCCTCGCCCGCCTCGTTCAATTCGATCGAATAAAGACAGGTGGGATCGCCCTTCAAATAATAGTTACTGCCGGGGCGCATACTCACCGTAACGGTATAATCCCCTTTCCACTTGCTCTCACTCAGTCCGTCGTTATAGCTGAATCTAAATTCGCTTGCGGAAACACTATCGGTAATATCCACATTCGACGTGTTTAAGATTCTGAAAGAAGGTCTCTGTGCTTTGCCGTTATATTCCAAAATGGTGTTCGAATCCCACACGATCGTAATAATTTCCATGCCCTCTCTCGGCAATACGACGAACGAACAGGTCTTGGAATTATCCAGCTCGTAGTTCTTCGCCCAAGCCGCCGAGGACTTGATATAAACCGTGATCTTATAATCCCCGCTCTTCGTTACGATTATGTCGCCCGAATAATCGATATCGGCGCTGTAATCGACTGCTTCGCCGTCGCTCCCGAAAAATCCGTAGAATTGCTGAACGGTGGGCACTAAATTACCCTGCTGCTCGTAGAACGTGTGTCCGCTCCAATCCACCGAAATCAAAGCTTTATCGATAACCCAGTTCATGGAAACGATGGTATCTCCGCCAACGAATTGGGCGCTTGCGGGATCGAGCAATTCGATGCGTGCGGTATAATGTCCCGCATCCGTACCTTTATCGCCCACGATACCCTCGCCGAACTGCACTCTCATAAAGTTGAGGTCAAAGCCCTTGAAATACAGCTTGCACTCCGTTTCAGAAAGGCTGTTCAAGTCGATTTCCTGTCCGATATATTTGAAATTCTTAATTTGCTTGGGAATCTCAAACGTCGCGCTCGAAATCGTAAAACTGACGCTTGCGGTATTTCCGCCCAAAGTGTCCGCACCCTTCAATTCGTAGGCAAGGTCTTTAAGCTCTAATTTAAGCGTATAAGTTTCGCCCGGAAGGTTTGCCTTGATCTTATCGTGTCCGCTCGTATACTCAAAATCCACCTGTACAATTTCGTCATCTGCGTTCTTAAATATCGGCGTGGGGTGCTGCACTTTTCCGTTGTACGTGAATTCCGTTTGATCGTCTTTCCACGTGAGCGTGAGCGCGATCCTCGTATCCACGATTTGGAATTTTGCTTGAATATAAGGCGCGGTATACTCGATACTCGTAGGCGTAAAGTACGCGCGAACATAATACGTATCGATATCTTTTACTCTTTCTTTTGCGATCTCGTTTTCCGAAATATCGTAATACTTATATTCAATCGTTGCACCGCGAAGTTCGGGAATATCGGTTACGATCTTCGAGCTTTCAAGCGGCTTCATCTCCTGCGGCTGCGCTACCCCGTCCACTGTTTTTACGACGACGACGGTATCTTTGAAATATTTTTCCCGCAAGATAGGCGTATTGAGCTCGATGGGATTTACCGTAACTTCAAGCGCTTTTTGGGCAACTTGATCCGTTTGTCCCGTTTTGACAAAGGTATATTTGATCGTGACTGTTGCCTTCGAGCCGTCCGCCTTTACGTGAAGCTGGGACTTCCCGTCCTCGTATTCCAATACGTATTGGTCGGAAGTCAGAACGACTTCTTGCTCGATCGTTTCGCCTCCCTCGGCATGCCCCTGAAATTTCGCGGTTACCTTCAGCATGGAAGGGTCTATCGTTTCAAATGCAAAGTACGTACTCTTGTTGAGCTCTACTATCAATTCCGGATCCAGCGTATCCGCATTCAGCCACTTTGCATAGAGCTCCAAATCCTTTGTTAAACGATCGTCATTGAAATCCCACTTCTTTTCGATTTCCTTACCCGCATCGTCCGTATCCTTATAGTACCAACCAAGGAAGAGCTGCAATCCGTACGTGGGATCAGCAGGCTTTTCAAGGCGTTTTCCGTGCCCTCTCGTCTGTGAAGGAATCGCCGCACCGTTGTTTCTTGCATCAAACGAGGCGGTATACTCCTGCGGAACAAGCAATACGTTTATCGTGTAGTTCGTAGTAACGTCCGGATAAGCCGTTCCCGTTTGCTTACGGTATTCGTTAAGTTTGATTGCTTCGCCGTTCTGATTTTCGAACGCGGGCGAATAACCCTCCGAATCCTCCAAATACGGCCTAAACACTTTGTCAAACTCGGTTGCAACGTTGGCATAAGTGTATAACTGCCCATATTCGAGAGGAGCTTCCAGTGTCAAATTCAACGCCGATATCGTAAAGGTCATTTTCAGATATTCAATTTGGAATTCTACGTCTTGCTTTATTTCAACGCCGTAGTTCCCGTTATATGTGGAATCTGGCTTAAATACAATTCCCTTCGTTTCGATTCCGTCCGAAACGGTCGCGTGGCTATCGTTGAAATTATGAATCTTAAATTCCCATTCTGTTGTTCCCGTAATCACTTGATTCGACGAATTTCTGAACTCCGCCGTGGGAACTGCGGTCGTATAGGGCGCGCCGGAATAAGGGCGCTTGTTTGCGTCCGGGAAAGTTATCCCGATATAGGTGAGCGGCGCGGGTTTTACGGTCGCCGTTACGGGCGTTACGTCCTCTATCTTTACTTCACCCGTGAACAGCGGCTCGATCTTCGATTGATATTTTACGCTTACGGAATATGCTCCGCTTTCGCCTACGTTTTCCACTTTCAGCGTCTTTTCTGTGCCGCCGTCAACGTCCGAGCCGCCCTTCTGCCATTGATAGGTGATATCAGCGTCGGTATCCGGATCGCCAATGCCCGTCGTTATAAGATTCGCCGTTAGCTTTATGCCCTTGCCGTCGCCGTTGCCGTTGTAAATAAGCTCGTACCCGTCCGTAGCGTTACCCGTCAAGCCCGCACCCGTAGTACTAATATTAACGCTCTTTTGGTCCAATTCCCAAACGGCATAGAGCTTATTGTCGCCGTACATATCGTTAGGTACCGTCTTAAACGGCGTGCTCTCTCCCGTTTTATCCGTCGTCCAGCCCTTGAATATACGGTTTGTGCGGGTGGGCGTATATAACGTATCGCCCGCTTCTACAACGATAGAATCGGTGCTGCCGCTTACGGGAATCTGCGTATCCCCCGTCGTCTTGTAGTCGTAGTAAGATACCGTTATTTTCAACGGATTTCTGACGGGCGATTCTTCCACGGAAAAGCTATACGTCGAAGTTCCGTAAAATCCCGTCATATAGGTATTGTCGATCGCTTCTTTATTCGTCCAAATTTTAGCGGGGAAGGTAGCGTCGTTCTTTACGTTCGCATACATATCCGCCTGCGAAGTCCACTTGATAGACTGCGTAGCCGGAATGTTTTGTTTTGCATAAGTATCGTATGAGCTGTTTACTGTCCCGTTGGTTACTGCTTGGGCAACAGTATAGAACGCCGTTGCATTCCCGAACCAATTCGAGTTGGAGACCGAGGGATGAGAAAAGAAGTCAGTTCCCTGCGAGGTCGTCCAAAAGACGGCGGGCTTCATATCGAATTCTCCGTTGAGTGCGTTTGACCACGTTGACCCGGAGCTATGAAGCTTGCCCGACGAATAGGTATTTGCAACGCTTAAATTTATCTTTGATTTCTTTGCATAGTCATGAATCCATCCGTTGAACAAGGACCCTTCCGAACGGCGCGCTTTTGTTTTATCCGTCATATCCGAATAGGCAACGATGTTCTCCAATTTATGCGTAATCGTAACCCCCGTCGTTGCTCCAGCTGCACGGTTATGAAATCTTCCAAAATGTACCGCGCCACCAAACCAAGGGTCGCCTGTTGAATCTTTGGCATTATTGCTTGCAACCGTTACAACACCTTGCGTTACCGAATATTTACCGATGACAAAGCAATCGAGTACGGAAACACCGTACGATAAATTCGTACCTTGGTCAATATCGGAGCAAAGCCCCGCTAAATTACCAGCACTGGATGCCAACGCAGCCACCACCTCGAAATTCACTGAGCAGCGGTAGAGAAAAATGTTTTTAGTATAGTCCGCCAAACGCCCTACAATGCCCGCCGCACCACCGCTATAACAGATATATGCCTCTCCGCCGCTTACGCCGATTCTGCCCGACGCATGGCAATTCATAATGGAGCAGGCGCCCATGCCGCAGATAAAGCCCGTACCGCTATCTGTAGTATCATAGTTGAAAACATTTTTACCCGTTTTCTTAAAAGTTGAATCTTTTACGCTGAAGTCGGCAATGACCGCCGTTGCTTTAGCAGTCTGAAAAACGCCGCAATTGTATGCGTTATTAAACGTATAAGTAATGTTAGAAAGAACGTAATTGCACCCATAAAATTTTGCGCCGAGAATGGGCACGGGTAAGAAGTTGCTTTCGGTATTTCCAAAATCGATATCCGCACCCAATACGAAAACCTTGTTCGCATTCTGCGCATTCGTCGTATCGCCCGCAAAAGACTTCCATTGCGTTACGTTACTGATCACGTAAGGGTTTGCCGCCGTACCGTGATCTGCCGAGTTGTTTACCACTTGCTTCGATACGTCGGTATTGCTCGTACCCGCGCGAAAAGCGTTGATTTTGGTTTCGTCGCTGTAATAATAGGAGCTACCGTCCGTCAGCGTGCCGTAATTCGCGTTCTCATTCGCCGCCGAAGCCGTGATTTTATGAGAGGACGACTCATCATGCTTTAAGCCGATTATACCCCCCCCCACGGCAAATATTGATAAAATCAAAAAAACTGATAACAAAATCGTCCGCAACGATTTTTTAGTCTTTTTTGTATTCATAAGCCACCTCTTTTTGCGGTTTTCTCGTATACATTATAGTATGCCGT
>JAIDSX010000037.1 GCA_029060985.1 Clostridia bacterium | reverse complement strand
GCAGTCGTCGTGTATATGAACGCAAAAAAGATTATCGACGGAATCGAAATCGATAAGTCGATCATCGACCCCGACGACGAGGAAATGCTCGAAGACCTTATTATGGCAGCCATTTTGGACGGATATAAGAAGGCTGACGAAGTGTATAAGGAGAAAATGGGCAAGTATTCCGCGGGCGGCATGGGAGGACTTTTCTAAGTGGATATTTTTATCGAGCCGATCGGTAGGCTCATGAACGAGTTTTCCAAACTTCCCGGCGTCGGTAAAAAGACGGCGCAACGCTATGCGTACCGCGTCATTAGAATGTCGGAAGAGGAAGCGGAAGCGTTTGCAAAGGCGATCGTGAATATCAAAAAGCAGGTACGTTTTTGCAGCGTATGCGGAAACTTTACGGTGAACGACGTGTGCGATATCTGCAAATCGCGCGATCATTCCGTCGTCTGCGTGGTAAAAGAGCCCAAGGACGTGATCGCGCTTGAAAAACTCCGCGAATTCAGAGGCGTGTATCACGTTTTACACGGGGTAATCGACCCCATGAACGGCGTAACACCCAACGATATCCGCATAAAAGAACTTTTGGAGCGTATCAATAAAGAGAACGTGAGCGAAGTTATCATGGCGACCAATCCCGACGTAGAGGGCGAGGCGACCGCCATGTATATAGCAAAGCTGTTGAAGCCGCTCGGCGTAAAGGTTACGCGGCTTGCGCACGGCATTCCAATCGGCTCGGAGCTCGAATATGCGGACGAAGTAACGCTTGCGCGCGCCCTCATTGACAGAAAAGAACTTTAAGGAGCTTATATGAAAATATCCGTACTCGGTTGCGGCAGATGGGGGTCGTTCCTCGCTTGGTATTTGTCGCGGCTCGATCACAAGGTGATTAACTGGGGACCCGAAGACGGGGCGGCTTACCGCGTTTTGAAAGAGACGGGCAAGAACGAATACGTCACGCTTGACGAAAAAATCCGCTTGACATCCGATTTGGAAGAGGCGGTGACTGCTTCCGAAATCATTATTATTTCGATCAGCGCGCAGGGGTTGAGGGGCTTTATGCAAAAGGTCACCCGCTACGACGTTTCGGATAAAATTTTCGTGCTCTGCATGAAGGGGATCGAGGATAGTACGGGCAAGCGGCTCACCGAAATTTTAATAGAGAGCGGCATTCAATCGAATAAAATCGCCGTTTGGGTAGGTCCGGGGCATATTCAGAGCTTTGTAGCCGGCATTCAAAGCTGTATGGTCATCGATTCGGAAAACGAAGCGCTTAAACACACGCTCGTGGATAATTTCAAAAGCGATCTGATTCGGTTTTATTACGGAAGCGACCTTCTCGGCACGGAGATAGGAGCGGCTGCAAAGAACGTAATGGGAATTGCGGCGGGCGTTCTCGACGTAGTCGCGCCCCCGTTAAAAGGACCGCTTATGACGCGCGGCGCGCGGGAAATTGCAAGACTTATCAAGGCGCTCGGCGGGAACGAGCTTTCCGCTTACGGACTTGCGCACCTCGGCGATTACGAAACGACGCTCTTTTCCGTATACTCCCATAACCGTATGTACGGCGAAATGCTTGCAAAGGGGCAGAGGTTTGAAAAACTTGCGGAAGGGGTCGCAACGAGCAAGGCGTTAAAACTTTTGGGCGATCAATGCAAGGTAGAGCTTCCCATTACCGAGGCGGTTTATTCCGTTTGCTACGGTACGGGGGACGATCAAGAGCGTTGCAAAAAAGAAATCGAAAAGCTGTTTTCACGCAGTACAAAGGCAGAATGGTACTAAATTTTTGAATTTACATAGTATTATGTCACACATAAATAGCTATAATTGTTAAAAATAAAAACAAAAAAGCGCAGAATTCATTTCTGCGCTTATATTTTGGTGCGGACAACAGGACTTGAACCTGCACGGTTTCCCACAGGATTCTAAGTCCTGCGCGTCTGCCAATTTCGCCATGTCCGCATAAAACAAAACCCCATATATCGGCATAAATAAGGAGAAGCACAATATACAGGGTTTCCTGGTGGGGACGACAGAACTCGAATCTGTGACCTCTTGCATGTCAAGCAAGCGCTCTAACCAACTGAGCTACGCCCCCGTGGACAACGCTAATATGATATTCCAAAATAAAAGTATTGTCAAGTAATCTGAAAGGGTTTTGCAAAAAAATTTTATATTGGGGTTTGAAAATCGAAGATAAGGGGAATCATATAAAAACCCTTTTGGAGCGTAAAAAAATTTCATAAGAAATACATAGTTTTTTCTCGATTGCCAAAACTTAGACGGGGAAGTACATAAGGAGGGAAAATTTTATGTTGCAAAAGGTAGTGATCTGCGGGGTGGATACGACGGGGCTTCCCAAGTTGAGTGCAAAAGAGAACGAAGAGCTGATCGTGCAATTAAAGGCGGGCGACGAAGCGGCGCGGGAAAAGTTTATCGTG
>JAIDSX010000036.1 GCA_029060985.1 Clostridia bacterium | reverse complement strand
GAGTACTATGAAATCACTTTCCTCAAATGCGCACTTGTCGGTGCGTTAAAGTATGAGGAATTTATTGAAAGGGTGGACAGGCTCGTGCCGCTTCTTGATAACTGGGCGACCTGCGACACGTTCGACGCGCCTTGCGTGAAAAAGCATAGAGAGGAGTTTTTGCCTTTTATCGAAAGGTATCTTCAAAGCGATCATGAGTTTACCGTGCGCTACGGGCTCGTCATGCTTCTTCATTATTACGTGGAAGAGGAGTATTTGCCGCTGATATTTGAAAGCGTAAGGAATCTGAAAAAGAACGATTACTATATCATGATGGGCGCGGCATGGCTCGTTGCAGAGGTGCTCGTAAAGCATTACGAAGAGGGGGTGCGTTTTTTACAGGAAGGCAGTATGCCCAAACAAACGCACAATAAAGCGATTCAAAAGGCTTGCGAATCTTTTCGGGTCTCGGCTGAGGAGAAGGAGTTTTTGAAATCACTCAGGAAGTCATAAAAATTGTTGACAATACAATAAATTTCGGTTATAATAAAATTGGATTTGCCGTTTGGCATGCGGAGGAAAAGTTATGTTTGAAAAAGTTTGCAAGATGTTGGCGGAGCAGCTTAAAATCGACGCGGACAAAATTACGCCCGAAGCGGAAGTCGTCAAAGATTTAGGGGCGGACTCTTTGGATATCGTCGAGCTCATGATGGCGCTCGAAGACGAATACGGCGTAACCCTTCCCGAAGGAAAGGTGGAATCCGTCAAGACGGTGCAGGACATCGTCGATATGCTCGAAGAGATCGGGAAATAATTCGGTATTTGGAATTTCCAAAAAATAACGCCGTCAATTTCTTGATTTTTTAGTTGCGGTTTGCTATACTGAATTTGATATCTGCGGTGTTCGGGAAGTGGGAAAAACGTAATCCACAAAGTAACTACGGGGACGAATGTCAAGTGGAATAGACGAGGTCTGCGCAATCGTGCGGAAAGGTCGATGGTCGGTTGCTTGTTCCCACCTGCGAGAAGCGGGTTAACACTTTTTCGCTTTGCGGCACAGGCGGATGTCTTTTTCATTTTATGGAAAATTTTGCGAAAAGTCCATAAAAAACGGTTGCAAGAAATACAACATTATGTTATACTTGTTGAGCATTTGAATTGCGGCCTTGTGGTCAAGCGGTTAAGACGGCGCCCTCTCACGGCGCAATCCCGGGTTCGATTCCCGGCAAGGTCACCAAAATAAAACACAGTCGAACCCGACTGTGTTTTATTTTTATTTAACAGAGGGCACATTTTAAGCATTTTCCCAAACGGGAATCGGGCGAGGTACGTGTTGACAATTTTCACTCATTTTGTTATAATGGCAATAATTCACGGTTTGGAGAGGGGAATGATTACAAGAAAAGACGTTGCGGATTTGGCGTGCGTATCAAAAACAACTGTAACAAGAGTACTTTCGGGGAAGGGCTACGTTTCGGAAGAGAGCAGAAAGCGGGTACAGGATGCGGTGGCGCAACTCAATTATATTCCGAATAATATTGCTAAAAATCTCAACAGAACGTTGAGTAATATCATTGCCGTTTTGGTAGAGGATTTAACGAATCAATACTATATGCAGATCATCGACTCTATGAATCAGGAGGCGATGAAGCACGGACTTATGGTTTCGGTATTTTCCATCAATCGCAATAATATCAATTCGGTCATCGAGAGTCTGATTTCCAACCGTGTTTGCGGAATCGTAAATCTTGCGCTGTATACTTGCGATTATAAGTATATTAAACTATTGAAAGACCTCGACGTTTTTCTGATTAACCTCGAAGGGGGGAATTCTCTCGTGCTCAACTACGAGCCCGGAATCGTGGAGGTTTTCAAACGGTTGAAAGAGACGGGTAAAACGCGGGTCGCCTTTTTTGCGGGAGTAAACCGCGAGATGGCGGAGGCGGACAGCCGCTATATGATATACCGTAAGTGCGTGAAAGAATTCGGCTTTATTGACGACGAGGATTTTGTCGTATTCGGCGATTATCCCGAGGAGGACGCCTTTTCGGTGGGACGGCGCTCGGTAAGAGCGTTTTATGAAAAGAAAGACAAAGTGGACGCGATTTTGTGTTTGAACGACGTCGTAGCGGTAGGGGTCATGCGTGAGCTGTGGGGCATGGGAATCAAGATCCCCGAACAAGTATCCGTGATCGGGTGCGACAATATTATTACTTCCGCGTATATGACTCCGCCGCTTGCCTCTCTCGATATCGATAAAGAAACGCAGGGCAAAGTGTTTGTGGAAAACACGATAAACCGTGCGAAGCAAAAGAAATACGTGTTCAACGCGCAGCTTATAAAGCGCGAAAGTTTGATTTGATCTTTCAAAAAAATTTTTTATAACCTATTGACAACATAGTATTTATGTGATATAGTTTATGTACCCGAGTTCATATTCCAATCATGTTGGGCTCGGATATCTTTTTCGACAATGTGTACCCGAGTCCATTCATTAAAATAACGTCGGATTGCAAAAAAATACAGAAGGGGGAAACTTCGTGAAGGGCGCAAAAACAAAGAAACGGAAAAAGTGGGAAAAGAACGATTGGCAACTTCTTTCGATGGCAAGCCTTTCGGTGATTTTTCTTGCCATGTTCGCCTATTTACCGATGTTTGGACTGATCCTTGCGTTTAAGGACGGCGACGGCGTACTCAATATCAATAACGCGATTTTCAATTCCAAATGGGTGGGATTCGATAATTTCCTCGAATTTATGCGGGATAAAGAATTTACGAACGTATTGTGGAATACGCTCGGGCTAAACTTGATCTCGTTGATTTTCACGTTCCCCGCGCCCATTATTTTTGCGCTTCTCATCAACGAGATCCGTAGCCGTAAGTTCAAAACGACGGTGCAGACGATCACGTTTTTCCCGCAGTTTTTGAGCTGGGTCATTTACGGAGGAATCGTTCTTGCGCTCATTAACATGGATACCGGGGTGCTTTCCAAGATCCTTGTGAAATTACATCTCATTAGTTCCGAGACGGACATTATTGCCGAGCCGAAATATTTTTGGGCGATCGTGATACTTACGAATATCTTCAAGGGAGTCGGCTGGGGGTCCGTCATCTATCTTGCCGCGATCTGCGGTTTGGACAGCGCTCTCTATGAGGCGGCGGAGCTTGACGGGGCAAACCGTTTTCAGAAGATGTGGCATATAACGCTCCCCGGTATTTTACCTACGGTCATCGTTTACCTGCTTCTTTCGATCAGCGGACTTTTGAATAACGGCGTAGAACAGATCTTCGTTTTTCAGAATCAACTCAATCTGAGCGCGAGCGAGGTGATCGATACCTTCGTTCTGAAATACGGTATCCGTAATAATATGTATTCGTATGCCACGGCAATCGGTTTCTTCAAGTCGGTGATCGCTCTCGTGCTTATTTTAGGCTCAAACTTCATAGCGAAAAAGATAACGGGGGAGGGCATTATATGACGGATGAAAAAAAGTTAAAAAAGCCCCGTTCCAAACGCTCTTTCCGTGCGAATTGGTTTACTTGGCTGAACACGATATTTTTTATTTTGTTTTCGCTCATGACGCTCTATCCCATATGGTACGTTATCGTGGGGAGCTTTAACAACGGCGTAGACTATACGGCGGGCGGCGTTTGGCTTTGGCCGCGTGAATTCACGTTAGATAACTATCGGGTTGTCGTGAACGATTTGCGCATCTGGCGCGGCTTCGGGATCACGATTGCCCGTACGCTCGTCGGCACGGTTTTAAGTTTGCTGTTCGTTGCGATCGTAGCATACGCCATGAGCCGCAGGGAATTAAAAGGACGTAAGATTTTCTACTATATCAATATTTTTACGATGTTCTTCGGCGGCGGACTCATTCCCACCTTCCTCGTGATCAAGTGGCTGGGGTTGTTGGATAGCTTTTGGGTGTATATCATCCCCGGTATTTACAGCGTATACAACATGATCATCATGCGTTCGTTCTTTTCGTCCATTCCCTCCGATTTACGGGAGGCCGCTTATGTGGACGGGGCGGGAGAATACCGAATATTCTTCCAGATATATCTGCCGCTCTCCACGCCCGTGCTTGCCACGGTGGGGCTGTGGATCATCGTGGGGCATTGGAATACTTATATCGACGCAATGTATTACGTAACGAATCAGGATTTGTTCCCGTTGCAATATGTGCTCATGCGGATCATCAACGAAACTTCTACGCCGTCTTCGTCAACGAGTTCGTTGCCGCCGATGGTGTTTGAAAACGTATCTGCTAAAACGGTATCGCTTGCGGCGATCATCATTTCGATTTTGCCGATATTGTGCGTGTATCCGTTTTTACAAAAATTTTTCACGAAGGGCGTTACTGTCGGCTCGTTAAAGGGATAATATTTCATCACAAAGTAAGGAGGAAAATATATGAAATTCAAAAAGACGCTGGCAAGTTTGCTTGTAGGCATGATTGCACTTACGGCACTCGCTCCGCTTACGGCTTGCAGAGGGGACGACGCGGCAATGCCCGATATACCCGATACTCCGGGCGATAAGGACAGCTGGCTCTACCACGATAAAGAGTATGACGTGGATTGGTATGTCGATTTGTCGTTTTTCAGTTATCCCAATTCGGGCAGGGACGAAACGAGTCAGGAGCTCAAACGGCTGACGGGCGCAACCATCAATTTTACTTCCCCCGTAGACGATTCGGGACAGATGCTTCAAATGATGATCGCGGGAGATAAGCTCCCCGACGTCGTGACCATTCAGGCGGACAGCGACAACGTTGTAAAACTTGCCAAAGAGGGTTACGTATGGCCGCTCGATACGCTTGCGGAGCATTGGGCGCCGACTTTGAACGATCGGGTCGAGGAGGATATCCGCGCCTATTTTGAGATGGGAGACGGACACCTTTACTGCCTGCCCGGGAACGCTTACTCGGATAAATACATCGACGAAGATACCAAATTCGATAGCAACGGCGGCTTGCTCGTACGCAATGATTGGTACGAGTGGTATATCGCACAGCCGAACGCAAAGGATATTACCAAGCCCTCGGGACTTAAAGATGCGATGGCGCGCGTAAAGGAACAATTTACGGGCACGGGCGCGGGCAAGGTGGAAACCTTTACGGGAATGCTTCTCGACCAGTTTACGGGAACGGGAAACGTTTCGACGATTTATCTGTCGCAGTATTTCGGCGCTCCCTTCGAAGACGCCGAGGGGAACTATCAGGACGTTATGGAGACGGCGCAGTATAAAGAAATGCTTGCCTGGCTCAACGAGCTTTACAGGGACGGATTGATCCGTCCGTCGAATCTCACGGCACAGATGGACGGGATCGGCGGCGTCATTTCCCGCGGCGAAGCGTTCGTCACCAGCGTAGCGCCCCAGAACTACTATTACAGCTATGTGAACGCTTACCGCAACGGCGTGGAATACGTACCTCTTATTCTGACGAACGAGGCGGGAGAAACGCCCGTTATTCAGGATTTAACGGGGAACGGATTCCTTGTTACCATGATTTCCAAGAAGGCGAAAAATATCGATCAGATCATTAAACTTCTCGATTTCATCTATTCGGAAGAGGGCAACCGCCTTCTGATGTTCGGCAAAGAGGGCGATATGTGGAACTGGGCGGACGAGGAGCATACGCAGGTCCAATATACCGAGAAGTATTTGAATGCAAAAAAGAATCAGGAACTGAGCAAATACGGCTGTAACTGCCTGACGGTCATGATGAATCTTGCGTATCTCGATCCCATCACTTCGCACGAAGGGGATTTGGAGGAAAGGCTGTATTTCGATAACCTCAAACGTCCGATCCGTCCGTACTGTTACAGCTACAAAATCTCGTGGCCGAAGCTCGATCCCTCCCATAAAGATTACGTCGATATCATAAGAGTCAAGACGAAGATGGACGCACGGTGGGGCGAGTATCTGCCTGATATCATCAAGAGCAATTCGGCGGAGAAATCGGTATCGCAATATACGGCAACGATCGAAGCGATGAACCGTGCGGGGCGTGAAAGGTATCTTGAATTCTATTCCCGCTCGTATACGGAGAACAAACAGAAAATGAGCGTGACCTGGGGCTGGCCGAAAAACGATCCCGCATTCAAGGCGCCCACGCTGCGCAATGCGGACGGAACGTTTTCAAACGATCCCATTCCCGCAACGGGCGATCCGTATTATCTGATCGCCATGAATTAAAAAGGAAAAGAATAAGGAGGAAATAAAATGAAAACGAACACAAAAAGACTGGGTGCCGTTGCATTGTCCGCCGCTCTTTTGGGGACGTGTTCTCTCATAGGAGAGCTGCGTACGGTTTCGGCGGAGGAAAACGATACGACTACGCCGTACGAATGCGGCGCTATGGAGCTGCGTGAAGGGAACGGCTCGGATCACGTGGATTATTCCACGTTCGACGGCGTTCACCTTGCAACGCTCGAAGACAGCACGGTAGATAACGGAGAAGTTACGCTCCATTTGAAGCCGACCGTGACCGATTGGAGTTCGGCAAAATACGTTTACGTGCAGATGGAAAGCGTAAACTACACCGCAACCCTGCTTGCAAGCAAGGCGGCGGACGCAAGCGGAAGTTTCTTCTTCCTTACAAACACGGCGTTCGTGCAAAACCTCGGCGATACGGCAACGGCAAACGACGCCGTTCAATCGGTGGTCAACTCCGGATTTAGCGGCTACGCAAAATACGATCTTACAAAACAGCAGCACATCGTCGGAGACGGCGAAAGTCTTCTGCTTTCGAACGTCGTACTTATGCAGTTTACGTTCTATTACGGTCAGAAAAACAAAGTAAATATCGGCGATATTTATATCGAAGACGAGAGCGGGACGACTACCAAAGTGCTTGACGCTTCTACGCTTACCGAGGGCGGCAATGCGGGGCAGTACGCCGTGGAATATAACGGGTACGGAGCGTTTGAACAGGACGCGCTTGCCGCGGCAACGCGCGTGAGCAAGATCAAGGCAAACGAAGTCAAAACGTATCAGAACGAAAAAAACCAATGGCAGCTCTGGTTTGCCGAAATTCCCGCCGACAGCTCCGCTTATAACGGAATCAGCTATTATATCGACAATACCCTCTCCGAGGGCGAACTGTTCTTTAACAAGTGCCTGCGCGAAGCGGGAGGGGAACACTGGTTTGTAGACGGTACGACGGGCATCTTTGCGCAGTACGTTCCCGATCAGGGCGAGCCCTACGTCGGAAACGCAAACGTGATCCCCGAAGATTATAAAGGGACGATCATCGTACCGTTCAGCAATCTTACGACCCGCCCCGGTGCGACGACGCAGGACGGCGTGCTCGATTTAACGGGTATGTTTACGCGGATCGAGTTTGCGCTCGATACGAAGAATGCGGATTTTCCTTCGCGCGACTTTATCATGAAGGACGTGAAGCTGGTTGCGGACGCGACGCAGTATCAGCTCACCGAACAGCAGGTCACGCCCGTGGGCGACACCAAGATCGTAAATTCGTTCGAATATTACGACGCTTTCGATCTGGCGCACGACTGGGGTATCGAATGGTCGCTTTCGGCAACCGCCGATCTCGAACTTGTAGACAGCCCCGCCCATGACGTCACGGGCGTTTCGGGCAAGGCGTTGAAGGTCACCTGCGGCACGAAGACCTCCGTTGCGGGCGCAAATCAGGACGTCTGCATTCAGTGGTCGCTCAACGAAAAACAAGGCAACGTCAAGGGCGCAAAGGGGATCACCTACTGGATCAAAAACACCTCCTATACGCAGGTCGGCTTCCGTGTGGAATTCGAGTCCGTCGTGAACGGTCAAATGCAGCGCTGGCAGAGCATTCCCGATTGCCGTTATATGCTCTTCAACACCAAGACGGGAGAGGAGCGCATGATGATGGGCAAGGAGAAGGGGCTGTATATTCCCGCGGGCTTCGAGGGCTACGTAAGAATCGAGTTCTCGCAGTTCGCGCGTCCCGACTGGGTCACGGTCGGCGGAGATTTTACCAATGAAAATCAGATCGGAACGTTCTTTATGATCATGAATTCGACCTATCACTATGCCGATTCGTATATCATCGATTCGCTCGGCTGGTACTATTCGGACGTAGCGCTCACGACGACCTTTACGACTCCCGAAAACAGTTTTTCGGCGGCGATGAGTTCGGACTATTTTGCAGATTAAGGAGGAAAGAAAAATGAAGAAAAGAATATTTGCGGCGTTGTTGGTCGCTTCGGTTGCGTGCATGGCATTTGCGGGTTGCAAAGATACGGAGCAACCGCCTAAAAATCCCACAGACCCTTCCGGTTCCGACCCCGTAGAAACGTTTACCCCCAAGCCCGTAGACGGTACGCCGATTTTGTTCGACGAGGGAATGGAGTATTACAATACCGCTCCCTCCATGATCGAAGAGAGCGACAGCTTACGCTATATCGTGTATTCGGTGAATAAGACGGCGAATCAAAAGGATACGGTATTCGCCGCAAGAAAAGCCGAAAAGAAGTCGGGCGTTTGGGAGTACGGCGAAAAGCACGTTATTCTCGAGCCCTCCGCTTCGGGCTGGGACAAAGGGCACATTGCCAATCCCGACGTGATCAAAGGCGCATTCTCGTATAACGGCGAAAGTTATTCGTACTTGCTCGCTTATCAGGCAAGCGATTCGGCGGCGCAGTCCAATTACAACATCGGACTTGCGGTTGCAAAAGACCCGCTCGGAAGCTGGGTGAAAGTCGGAAACGCTCCCGTCATCGAATACGACAGCGACGGCTACGGCGCGGGGTACGGCGTGGGCGAGCCCTCTCTTATGAGCTATGACGACGAGGGGAAGGTGTATCTCTTCCATTCGATGGGCGATACCTATTCTACGGGCGTGTACGTTGCGGAGCTCGATTGCAGCGATCTTAGTAATATCAGGGGCGCGTCCGTTTCCAACGCCGTTACGACGCACGGCATGACCGATCCCGGACAAGCAGTCGTCTCTTATTGCGACGCGGATTTTGCGCTTGATAAAACGACGGGAACGCTGTATACCGTCCGCAACTTTATGCCTATGGCTACGGTAAAGCCTTTCCTTCCCCTGGCCGTACAGGTATTGAAAATGCCGTTTGCCGATCTTTACAAAATCGGCGCGGAGTGGGAAGTTGTAGAAACCAGAATAAACGATACCGATCTGTCTACCGAAGAGAACGACGGGTGGGAGCGCGTATACAGCGCTTGCTTTATCACCGACGCATACGGCAAGGTCACGGGAAGCGCACTCGACATGGCGCTTTCGGTCACGAGCTATAACAAGACTTCGTTCGAGCATACGTTCTATCAGACGATTACTTCCTATATTGTCAACGTGGAGGATTAAATGAGAAAGACTCTGAGCTTACTGCTCTCGGGTATTACGCTTTCGGCGGCGGCATTCGGGATTTACGGTTGTTCAAACGACGATACTTCTAACGGCAACGTTCCCGACGGCTACGTAAAGGCAGGCGAGTATCTGTTTGCCGAGGACGTAGAAAAAGACGGCTCTTTCTATAACTACTGTCCGAGTATCTTGCAGGTGGACGAAAATACGCGCTACGTCTACTATTGCGCCAACGAAACGAAGAACGTCGTGGTGGATACGATCGCTATGCGCAAGGGCGTAAAAATCGATAACGAATGGTACTACGGACCTAAGAGTTATCCCGTGAAGCCCACCCTCTACACGTGGGATCACGAGCACGACTGCGACCCCGCCGTGGTCATGGGCGAGTTCGCTTACAACGGCGAAACGTACAATTATTTAATGGCGTTTTTGGGCTGTGCGCGGCAGGACTGTCAGGTGAACGAAGTCGGGCTTGCCGTTGCAAAAGCCCCCGAAGGTCCGTGGGTCAAGTGCGACGACGTAAATCCCTTTATCCATTACGAGTACGACGCGGCGCGTCCCGCTGCATTTCAGTGGGGATACGGTCAGCCTTCGCTTGTGAATATCGATAAAAAGGGGAAGGTGCTTTTAAGCTATACGTGCGGACCGGGCGGCGACGATTACGTGGAGCTCGGCAGGTGGGATCTGAGCAATCTCAACGCGCCCGTCAACGAGTTCAAGAGCCGCGTTCCCGTGAAGGGAATGACGCAGTTCAATTCCACGCAGGCGGCGCCCTGTATCACGAACGCGGACTTTGCATACGATTTCAACAAGAAGCGGCTCTACATGATTTGCGACGCGCACCCGCTCGATACCGCCAACCAGCCCGATTTCATTACGCAGGCGCTCTACGTGGGCTATCTGCAAGACTTCACGGGCGAAGAGAACGTCCCCGGCGATATCCTTAAAAACTACGACGGCAGACCCTGGAAGACGGTCGGATTCGTAACGCCCGATATGACGGGTTATAAGCGAAACCATAACGGCTGTATTATCCGCGACGGCTACGGCGGAACGCTCTATGAAAACAGGCTTCCGATCGGGTATTCGGTCTGTTATGATATCAACCTCGGGACCCGTCCGCAGCTCTTCTCCTATCGTTTGCGGGAGTGTTCGTTCGACTTATGAAGCGGGTGATTCTCGATACCGACGTCGGAATCGATTGCGACGACATGGTGGCGCTTGCCGCGCTTCTCAATCTGGAAAAGAGAAAGGAGTGTATTCTGGAAGCAATAACGCTCTCCACGACGAGGGCGGGCGCCGCCTCCGCCGTGCGGTCGGTCTGTGCCTATTACGGCGCGAAGTGCCCGCAGATCGGGAAATGGCGCGGCGAGCCGTTGAAGGCAGACGGTAAAAACGTATATGCCAAGGCGCTTATGGAACGGTACGGCTTTGACGACAGCGCCGAGGACGCCGTCCTGTTATTGCGCAAAACGCTTGCTTTATCCAAGGAAAAGTGTACGCTCGCCGTTATCGGCCCGCAATGCAATCTTGCGGCGCTGTTGCGTTCAAAGCCCGATGAAATCAGTCCCTTATCGGGGATCGGTCTCGTACGCGAAAAAATCGAACGCATCTATATTATGGGCGGCAATTTCGACGGCAGCTTGCCCTGTGCGGAGTTCAATATCGAACAGGATATTTCCGGCGCGCAGCTGGTCGGCGCAGATTGTCCCGTAGAGTGCGTATATCTTCCGTTTGAAGGCGCGCACGATATTCTTACGGGGAAGGGTACGCTTCAACAAGAGAATAATCCCGTGGGAGAAAGCGTGCGGTTGTTGTTTCAGGTGGAGTTTCCGGATACGGCGGAAAAGGATATGGCGCGCAGCAGTTGGGACCCCGTAACCGCATTGCTTGCAGTCCGCGGATTAAAAGCGTACGGGTGTGTTGTAAAAAAGGGCAGGATAGAAGTGGATTCTGCCGGCAGAACGCGCTTTCTTGCCGGCGGCGGCAACGCCGTTTTGATCGGCGGTCTTCAAAAAGAAAAAATACAAAACGACATCGACGGTTTGTGTGTAAAAGGTTAAAAAAATGACGGATCAAAAAATAAGAGAATATCTTCTTCCCGAGCGCATTTTGTGGCAACGGGGTGAAGTGATGAACGCGGAATATCTCTTAAAGTATCATACCGATCAATCCTTTTTCGGCGGAGATATCGGCTGTATTCTTCAAAGCGGCTCAGCCGTTTTGCTTGACTTCGGCCAAGAGCTCTCCGGCGGGGTAAAGCTCGTTTGCAACGAATGCAGCGGGAATAAAAACGCGCGTCTTGGTATCACGTTCGGGGAAAGCGCTATGGAGGCGCTCTCCGCACTCGGGCATAAAGGCGCTTGTAACGATCATGCGATCCGTCACGAAGAGGTCACCGTTCCCTGGGTCGGGTCTGTGGAATTCGGGAACACGGGTTTTCGGTTCGTAAAAATCGAGAACGTAAGTCCGTACGCCGTGAGCCTTCGTCAGGCGTTTGCGCTTTTTGTGCACAGCAACGTTACCGCAACGGGAACGTTTTGTTGCAGCGACGAACGGCTCAACCGTATCTGGGACGCGGGCGCATATACCGTATTCCTGAATATGCAGGATTACGTCTACGACGGCATAAAGCGCGACAGAGTCGTCTGGATCGGCGATATGCACCCCGAGACGAGTGCGATCCTCCGTCTGTACGGCAAAGACGAGAGAGTGGAACGCAGTCTTGAATTGGTAAAAAACAACACGCCTTCCTCCGAATGGATGAACGCGATCCCTACTTATTCTATGTGGTGGATAAAAATCGTTGCGGATTATTATCTCTTTACGGGCGACAGGGAATTTGCGCTGCGGCAGTTGGATTACGTTCGCAGTACAGCCCTTAAAATCGCGGGCTGCGTTTTGCAGGACGGAACGATCGACGTTGCCGACCGCTTTATCGATTGGCCCTCTTCAAAAAATCCTGAGGCGCAGGAGGCGGGCGTTCGTTCGCTTCTTCATATTGCGCTCAAAAGCGCGTTATATCTTTCCGAAGAGGTGGGCGAAAAACCCGAAAAAGACTGGGAAGTTGTTTGTCAACAGGCTATCGGGCGGTTATCGCTTAAAAAGTCTTGTAACGGTAAAAATAAACAGGCGGCGGCACTGCTCGCGTTCAGCGGACTGTGCGACGCAGAAAAAATCAATCGGGAGCAGTTGAGCGTTGATCCGTATCGCGGCATTTCCACTTTTTTAGGGTATTACGTTCTTTTGTGCCGCGGAATGGCTCACGACGTTACGGGCGCACTTGACGTGATTCGCCGTTATTGGGGAGCTATGCTCGATTTGGGCGCTACGACTTTCTGGGAAGATTTCGATCTGAATTGGGCGGACGGCGCAAAGCCGATCGACAGCATTCTGCGGGCAGACGAGTACGACGTTCACGGCGATAACGGAAGTTATTGTTACAGCGGATACCGTCATTCGCTCTGTCACGGCTGGGCGGCGGGTCCCGTACCTTTTTTGAGCGAATACGTATTGGGAGTACGCGTAAAAGAAGCGGGTTGCAAGAAACTTGAAATTGTACCCGATCTGGGCGACTTGACTTGGGCGGAAGGAACGTTTCCCACTCCGTACGGTACGGTACGTATCCGTCATGAGAGAATCAACGGAAAAGTTCATACGCAAGTTGACGCGCCGAAAGGGATCGAGTATACCGTTACTCTCCAAGAACGCAAAACGGAACAATATTTTTGATTTCGTTTTTTTAAGTTGTTATCGCGGTGTAATTTCTTGAATTTTCTCCCCCTAAAATTTGAACGAATTACACCTTGAATAAAGAATGACCGATCTTTATATAATCGGTCGTTTTTATTGCATGGCAGAATGAAACATGATACAATGTATCTGTAATGAAGTTTAAGGACGATAATATGACGTATTATTTGGCGATCGATATCGGCGCTTCGAGCGGACGGCATATCGTCGGTTGGGAAGAAAACGGCGAAATGAAAACGGAAGAAATTTACCGCTTTCTGAGCGGCGTGAAGGAAGAGAACGGTCATCTCGTTTGGGATATCGCCGCACTCTTTTCGAGCGTGAAGAAAGGTATTGCGGAGGCGTTTAGAAAGTATCCAAAAATCAAAAGCCTTGCAATCGACACTTGGGCGGTGGACTACGTTTTGATGAACGGTGACAAGGAAATTCTTCCCTGCTATGCGTACCGCGATCACCGCACGGCATCCGTCATTGAGAAAGTGCATACGCTCTTGCCGTTTGAAAAATTGTACGAACGGACGGGGATACAGTTTCAGACCTTTAATACGATTTATCAGCTGTACGACGATCGTTTGTCTGACAGATTGAAAAACGCAACGGACTTTTTAATGATACCCGAGTACTTGAATTTTTTGCTCACGGGTGTTAAAATACGTGAGTACACCAATGCCACTACGACGGGTCTTGTAAATGCTAAGACGGGGGAGTACGACGAAGAAATTATTTCAAAGCTCGGCTTGCCGAAAAGGCTGTTCGGAAAACTGTATCGGGCGGGAACGCTTGTAGGCGCATTAAAACCCGAAATTGCAAGAGAAGTCGGCGGACAGACCAAGGTCGTGCTGTGTGCCTCACACGATACGGCGAGCGCAGTCGAGGGAATTCCTATGGATGAGAACAGTCCGTATATTTCGTCGGGAACGTGGTCGCTGTTGGGGTTGAAAGTTCCAAAGGCAATTACGGACGAAAACAGCAGAAGAGCGAACTATTCCAACGAGGGCGGCGTAGGATATATCCGCTATCAGAAGAACATTATGGGAATGTGGATCGTCAACCGTTTGAAGGACGAACTCTGCCCCGAAAAACCGTTTTCGCAAATCGTAGAGGAAGCGGGAAAGAGTGCGTTCAACGATTACGTTGACGTGAACGACAATTCGTTCCTTGCGCCCAAAAGCATGAAAGAAGCGTTCGATTATGCACTTGAAGTAAAACCGCAAACCGAGAGCGATTATTTCCGCTGTGCGTTTATAAGTCTTGCCGAGAGCTACAAAAACGCACTTGATGAATTAAGAAAAAACAGCGGTATAAACTTTGATACGCTTTACATCGTGGGCGGCGGAGCAAAGAACGGGTTTTTGAACGAGCTTACGGAACAAGTCTGTAAATTAAAAGTACGCGCATTGCCGATCGAGGCAACCGCGCTGGGTAACTTAAAGCTACAAATCGGGAGGAAGTAATATGTACGAACTCGCAAAAAAGGAATATGCAAAATACGGCGTGGATACCGAAGCGGCAATCAAAAAACTCAAAGATATCCCCGTATCCATCCACTGCTGGCAGGGGGACGACGTAATCGGTTTAGACGGCGGCGGAGCTTTGAGCGGCGGCATTCAGACGACGGGCAACTACCCTGGCAGAGCGAGAAACTTTGAAGAGCTCAAAGCGGATATCAAAAAGGCGTTTGCCCTCATGCCCGGAACAAGGCGTTTGAATCTGCACGCAAGCTACGCAGTCGGCGCAACCGTTGATAGGGATAAATACGAGCCGAAACACTTTACTGAATGGGTAAAATTCGCAAAGGAACTCGGCTTGCAGGGGATAGATTTTAACCCCACGATGTTCTCCCATAAGAACGTGAAGGACGGCTTGACGCTTTCTTCTCCCGACGAACATATCAGAAAGTTCTGGGTAGAGCATTGCAAGGCTTGTTTGAAGATTGCGGAGTATTTTGCAAATGAAATGGGTTCGCATTGCCTTGTGAACATTTGGATTCCCGACGGGTTTAAGGATATCCCCGCGGACAGACTTTCGCCCCGACTGAGATTAAAAAAATCTCTTGACGAAATTCTTTCCGTCAAGTATGATAAGAAAAAGGTGGTCGTTGCGGTAGAGAGCAAAGTATTCGGGATCGGTGTGGAGAGCTACACCGTAGGAAGCAACGAGTTCTACCAGAACTATGCCGCAAAGAATGATATCTGCTGTTTACTCGATAACGGACATTATCATCCCTTGGAATACGTAAGCGACAAGATTCCCGCACTCTTGGCGTTTTACGATAGAGTGGCTTTACACGTCACGCGCGGGGTAAGGTGGGACAGCGATCACGTCGTACTCTTCGAGGACGAACTCAAAGAGATCGCAAAAGAAATCGTGCGGAACGACGCGACCGAAAAAGTGCTTATCGGGCTTGACTATTTCGACGCGAGTATCAACCGCCTTTCCGCATGGGTTACGGGGCAGAGGGCAATGCAGAAAGCGTTGTTATATGCACTGCTTATCAACCACGGTGAACTCAAAACGTTGCAGGATAAAGCCGACTTTACCACGCTTATGGTGAAGCAAGAGGAATATAAAACGCTTCCCTTCGGCGCGGTATGGAAAGAATACTTAAAGCGTGAAAATCTTTCCGAAGATTATTTAACGGAAATCAAGAAATACGAGAAAGAGGAGTTAAGCAAGAGATGAAAAATATCTTGACCGCACCCTTCGTGCAGGAAATGTGCAAGACGACTGCGAATATGTACCGCCTCGGCTGGGACGAGAGAAACGGCGGAAATATCAGCTATCTGCTTGATGAAAAGGAAGTCGCCGAATATCTTGACTTGAAAAAAGTGATCCGCACCATTCCGTTAATGGGTTGGAACGCGGGGGAGTTCGATACGACTCCGCTTGCGGGGAAAATCTTTATCGTAACGGGAACTGGAAAGTATTTCAAGAACGTACAGGACGATCCCGAAACCAACCTCGGTATTATCAGAATCGCTCCCGATAATAAAGGCGTGGAGCTTCTTTGGGGATACAAGGACGGCGGAAGAACGACGAGCGAGCTTCCCGCGCACCTCATGTGCCACATGGCGCGGCTCAAACAAGATCCCGAGAACAGAGTCATTATTCATTCGCACCCCACGCATACGCTTGCCATGAACTACGTGCACGAGCTTGACGAAAAGAAGTTCACGCACACGCTTTGGGAAATGTGCACGGAGTGTATTGTGGTATTCCCCGACGGCGTGGGAATACTTCCCTGGATGCTCTGCGGAACGAACAGTATCGGCGAGGCTACCGCAAAGAAGATGGAGGAATTCCGTCTTGTCATCTGGGCGATGCACGGCATTTACGGCGCAGGCAAGAGCTTGGACGAAACGTTCGGGCTCATCGAAACGGTGGAAAAGGCGGCTCAAATCTATATGCTCACCTGCAACCGCCCGAGAGTAAACACCATAAAAGACGAACAGCTTAAAGAGCTTGCCGAGTATTTCGGCGTGGATTACAGAAAGGATTTTTTGCAGTAAGCGAATATAATATCTAAAAATAAACGGAAAATTTATAATGAAAACGAAACGGATTTATTTACTCGGAAGTCTGAATTGCGATTTAACGATTCGCGCGCCCTATATGCCCGAGCGGGGAGAAACACTCAAAGGAAGTGAATTTTTAATTACCGCGGGCGGGAAGGGTGCGAATCAGGCGTATGCCTGTGCGGCGCTCGGCGGAAAAATAAAAATGGCGGGCGCCGTCGGAAGGGACGCGTTCGGAGATATGCTCTTGAATAGTTTGCACGGCGTCGGCGTGGATACTGCGTGTATCCGCCGTGTGGAAGAGAATACGGGTGTCGCAATGATCACCGTGATTGACGGTGATAACCGAATCATTTTAAGCGAAGGGGCGAACGCCGTCGTAAATGAGACGGACGTGCAGAATTTACTGTCGGAAGCGGAGAAAGGGGATATTTTTATAACGCAGCTTGAAAATCCTTATCCGGTTGTATTGTATGCCCTTAAAACCGCAAAGGAAAGGGGAATGATTACCGTGTTCAACCCTGCTCCCGCCTCTTACGGAGTTCATGAAGCCGTTGCCTATTCCGATCTGATTCTTCCGAATAAAAAGGAGTTAAAACTTTTAACGGATAAGAACGACGTTTTAGAAGGCTGCGAAATTTTATTGCAGCGCGGTGCGAAAGCGGTGATTGTAACGCTTGGCGAGAGCGGCTCGCTCATTTGTACGAAAGAGGGCAAACAGGAAATTGCCGCTGTAAATGTCGGGGAAGCAATCGATACGACGTGTGCAGGCGATACGTATTGCGGGGCACTGTGCGTAAAACTTGCCGAGGGCGAGAGCTTGGAGGACGCGGCTCGTTTTGCTTCGTTATGTTCGGGAATAACCGTGACCCGAAGAGGCGCGCAGATCGCCGTGCCCAAACGGGAAGAGGTGGCGCAGTACTTGTCGTCAAGAAAATAAAAGAATACAATGTAGGTAGCATTTCATCCTGTATTCAAATGCAAAAAGACGGCTATTGCCGTCTTTTTTTGGTTGCGAGAAACCGATGGTTTCGTTCCGACTTTCTAAATGCTTGATTCCTTATAAGCTCACATCTACCAAACATTATACAGAATCCGTTGAAATTGTTCAATTATAATAATTTACTTTTTTATAATTTTTTGATATACTTTCTATAATTTCAACAAAGGAGAATACTTATGGATAAAGTTTTAGAAAAATTAGGGATATATGATTTATTAGGGGTTTTATTATCCGGATTGATTATGACCGTCACTACTGTAATAATCTGTTATTTAATAAATTGTTACGACTTTACGGGACTATTAAGCGAATACATATTTATATTTATTGTAATCAGTTATATTATTGGATTGATTTTTCAGGAAGTATCTTCACTTATTGATAAACAATTTTTTCATAGAAATGGAAAATTGCTCAGAAATGCATTACGTCCAAATGAGAGAAAACTTTTAAAAACGAATCATAATTTCTATTTTGAAGATAAAGAGCGCAATGATATTAACGAATATGTTGTAACCAAATTAGGTTTAGAAACTCACAACAAAGAAGAGTGGAAAAATGATAACATTGTCTATAATTACTGTAAGAATTATATGATCGCCCATAAGGGTAGTTTGAGTGGTAATCATGATCAGGCGCTTGCGGCTATGGCAAGAAGCATATCACTTTATTGTTTTTTAGTGGCGGTGTTTTGTCCGTTCAGTATTTTTATTGGGAATATTAATTGGTTAGCATTTGGGCTGACTGAAGGTATTGCGGCTTTACTAAGCGTTATATTTTATTATCGTTTCCTTAGGTTTAGTTATCGTAGGTATTTAAATATTTACCGTTATTTTTTGTATCATTGCCTATACGAAGTATCGACAGTGAAGAAAGAATCTAACACAAAAACAAGTTGCTAATATATTTGACAGTCTTTTGAATGCCTTTATTGTTGATATTGAAAGTTAGAAAAGATATATAAAAATTTAAGAATTTGATTTCCGCACTACCGTATAGGTTTCCATAAAAAAGACGGCATATGCCGTCTTTTTTATGGAAATTTCTTGGTTGAGAGAAACCACTCAAAACCCAAATCGAAACACTTCTCTGTTAGCGGGAAAGGGTTTCGATTTTTTGTTTGCTTTTTTTGAATTTAGCTTGTATAATAAATACAAGAAGTTAAAAATTTTTCAGGATAATGAAATGAAAATTACTGTCATTAACGGTACGGAAAAGCACGGCGTAACCCATCGATTAAAAGAAATGTTTTTAGAGCCTTTCAGGGCGACTGCCGAGATCACGGAATATTATCTTCCGAAGGACTGCCCGTCTTTCTGCGTGGGCTGCACGAGCTGTTTTATGAAGGGCGAGCATACTTGTAAAGATCATGAATACGTAAGCGCTATTGAAAAATCGCTTTTAGAGGCGGATTTGATCGTTATGACTTCGCCCGCCTACGTTATGCATATGACGGGGGCAATGAAGGCATTGCTTGACCATTTCGGATATCGCTGGATGCCGCACAGACCCGCCCCCGAAATGTTCAAAAAGCGCGCCGTGATCATTACGCAATGCCTCGGCGCGGGCGCGAAATCGACCGCGAAGGATATCAAGCACAGCTTATCCTGGTGGGGGATATCAAAGATAGGCGTATTCAGCGGTGCGCTTATGGGTGATATCGTTTGGGATAAACTTTCTGAAAAGAAACGTAAAAAACTGACGAAGGGCGTGAAGAAGTTTTCCCGTAAATTCGCTAAAATCAATTA
>JAIDSX010000035.1:14937-27552 GCA_029060985.1 Clostridia bacterium | reverse complement strand
GCGGAAAGATTGTTCAATGTCATGATCAAGAATACGACGATGAGCACGAGCGAAACGCCGCTTAAAATCAAAGGCAGATAGGAAACAATCGTAGCGTCCGAAGGATTGTTACCCGTTCCGTCGTCCTTCCCGCCGTTGCCGTCCGGCGTAGTCGTCGTACCGCCGGAAACATCGCCCGTCTCAACCGTGAACTGCAAGGTCGTTTGACTATTCTTATCAATCGTGTACGAATTGGAATCAAGGCTGATTTCCACAAAATACGTGCCCGCGGCGTTGCAATTAGGAACGACCCGTCCGTCGAGGATATAGGTAATCGTAAAGGCGTTGTTATCCCAACCGAACTGATTTTCAATTTGTACGCCGTTCACCTTATCGTACGTGGGCCGAATCCATATCGGCGTTTTGCCCGAAGTCGTCCCGCTGCCGTCGCCGTTGGGGTCGGTCGAGGGCGTGAACGCGGGGAGCGAGGTGGAAGGATCGGTCAACTTGTCTCCCGACTTCACCTCGAACTCAAACCACTCGGTATAGGTTTCGTTTGCCGCCGATTCTCCCGTAAAGTAATACCGGCTCGTATCGGTAATTTTTGCGATGACGTCGTAGACGCCGGGCGTCGAACTAAGCGTATTGAAGCTCACCGTATTGCCCGTGCTGTCGCGATATTCGTAAGTCACGTATTTCGACTGATCTTGCGTTAAATTGAGAACGGGCGGTTTCACGCTCTCGTTCCAACTGACCGAAATAGAAGCGCGTACGATGGTGAACTCGAAGGAGTAAGTCCCGTCGAGATAGTAGCGCGAGGTATACGCGCTCTTTAAGCTGAGCTGTGCGCGGTAATCGCCGGGGGCGGTAGGCGCTTCGTCGAGCTTCTTTAAGCCCTTGTAATAGCTCACCTCGAACGCACTCGAAGAGATCGCGCCCTTCACGTTATAGAGGAAGGTAACGGGTGAGCCCCAATAGGTGTACTCAGACTTTTTCGCTTCTACCTGTACGGCGGTCAGAACGCGCCCCACCTCGAACACGGGCGAAGTCAAATTCGCATTCGGTACAAACGCGCAGTTTGTTCCGTAATCGGGATTGATTTGCACTTCCGCAATATAGTAACGGATCACGTTATCCGTAATTTCGGGTTCGTCACGTCCCGCCGCCGAAGGGTCGAGCTTTTCGCCCTTTGCGTTCGTTTCGTAATATAAATACGTAACGTAATCGCCGTAGCCGCCCGCCAACACTTCTACGTTGATTTTTTTGTTGTTGCTTTCAAGTTCAAGCGTGCCCACCGTCCAGTTTACGGGAATTTGCAACGCGCTGACCGTCCAGTCCTTCGACCACTCGAAATCGGTAAGTCCGCCGTTTGCGGTAAAGATATAACTACCCGCCGCGAGCGCACTGGGCGTTTCGTAATTATCGGGATCAGCCACGGTAAAGGTGACGACCGCCGTTCCGCTGTCCCCCGCGTTGCCCGCACTCGTCTGTTGCCCGTATTGCGGAGTAAGCCCCGCAGGTATCGTTAAAGGATCGAGCATAACGTCTATGCCGCCCGCCACGTACGTCAAATTTCCGTTATCTATCCAGCGCACCTTGCTCAAATCGAACTTCGCCTTCTCGATCGTCCACTCGATACTATATTCGTCGCCGTTCGAAAGCCTTACGGTGGTAACGTAGTCGCCCGCATCGGTAACGGAGCGCAACGAAGTAGAAGTGCCCGCTTTTACCGTTTTATATCCGTTCGTGCCGTAGAAGTTATCGACTGTAAGTCCGAGTCCCGAAGGGTTTACGGTAAAGCTGTACGCCTTTCCGGTATAGGTGATCGTCTTATCCCAAGCCGTGCTCTTCTCGCCCGAGTCGTCCGTCATAGAGCCCGCAATAGTGTTACCCGAATACAACCGCCATAAGATACCGCCCGTTTGCACGGCTTCCTCTACCGTAAGGTGGTATTCTTCGGTAAATACGAACGAATAGTTTTTGGCATTCGCGGCGTTTTGATTGTACGCCTGTGCCCCTATCGCGTACGTTCCCGTAGCCAAAATGCCCGTCGTTACCAACTCGCATTGTACGGAATGCTGCTGCGTCGTGAACTCCACTCTGCAAAGCTCTATCGGTTTAGAATTTTGGGTACGCTTTGCATAGATCATTACTTCCATCGTGCCCGCAAAAATCTGTTGCAAATCAAGCGTTGCGTCGAGCTTTCCGCCCATTGACACCGTCCAGTCCGAAGGCGTGATGGATACAACCTCTAATTTACGCACTGCGGGCGTAATTTCAAAGTCTATGGTCGTATCTTCCGACGTACCTGCCGCGTCGCCCATCTCGTGACCCCAGCAGTAGTCCTGTTTATATTTTTCTTTTATTCTTACGTTGACCGTGTACGTACCCACGTTCGTCGCAATAAACTCGTTATACTCGTCAAAATACGCGTCGCCGTCGTAGGCAATTTCAACCAGGTCGGAATCGAACTCCAAATCGAAGGCGAGCGATTTTCCCGTATATGACTTTGACCCGCCGTTGCCTGTACCGTCGTCCGCCCAGCTTACGCTGATGGCGGTTGCGGGATTGATAAAGGATAGTACGGGCGCATTATTCGGTACGTAGTTTTTATTGTCAAACTCCGCGTAAGCGTAATACTGCGTATTGCCTTTCAGCTTCGAAAGGTCCGTACCCAGATCCTTTTTATCTTCCGTGTTCTTGTCGTAATAGCGGATAACGGGATTCACCGTATCCGTTCCGCATACCTGCGACGTGTTCGTAAGAGAGAGCTTTGGTAGTCCCGTAACGGAATCGACTGTAAAGCTCACGTCCAGCTTTTTGGGCTCAATTTCAAACGATACCTCGCGTACTTTACTCGTATTTGTGCCCGCCCAACTGTAATCCGAACCAAGCGTAAAAGTTGCGGTGTACTCTCCTACGTCGTGCGGGGTAACGTTTACGCCCTTATCGTTGGTGTATGCAACCGTGCAAAGGCTTGAATTATCAAAAATCTTTTTATTATTATTATACCAGGTTTCGTTTTTTAAGTCCCTATCTGCGCCGTCGTAGACGTAAGGAGAAGTGGGGGCCTGCGGCTCGGATACCGTCACGCTATCCTCGATAGCCGAAAGATTCAAGTGTAATGCAGGACGGACGCTCACCAATTCAGTAGGGTCCTGACCACTTCCCGTTCCCATATGTGTCATAGCATAAACACTATTAGCGGCAGAGCCGTCGGAGGTACGAATAGAAAGCTTATCCTGAACTCCGCTTGAAGGCAAACTCGGTTTAGTGCATTTTCTTATATCGTCAAAATAGGGAATCCCCCATAAACTCGCACCGCACTCGGGACTAGTGCCATCAGCATCATAACCCATTTCCGTAGCCGAAGGAAGCCACAGGTAGTCGTTAGTCCATTCGTTATATGCGGGCTTATCTTTTACGGCGCTCCCTGCCGTATTCCAACCGCCAAGTTTGTTGCCTTTGGTGTGCTTTAAGGAAGTATCGGGAGTTCCCCACGCCTCGTTAGGACACAAATATATATCATATATCCCGTCATAAGACCAAACGAAGTTTTCCTTTTCCTGATATTTTACGTTCTTTGGCATAGTAAGGAACTGCGTAAGGCTACCCGTTCCCAAAACATTGTTCGAGAGCGTGAACTTTGCAAATTGGTTGTTTTTACGGGTTGCAAGCGATACCGTGCCATTCGTACCGCCGCGCGCAGTCGTGCTGGTCGCATAAGTCGCCGCACCGCCCGTTCCCGCTGCATATTCTCCGTTATCCCCGCCCGCATTTAAGGTGGACACGCGGATAAAACTCGTGGAATACATATTAGAAGGATAATAATTATTACCGGTATAAGCAGTGCTCGTATATTTATTCCACTGCGAAGCAGTTGAAAGGGTATCGTTCAGCCAAAGCGTTACAATCAAATCGCCCGCCTTCGTATTCGTGCCCGCCGTCGTGTTCGTGGTGGCGTATACGACCGTCCAGTCAAATCCGCCGAATTTGAGCGTAATGGCGCTCCCCAATTTGGACTGCATGGTCTTAAAGTCGAGCGCCTTGAGCTGCGTACTCGTATTGCCGGAAATCGTGGTATCCGTCGTAGCCCCGCTCGCCGTACCGGTAACAACGCTTGTAGAAGAATTCACTCTCGACTTCGCGGTGGCCAAATCGGAAGTGGCAAGCGTAGAAGAGCCTGCCGCCGTTGCTAATTTGCCGTATAGCTGATTCAGCTTCGTTCTGTCGAATACGACTCCGTCTGTGCGCGAAGCATAATTGGAAAGTACGATTTCGCCAAGAAAGTTCTTTGTAGGCGCAACCGCTCCCGTAGTATATGCCTCCGCTTTTTGGGTATTTTTGACAGCAAAAAAGCCGCAGAAAAAGACTGCGGCACATATTTTACTAAGTAACGCATAGATTATCTTACTCTTACTTTTTAATACCCCCCCCCCTGACTTTGTTCATATGCTCCTCCTATCTGTATAAACATAGTATACTGTTTTTTATTCGAAAAATGACATTTTTCTATTTTTATTATATGCCCTGCACGCCATTTGTCAAGTCTTTTGGGCAAATTTTCGCTATTTTGAAAGGAAAAAGTCCGACGGGGAATTCCCCATCGGACTTTTTTGTGTTTGAAATTTTACTGCCAGCTGGGCGCCGTAGTTCCGGTAAGCGCTCTTTCGGTCGTATCCGGATTATTTTTATAACTAAATGATACGATATAGAAAATTCCGTCTTTCATGCCGATTGTAACGATATAAGAGGTACTTGTAAATACATAGCAATTGTCATTTTGGGAGGCGAAGCTAATATTCGTACCAACTCTTTCAGCTTCGTTACTTACGTAAATCGGCTTGATTTTTATGCGGTCGGTCTCATTGGAAAAATTTGTATCGTACACAAATTGAATACCTAAAAATACTACGCCGCCGTTCGTAAACGATTCCGTGAAATATTTGGTACCTGCCGATGACCATGCCGATGTAGAAATAATGTCCCAATCGCTTTCGCCGTTCGATACGGAAAATTCAGCGCCCTCGATCGGCTCATCGTAGTCATCGCACAACAAAATCTTAGAGCCGTCTGCCTTCACCAAAAGGTAGTGCGCTACGTTTTCTAATGAAACGGAATAATATTCGGCGTCGTCGCCGTAATTATTTGGTTTATTCTGCGTTTCTACCGTCAAATTGACGGTTTTGCTCACGCCGGTATCAAGCGTATAGGTGAGTTTGCTGTGGTCTGCTTTCAATTCAATTTTGACAACTGTAAAGTTCTTAGCGAAGAATCCGGAACCGCTACTATGAACGTATCTACCTGTATAAGTCGTTCCGCTGTCGTCTTTCCAAGTGGCTACGATCGAAGCGTCTGCGGTCATGGCAGCGGTAGGATCGAATTCGGTTTCCGTACCTGCGAGCACCCACTTATCGAACACCTTGCCCTCTTCGGGAGCCGTGGGTGTTTGAATCATGCTCTCATCGGGTGCGATGCCGTTTGCTACGACTTGATTGGGCGTGCCATCGACGGTCAGAATGATGGAAAGATTCGCGTTAAAGGTAACTGCCTCAGGATCGTGACCGTTTGCATCGTAATACCCGACAAGCTCGTCGCCGCTCTTTTGAAGCACGAAATCGTAATTATACCCTGCCACGTCATACCACAATGCAATCTTATCGCCTATGATTACCGAATTTGCCGGCGACAATGCCTTGCTTCCGTACGCTACCGCGCTATCGTTAATTACCCAAACGTGATTATTACCGTCTCTCTTCCATTTGCCGACGAAATCGTTTCTGTTTGCAGGGGTGAGCACACCCTTTTCGGTAAACGTGATTGCCGTGCCCACGCCTGAGGGAGTCAGCGTAAGCGACGTGTCGTTCAAAGCAAGCGCGTAAGATATATCCCCGTCGAGACTTCCAATTGCAATCGTGCCTGTCTCCTGCACCTTCACGAAATATTGACCGTCTAAAATGCCGTAACCCAAAACGTGTTGCTCGGTTTCGTCTGCGATAATATCGAGCGTATGCCCCGTAGCCGTCCAATGACCGACCATAGCGTCTATCGTCACAGGGGTGGTCGAGGACGTCTCCCATACGGCGTAGAGCGTGAGCGTATCGTCCGCATTTACAAGCGGCTCTTCGAGCTTGGTGCTGTTAGTCAAAATCGAGCCGTTTTCGCTGGACGCCCAGCCCTGGAAAGTCTTTCCGTCGGGCGCGGTGAATCCGTTCGCGGGAAGCGTGAGATAGGCATTGTATGCCTTCGTTATGGGAGTCATTTCTCCCGTGCCGCCGTTTGCGTCGAACGAAATCGTGACGTCGTTTGCTACCCATCTGGGTTTAAGCTGAATATTGCAACCGGGCATGGTGATCGTTTCACCGGGGTTATAGCTCGTTTTTTGTACCCAGTCCGCGTTTCCGAGCTGATCGGTTTCAAAGACGTACACCCACCACTTAATGATATGACGGTGTGCAAACGTAAGCCCTTCCTCAGGTGCGGTAAAGGTTTCGCCCGCCGCTTTATCTTCAAAGGTGGGCAAAGTGCCTTGAACGGAGTCTATCTCGCTTTCGACGTTGCTCTTAAACACCGTAATGGTGTATTTTACACTCGCGTCAGACCAGATCGCGGTGAAGGTGACGTCATAGTTCCCTACGGTATACGAACCGCCGAGGGAGCATTTTTCGGTGTCTACGGTATTACCGTCGCTGTCGGTCGTAACGGCGTTCCAGCCCGTCAGAATGTAGCCCGGATTGTTAAGTCCTGCGCTCGTCGGCAAAGTCACCGTAGAGCCTTTCGCATAATATTTGTTTGCGGGAACGTCGCCCGTTCCGCCGTTCAAATTAAAGGCGACACTTACTCCCGCTACCCATTGCGCCGTAATCTCTACGTCGTCTGCGGGCATGATGAAGCTCTCGCCCGGCTGATAGGTCGTACTGCCCGTCTTCCAACCCGTGAAAACATAGTTCTGATATGCGGCTACCATCGTCATAGTGTTTTCGGGCAAGGTTACGGTTGCGCCCTCGGCATACTGCTTTGCGGCAGGCACTGAATTTTCCTCGACGCGGAACGTACCTTTGAACGTTACGGTATGAGGCACACCCCAAACTGCGGTGAAGGTGACGTCTCTCTCGGGCATGGTGTACGTTGCGCCCGCGGCGTAGTCCGTAGTGCCGTCGTTCCACTTAGCGACAAGATAGCCCTCTTTGTTCGTTAGTTCCGTAGGCTCGGGAAGTTCGAAGGTTGCACCCGCTGCGTACTCGCCGCCGTCGGGCACGGTGCCCTCCGCATCCTCGCCCGCCACATACGTGACGGTGTACTTCACTACGGATTCTACCCACTTCGCAGTAAAGGTGACGTTTTTCGCGGGCATGGTGTACGTTGCGCCTACGGCATAGTCCGTAGTGCCGTCGTTCCATTTGTCGAAGTCGTAACCCTCTCTGCTCAGTCCCGTAGCAGCGGGAAGCGTGAAGGTTGCACCCTCGGCGTACTCACCGCCGTTAGGAGCCGTACCCCCCCCCTCGCCTGCCGAATACGTAACGGTGTACTTGGTTACGGGGTCTTTGTCGTCGCCGTTTTTGCACGCGGCAAAAGCGCATACGACAGCGATTATTGCCATAAGGGCAATAAACAAGCTACAAAGTTTCCTTTTCATATATATCTCCTATAAAATGAAATACTAAATAATTTCGTACGTATAAGTGAACGTCGTTTTGTCTTGCGACAGCGTGATCCTTATCTTATACGTTACGTTGCGGAACTGGCGGGTAAACTCGTACACGCCCTCCTCAGTGCACTGGGCAATCGTCGAGCCCTCGCTCCAAGCGGGCAGGGTGTCGCCTTCGTTAGGGATATCCGTTACGATTTTCAACTCGCCGTAAACGTAGATCATGTTGCCCGCGTAGTGGATCGTCAAAACGCTTCCGTCATCGCTGGAAATATCGCTGATATATTCGTCGCGCACCTTTACGTAGGTGAAAGTCCTGCCGTCCAGCGTGATTGTGAATTTATAAACTTTGCCGTCCGTATCGGTATAGCCCAAAATAACCTTGGAATTATAACCGTTTATTTTGAGCACCGCTTCCACGCCGTTGAAGAGTACGGTCGCCGTACCGTTATAACCCGTGCTCGCGTACGATTCGGGGTCGAACACGCTCGGATTGCAAACGATCGTATATTGCTGGTCGACGGACGTATACGTGACGTCCCCTACCACTCTCTCGAATACGAATTGCTGACCTGCGAACGTCACCGTGATCGTATCCGAAGTGATCGTGCCTTCGAACGTGGAATACTGCGCCGTCGTACTGTCGTATTCGTAGAAAATAATGTTCCCGCCCGAAATCTCGTAAAGCAGGATTTCCGACGACATCAGCACGGCTCTGCCGTCGATATCGAGCGTGACGGAGCCGTCCATGTATTTACCCTTCTCTTCGCCCGATTCGATGTACAGGTGTCTGCAATATTTATTCCAGCTTCCGCTAATAAAGCACTTCTTGGCGACTTCGATATCGTTCACGATAATGCGCATCGAGATATTGCCAAGTCCTACGGACGCGCCCATTTCGGGAGGCGTATCCCCCAGAAGCTCCAAGTGCAACGCTTCCTCTTCCTCATAAATATGGCACTCGCTGAAAGCCGTATCGCCGATACTTATAAGATTTTCGCCGAGCCGCACGAGTTTGAGGCATTCGCAGCTGCGGAATGCGTTCGCGCCTATCGTGACGATTTCTAATAGCTCGATCGTGCCGTCTCCGTACGTCTCGCCGTTTGCAAGATTGTAACAACCCGCAAACGCGGCTTCGCCCAGCTCCTGAACGTTGGTAAAAAGTACCTTTTTCAGATTGACACAGTTCTCGAACGCGGAAGCGCCGACTTTGGTTACGTTGTTCAAATTGACGCTACGGATATAATCGAGTCCGCGGAACACATTATTTGCAATTTCGGTAACTTCGTCGGGAATCGTTAAATCGAGAATTTCGGGTGCATCAGGCTGCTTGTTGTAGCGCACGAGCACGCCGTCCTCAATTTCGAATTCGGGAAGCAGAGTGACCTCCACCGAGCCCTTGATCGCGTACGGGCAATCGCTCCAAGCCGCCTTATAAGCGTCCTGACTGCCCTCCGGCACTACGATCACAAAGTTGCCCGCAGGCCAGCGGAAGGGATTGTTTTCCGCGCTCCAATCGATTTCGATCGGGGTCTCCGAAAGGAAAACCGCACGTTCGAGAGAGTAATTGTTTTGGAATGCGATTTTGCCGATTTTGGTCACATTCGCGGGAATGGTCACGGACACGAGGCTCACTTCCGTACGCGTGTAATTGAACGCGCCGTCCGCGATTTCCGTGATCTCGCCCGGTATGACGACGACCCGCCCTTCGCCCTCGTAGAAGGTAAGCACCGTATCGTCAATGACAAAGCCCGTGGTGTTTACGGTAAACGTCCCCTCGCTCCATTCCACGTTGAAGTACATCTTGCCGCCCGCAGTCATGCCGCCTGCGCCGTCCGATACGTACGGAACAAAGGTGATGAGTGCGTGCGATTCGCTTACCACACAGTTGCCTACATATTCAACGCTTCCCGCCGTGTACAGCGCATTCCCGTAGCCGTCGAGATAGAGCGTCGCGCCCCCGTCTTTTTCGGTAAGCGTGACGTTCATTTCGGCATCGTATTCGATATACACGGGAATGTTGCCGCTTATATCGGAAAGTACATTGAGAATGAAGCGGAAACCGCTGCCCGACGCGGGAACGTATTCCCACTCGCCGGACTCGTCCTCGTACTCGTCCGTGCCGCGGTAGATACCCGTGGATTCCAGCGTGATACTATCGCTTACAACGTCGTACGCGTAGAGCCGCGCGCTGCCGTAGCCGTTCAAATCGAGACGGTAGTTGTACAGCTCGCCGTTGAGATACAGAAGATAAGAGCCGCTTTCGTAGCCCTGCCAGAAGAAATATCCGTCGAACTCGGTGTCCTCCACCGTACGGTGATCGCAGATGAAGTTAAACACGCATTCGTTGTCTTCCTCCTGCGTTACGGGATCGAGAGAGGTAAACAGATAGTCGTCGTAATCTTCGTCGTATACGTATTTGCCGAATGCAAGCGTGGAAGTCTGGCTTCCCACCATTCTCGTAACACTCGCAAATCCGTACCCGTCGCTCGTCAGAATATACCCCTCGACGCTTTGCGTCACGTGATCGTACAAAAGATAGCTGCCGAACGTCTCGTCGCGCAGGACGAAGGTGTTATCCGCACCGATGTACCCCACCACGTTGCCGCCGTCTTCCTCGTTGTAATAAAACTCGAATTCGATCGTGCCGTCTTGCTCGTTTATCGCCGCAAAGCCGAGCTTATTTTCTTTTCCCTCGCATACGCGAATGGCCGCGCCGAGACCGTGTCCGATCAGCGGCTCGTAAATCCATATGCGCTCGTCGCTCTTGCCTTTCGCAGAGGCGTACTCCTTTGCCCACTTCGCATACAGCGTAATATTTTCTTCGCCCAAAGTGAACTCGTCGCCCGCCTTGTATTGTCCCTCGTATTCGCCGCCGCTGAACTGGAACGTCGCGTTCTTATCAAGCGTCCAGCCGAGAAACGCGTATCCCTTCACGCGGTACGCCGCGCCGTCTTTTAACGTAATCGTCTCGCCCGCCTTGCCCTCGTCCGGGAGGACTCTGCCGCCGGACAAAACACCGGGAAGATTGAAGTTGTACGTCACCTTGTAAAGGAGCGCGTAACGCGCGTAGTAGGTAACGGATTGCTCCGGCATGACGGACGGGATCTCTACGCTGTTTCCCGTAAGGTCCGAGGAGGTATACCACCCATCGAAGGCGTACCCTTCCTTTTGGGGAGCGGCGGGCGGCGTGATCGCCTTCCCCGCTGCCGCCGTAATGGGGTCTATATCCGTTCCGCCGTTCGTTACGAACGTAAGCGTATAAGTAGTCTGTGCGCCCGGGTCTTGCTCCCGTTCGTCGTCGTCTTTGCACGCCGCAAAGAGACAAGCCGCCGCAATCGCAAAGAGCACGAACGCCGCAACCAATGCTGTTTTTTTCAATTTGCTCCAAACTGTTTTCATGTTTTTCAATGACTCCGTTCGTCATTTCCCTATAAAAAAATAATTGATTTATTGTAACATGATTGAAAGAATTATGTCAAGGAAATAACGGGGCTTTTACGAACATATCGGACGCTTGCCGCCTTTCGGGGGAAAAAAACGCAAAATATTTCCAAATTATTCCTTTTTACACGAAAAAACCGACTACCCTGCGGTAGCCGGTCTTATGCGGATTACTTATTCCCCGACAAGTAAATTACGGGGCGCTATCCTCTTGACTTTGAGCGACAGAAGGCAAGCGATACCGAAGGATAGTAAAATAAGTCCGATCCCCGCCACCGTAACGAACACGATGGGAATATGAAACGTACACTTTACGATTCCGATACCGCTCAAAAACAGCGCGGTAAGCGGGTTTATGATCAAACTGCAAACGACGAGTCCCAAAACGGTAGACAAAATGATTGCGGGCATAAACGATAGCGCGGTCTGCAATACGAGTTGTCCCGTGGTAAAGCCCAGCGATTTCAAAATTCCGTAGTCCCGCTTTTTATTGTTGAGCATGGTGCGCACCAAAAGATACAGCACGAATGCGATAATGATTGCAGACAGTATGAGTATTGCAACGACGATGATCGTCATAAGCGAAACGTAAACGGTTGCCGCACCCTCGATCGTAGTGCCTACGTTTATCGTCGTATTGACGCTACCCGAAAATTTCTCCTTCGCCTCCAAGTTAAAAGCGTCTATATCCGTACCTTCCGCAAGATTCAGATAATAGCTCGTGTTTGAAATCGTTCCCAACCGTTCGTAGCCCTGTCTCGTTAAAAGGCAGTCTCTGCCGAGATAATTCGTGACTTGCGTAAACCCGCTGATAAGATATTTTTCCGTTTTGCCGTTTGCCGTGATTTCGATTTCGCTCCCGACGGAAAACCCCTTCCCCTTGGCGTACTTTGCCCCGATCGCGATTTCGTTATCATATTTGGGGAATCTTCCCAAATAAATAACGTCCTGATTGTTCACCCGTGAAAAATCGTCGCACAGGGTTGCCATAAGCTCCGCGCCGCCCTCGTGCGTGACGTTTTGCGTGTGATAAAGATAGATTTTTTCCACGCGGTCGTCCGCGTTCATTTCAGCCAAAAATTCTTCCTCGACTTCCGTTTCCACGTTGATACAGCTATCCGCAGTTTCCCCCACGATCAGATTCAAAAACGGCGTCATATCTGCGATCACGTTTTCCGTCATCAGCCCCGAAAACACCACGACGAGAGAAAGCACGAGCATCGTAATACAAACCGTAATATTGTGTTTTACACCCGAAAGAGTGGTTTTCAGCGCCAGGGCGAAATTCAAAGGCGCTTTCGTCTTTTCCAGCGGAACGTGGTTGCGCTTGAAGTTATGCGTTTGCACACCCGACCGTAACGCTACAATCGGCTCTATTTTCTTGATCCTGCGCGAGGAGAGCCACACCGCAAGCGCGACCGCGCCGCCCAGAATCAAAAGCGAAATAAGCGCGGGCAGGGGCAGAAAGTGAATTGCATACGGGATTCCCGTCTGCGAAATCATCATGGAATTTATCGCGGGGAATAAACAGTACGAAAGCCCAA
>JAIDSX010000035.1:0-14927 GCA_029060985.1 Clostridia bacterium | reverse complement strand
AAAGCCCAACGCCTACGATTGCCGCAAGTAAGGTCAACCCCAAAAACTGTAACAGCAGCGAGCAAATGAGCTGTCTTGAAGTATAGCCCGTAGCTTTGAGCGCACCGAGGTTTTGCATATTCACCTGAATATAGTTGACGATATTCGAGGCGATCACGACGAGCGCAATCAAAAGCACGAAAAACGCCATTGCGCTTATGACTCCCGAACAAATCATTTGAGAGATATAGCGCGCCTGCACGACGATATCGTAAGAGTTGCTCACCATCATAACGTTGGGGAAACGTTCCGATATGACTGCTTTCAGAGCCGCTTCGTAATTGATATTGTCCGATAAATTCTTCAAGCGCAGGGAGCATAAGGTTGCATTCGGCGCGTAATCTAATTCTTGAAGCTGAGCGTACTTGTCCCCGGTAAGAATGAGCTCGGTCAACCCGCAGTTGTGCGAGCCCGCCATGACGCTGTTGAAGAATCCGCAGACGACGTATTCTACGGGATGACTGCCGATGGATATTTCTATCGTTTTTCCGACTGCGATTTCCTTCGTCTTGTAGAGCATGGGCAGATATATGCCGCTCTCGAAATTGCCGCTCTCTACGATTTCCGCTTTGCCCATGGAGCGGGAAAGCGCAAACTCCTTTTCCAAAAAAACAAACCAGCTGTTCATCGTTCCGTTGTTGTAGGCAAACGTACCCGTCATGTGCATACAGCGGTCTAAACGGAATTCGGAAACCTTACTTTCCTTTTCAAGCGTCTCGGACAAAAATTCAAGAACGGAGCCGTCCTCGTCGTCAAGCGTGATCGTAACGTGCTGAGCGTTGAGCTTATCGTGGTATCTGTCGAAGTTCTGCTTGTAATCCATAGCGAGCATAAGCCACAGATTTAAGAGCATTGCCGCAAGTAAAATCAGCACGACGATAGCCGCCGTCTGTCCCTTGGCTTTGCGCATATTCGAGCGGGCGATCAGAAATAACTTTCTCACGTTACCACCCCATTTCTTTTAAGAACGCCGAAAGTTTTTCGTGTCTTTCCTTGTCGCCGTGGGAATACTTGCCCAAATCGCATTCGCCCAATATAACGCCGTCTTTGAGATAAAGAATGCGGTTGCCGCGGCGGGCGGAGCGCATATCGTGCGTGACCATGACGACGCTCTGCCCCTCTTCGTTGAACTTCGTAAGCGTATCCAAAACGTCGAGTCCCGTTTGGGAATTGAGCGCGCCCGTAGGCTCGTCGGCAAACAGGATTTCGGGCGAGTTGATGAGCGCGCGGACGATCCCCACGCGCTGCGCCTCCCCTCCCGAAATCTGCGTGGGAAACTTCTTCTGCGTTTCTTCGGAAATATCCACCGCCGCAAACAGTTCCTTTGCCTTTTTGACGAGCGCCTTTTTGTCTTTGTTTACGAGCAGTCCTGCGGCAAGCACGTTGTCTAAAACGCTCATTCCGTCGATGAGATAAATCTGCTGGAATACGAATCCGCAATGGTGGCGGCGGAACACCGCAAGCCCGTCCGAGCTTAAATCGGATATGACTTTATCCCCGAACGTGATTTTGCCAAGGCTGGGGGTATCCATTCCCGAAAGCGCATAGAGAAGCGTTGACTTGCCCGCGCCGCTTGCGCCCATGATGACCGTAAAATCGCCTTGATAAAGCTCGAGGTCGATATTTTTGAGAACGTGCTGCTGATGACCCCCGTTCGAGAAGGTCTTGCTCAGATTTTCGGTTTTAAGTAAAATTTGCCGTTGCATAATCTCTCCTTCATACACGTCCATTTTAACTTTTGCAATTCTTAACTGTCTTTAACGGATTCTTAAATATTTCTTAATTTTTTCCGCTTAAATTAAGAGTAATCGTTACCTTCAAGCCGTGTTCGCCGTTTGCGGTATCCAGCCCGCCCTGCATTTCCTTCATAAAGTAGTCGGAAATGTAAAGTCCCAAGCCCGCGCCTTCGGTATTTTGGGAATTGCTTCCGCGCTTGAACTTTTCTTTTATCGTAGGCAATTCTTCCGCGGGAACTCCGCCGCCGAAATCTTCTATACTTATGTCGATATGCTTGTCCGTTTTTTCCGCCGTTACCGCTATTTCCGTCTTTGCGTACTTGTAAGAGTTGGCGAAAATATTATCGAACACCTGTTGCAGGCGTAAAGGATCGGCACACACCAGACATTCGGGGATTTCGGAAATTTGCGCGCGGTGCAGATAGTCGGCGTTTTCGAGCAGCGTTTTTACTTTCCCACTCTCGATATTCGTAGGCGTTACGGTGAGTTGCTCCAATTCTTCGAGCGTTGCCGTGAACAGGTTTGTGACGAGCGTATTGATCTGATCGGCTTTGCCTATGATCTGCGTATAATTAGCTTTATCTTTCTCCCCTCTTGCTACGGCAAGCCCGACTTCGGAGACGGCTTTAATGCTTGCAACGGGCGTTTTGATATCGTGGGAAAGTTTAGCAACGAGTTCCTTTTTGCTTCTCTGCGCCTGCGCTTCGGCAATGCGCGCTTTTTTCAGCTCCGAGCGCATGATATCGAAGCTCTCGGTAAACGCACCGAAGAGATTCCCCCTGTCCATTTCAAGCGGGATATCGAGATTTCCGCCCGCAACGCGCCGCGCAAAGCCTTTGAGCTTTTTAAACGGTCTTACGATGGTAACGTGCATATAAACGGCGTACCCGATGCAGATTGCGCATTGCAGTGCGATCGCAACCGATAATACGATGATTGCCGTCTTTTTTTGCGCTTGCAAAGTTTGCGCGCCGTCGTTATAAATTAAGACCTTTCCGACTACCGTATCGTCTAACGTAATATCGAGAACGGTATCCCTATGCGTGATCGCCGTGTTTATACTTTCGGATAGTCCCGACCGTGTTTTATAAAGAACGTTGCCGTCGTTATCCAATACGACGTAGTCGAGCGCGGTCGGATTTTTATGTCCATCCAAAGCGTTAAAGTCCTGCGATACCGTCTGTACGACTTCGTTTACCGCAACCGCGTCTTGCGTAAAATCTTGCGTCTGTACGGAAAATACGATCAGCATGATGATTTCGGCTACGAATACGATCACGAAACCGAATAAGAAAAACCCCTTCTTCATACGCCCTCTCCCGTAAATTTATAGCCGTCGCCCCAAACGGTAACAATGTATTTCGGCTCGTTGGGGCTCAATTCGATCGCTTCGCGCAGCCTTCTCACGTGCACGTTCAGCGTCCCGTCGCCCGTGAATTTATCTTCCCAAACTTTTTCGAAGAGTTGCTTTTTCGAAATAACCTTGCCTCTGTTTTCGATAAGGTAAGCAAGCAATTTGAATTCGAGCGCAGTGAGTTTTACCGTATTGCCGTTTACCTTGACTTGCTTTGCTTCGAAGTTGACGCTCAGATATCCGTCCGAATATCCGGTAGCCGCCCCGCCGTAACGCTTTAACACGGCTTTGACTTTGGCAAGAAGCACGCCGAGCGAATACGGCTTTTGCACGTAATCGTCCCCGCCGATACCCAGCGCAACGATTTTATCGTCGTCGCTCGTCCGCGCGGAAATAAACAGAATGGGAATGTCCGTCGTCTCCCGCAAACGCTTGCATAATTCAAAACCGCTCCCGTCGCCCAAATTGATATCGAGCAATATGAGTTCGGCTGAATTGCTTTGAAAAAATTTAACACAGTCGTCCGCGCCGTACACGGCAAGCGTACTCACGCCGAACAGATTGAAGTATTCCGCCGTGCTGTCTGCAAGTACTTTTTCATCGTCAATGATCAGGCAATTATATTTCATAGTATCCCTCAATCAATATTGTACCATATTTCAAGAAGGAAAACTTTAAGAATTTCTTAAATTTTCTTTTCACAGAAAAAAACCCGCCGAAAAATCGGCGGGTTTTTCTAATTTCTTTTCATTACAATTCGCTATCGACTTTGATCGTTTGACGGTCAATCGCGCTCTTTGCGAGCTCCAACGAGGAAGCATCCGAAACGCGGATCTCGCTTCTGCCGCCGCCCGCAGGATAGTACAATACGGGTGCGTCGTCTTTGATTGCAAGTTTGAATATCGTCCGTCCGCGGTACTTAAACAAAACCGCGTATCTGCCGTCGTTCTGACTCGTCTTCGGCTTGTTCATGATATAGCTGCCGACTTCGTAATAGAATCGCCTGCCCTCGTCGCTCAAAGCGCCGTACGATTCCTCCAAAGAAATCATTTCGTCGCTTTCGCCGAGCCATGAAGTATCGTCCTGCACTTCCTCTTCATACGTCATGTAACTCTGCTGATTCTGCAAAATCTGATTGAGAAGCTCCTGCTGCTGCGCGATTTGCTCGTGAAGTCCGTCGATCTCCTTTTGCGCTTCGGCGGAAATAGAAGCATTCACGTCAAACGACGCAGGCGGAAGCGCCATTTGCTGTTGGAGCGTGGGAAGCAATGCCGAAACCGTTTCCGCAAGCAATCCGCGGATATCGTCCATCTGCAACTGCGGCTGAACGACTTGCGGCTGTTGGTAGTTCTGCTGCATAGAAGCGAACATCATTTTTAGTTCGTTGTCGCGGCGTTGCTGTTCATCCTGCCTTGCATACTCCTTTTCCTCGGCAATACGATTCTGTTCCTCTTCGAGCGCTAAAAGCGCCTTTTTCTTCTTGCCCTTCGACATGAACGCGACGATCGCCATAAGGAGCGCAAGCCCCATCAAAACGCCCGCGATGATCCACCAGTTGGATTCCGCAAGCCCCAAAACGATTGCAAGCAAGCCCATAGGTGAAACGGAATAAGACATCATTGCAAGTTTTTTCGTCTTTTCCCTTGCCTCTTTCGCGGCGGAAAGATTGTTCAATGTCATGATCAAGAATACGACGATGAGCACGAGCGAAACGCCGCTTAAAATCAAAGGCAGGTAGGAAACAATCGTAGCGTCCGAAGGATTGTTACCCGTTCCGTCGTCCTTCCCTCCGTCGACATCGGGCGTAGTCGTCGTACCGCCGGAAGCATCGCCCGTCTCAACCGTGAAGTGCAAAATCGTCTGACTAGCATTATCGATCACGTACGAATTGGAATCAAGGCTGATTTCCACCGTATAATTACCCGCGGCATTGCAATTGGGAACGACCTTTCCGTCGAGGATATAGGTAATCGTAAAGGCGTTGTTATCCCAACCGAACTGATTTTCAATCTGTAAGCCGTTCACCTTATCGTACGTCGGCCGAATCCATATCGGCGTTTTGCCCGAAGTCGTCCCGCTGCCGTCGCCGTTGGGGTCGGTCGAGGGCGTGAACGGAGGAAGCGAATTCGAAGGATCTGTCACTTTATCGTTTGCCTTGATTTCGAACTCGAACCAATCGGTAAAGGTCTCGTTCGCCGCCAATTCACCCGTAAATTGATACCTGCTCGTATCGGTGATTTTTGCGATGACGTCATAGACGCCCGTAGAAAGATTTGCAAAGCTCACCGTTTTACCCGTGCTGTCGCGGTACTCATAGGTTATATATTGCGCCTGATCTTGGGTCAAATTGAGAACGGGCGGTTTCACGCTCTCGTTCCAGTTTACGGTAATCATCGCGTGTACGATCGTAAAATCGAAGGAAGCCGTTCCGTCGAGGTAATAGCTCGTCGTGTACGCGCTCTTTAAGGAAAGCTGTGCGCGATACTGACCGGGGTCGGTAGGCGCGCCGTTGAGCCGTGTTAAGCCCTTGTAATAGGTCACCTCGAACGCGCTCGAAGAAATCGCGCCCTTCACGTTATAGAGGAAGGTGACGGGTGAGCCCCAATAGGTGTACTCCGACTTTTTCGCTTCTACCTGTACGGCGGTCAGAACGCGCCCCACTTCAAACACGGGCGAAATCAAATTCGTGCTCGAGGCGAACACACAGTTGGTTCCGTAAGCGGGATTGATTTGCGCCTCCGCAATATAATAACGGATCACGTTATCCGTAATTTCGGGTTCGTCACGTCCCGCCGCCGAAGGGTCGAGCTTGTTCCCGCTTGCGTCCGTTTCGTAATACAGGTATTTGATATAATCGCCGAATCCGCCCGCAAGCACTTCCGCATTGATCTTCTTATTGTCCTGCGTAGAGATCGTGCCTACCGTCCAGTTTACGGGAATCTGCATGGCACTCATTGTCCAGTCCTTTCCCCACTCGAAATCGGTAAGCCCGCCGTTCGGAGTAAAGGTATAGCTGCCCGCAACAAGCGCGTCAGGTGTTTCGTAATTGTCGGGATCGGCTACGGTAAAGGTGACTTCCGCCCTTCCGCTATCCCCCGCGTTGTTCGCACTGCGCGTACCGCCGTAATTTGGAGCAAGTCCCGAAGGAATTGTAGACGGGTCGAGCGTAACGGTTACGCCGCCTGCCGCATACGTAATATTTCCGTTTTCGATCCAGCGCACGCCCGATAAATCGAACTTCGCCTTTTCAATCGTCCATTCGATACTGTATTCTGCGCCGTTCGAAAGTTTTACGGTAGTAACGTAGTCCCCCGCGTCGGTTACGGCGCCCAAATTTTTAGAAGTGCCCGCTTTTACCGTTTTATAGCCCTTCGTGCCGAACGAGGTATCCACGGTGAGCCCAAGTCCCGAAGGGTTCACGGTAAAGCTGTAAGCCTTTCCGTTGTAGGTGACGGTCTTGTTCCAGGTCGTGCTCGTCGCGCCTGACTCGTCTACCAAGGAGCCCGCACTACTGTTGCCCGAATACAATCGCCAAATGATACCGCTCGTCTGCACGGCTTCTTCCACAGTGAGTGTATAATTGTCGTCAAAGACGATCGAATAGTTCTTTGCGGCGGCAGAATCCTTATCTGCAACCTGCGCCCCTATGATATACGTTCCCTTGATACGGATACCCGTCGTTACAAACTGGCAAGTTATGGGATCTGCCTGCTCCGTAAGCGTTACCCTGCATAGCTCGATCGGGTTGGCGTTCTGCGTACGCTTTGCCCAAATCATAACTTCTACCGAGCCTGTGCCCTTAATGAGCGGCTGCGGATCGAGCTCCACGTTGCACGTGCCGCCCAAATGCACCGTCCAATCGGCGGGATCGATTGACGCAACCTCTAATTTGCGCACCGCGGGCTTAATTTCAAATTCAATCGTCGTATCGTCCGTCGTGCCCGCCGCGTCGCCCATTTCGGGTCCCCAACAGTAGTCTTGCTTTTTGTCGTCCTTAATTTTTAAGTTGACCGTGTATTTTCCCGCGTCTTTCTCTAAAAATTCGGTGTTGCCGTCAAAATTGTTTTCGTCATCGTAGGAAACTTCGATAATGTCGGAATCGTAATCCTGCAAATAGAAGCCAAGCCAGTCCCCCGTGTAATCCTGCGACTTTTCATCGTCCACCCAGCCTACACTGACGGGCGTTGCGGGATTGATAAACGATATTACGGGCGGGTTGTTTGGAACGTAGTTTTTCTTGTCAAATTCCGCATACGCATAGTACTGCGTATTGCCGCTTAGCTTTGAAAGGTCCGTACCCAAATCCTTTTTATCTTCCGTATTCTTATCGTAATAGCGAATTACGCAGTTTACCGTATCCGTCCCGCATAACTGCGCCGTGTTCGTAAGAGAGAGCTTGGGTAACCCCGTATCGCTGTCTTTTACAAAACTTACGTCCAGCGTTTTGGGCTCGATCTTAAACGTTACTGTGCGCGTTTTGCTCTTATCGGTGCCCGCCCAAAAATAATCCGTTCCGTTGAGCGTAAAGGTTGCTTTGTAAGTCCCCGCGTCTTTCGGAGTCACCGTAACCCCGTCTTCATCGGCATAGGTGACCGTGCACAGGCTCGCATTATCTATAATTGTTTTATTGTTATTATACCAAGACTCCCCTTTTAAGTCCCGATTCGTGCCGTCATAGATATAAGGATCGGTTGGAGCCTTCGGCTCGGATAACGTCACACTGTTTTCGATAGCCGCAATATTCAAGTGAATTGCGGGGCGGATTTTCATAGTAGTCGTTACCCCACCACCATTAACATCACCTGTCGGACGAAATATTGCCATAGTTTCATATCTCATAAAATAACCGGTACGCGACCAGCAACAATCTGCTTGTGTCGTAGACGTTCCGTTATAAAACTGTCTTTGTTGGGAACTTAATTTCCAGATACAGGTCGTATTAGCAGCATTGTCCCCACCTATTTCCGTTAGACTTGGAATCCAAATATAATCTGCGCCCCATGCCTCATACGTGGCGTTTGTTCCTCCACCCGAAGTGCCGTTAAAAGAATATCCCGCAGTATACGGATTTTTGAGATCCGTATGCCATCCTGAAGTTTGGGTATCAAGCGCTTCATTCGTGCAAGTGTAATTCCAACTCGTCATGTCAGTCATTCTTCCGACTGCACTTTCCGTATGCTGATAAGCGATATTATTGGGCTGCACTAAATACTGCGTTGCAAAGCTACCCCTAGCAAATAAGGAATAAGTGCTGCTTGCCAAAAGGTTTGTACGTAACGCACTACTACTGTACATATTGTGACCTTTGGTATCCGCCTTAGCCGTGCCGTAATTATAAAAAATAGAAGTGCCGCTACTCTCTGCAAGATAGAGCGTTATGACGGGTTGATTTGTTCTACTGAGCGTCATCGAGGCGACCATCCAATCCAAACCGCCGAGTTTTACAATATAGCCGTAGTTTTTATTGCTCCCGCTGATTTTAGAGTTGATTGTAGAGGCGGGCACAACGTAGCTTCCCGTAAGATTGAATTCGGTAATATTTTCGCTCGTCGCCGTATTTTTAATATAGGTTGCAGGGTCAACCGGATTACCCGAACTATCCGTCCCGAATAATTTGCTCTTTAAGTCGGCATATACGGTGCCGTTAAATCGGTTATCCGTGCTTTTCCATAAGTCGACGCCGTTACCGATTTTCGTTGCGTTGGAGGTAACCGCCGTAGAGGTCAATGCCTCCGCTTTTTGGGTATTTTTTGCAGCAAAAAAGCCGCAGAAAAACACTGCGGCACATAATATCCCTATAAGTACAAGCACGAACTTTCTTTTACCTGTTAATACCCCCCCCCGTCTGGCGAATTCTAAGCATTTTATCCTCCTGTCAATATAACACAATTATATTGATTTTTGATTCGAAAAATGATATTTTCTACACTTTATTATATGCCCTTCGCCTCATTTGTCAAGCATTTTTGGTAAACTTTCGCTATTTTGAAAGGAAAACCCCGCCGTGCAAGCACGGCGGGGGACTAATTACCCGAAAAACTTTTTTACAATTTCTACGATTTTACTCTTATACTCTACTTTGCAGTTTCCACCGCCAAAACACAACGGCGGATACACCACGCACCACCAGTTGTCCCCCGTGCCCGTACCGAGCTCTAAAATGAGCGCGTCGTACACGCCCGCTGCAAGCGTCGTATCCTGATACACCCGCGTGGGAAACTCCTCTTGCCGAATGCTCGCCCGCGCGCCGTAGGTATAGCCGTACTTTTTCAAGGTTTCGTCCGCGACCTTCGCCGCCCCGTCGAGGTTGTCGTTTATTTTTTCCATTGCCTCTTCCTTCGTTTCGCACTCCGCGACGATCGGCGTAAGATAGGCGACTACCTCGTCCCGCACTTTATACTTGACCTCCTGATCCTCCGCGCTGTTGGAGTTTGCACGGATATGCACCCGCAAATATGCGTTCACATCGTTTGGATCGGTGGAATAGCTCTCGCCCGTATTCCCCGCAAAGAATATCGCAAGCCCCGCAATCAACGCTACTAAAAACGAAATGATAATCACCTTTTTCATAAATAAAACGCTCCTTTTCTTTCGGAGCGTTTATTGACTTATGATATGATTTTTATACATTTATTTTTTATTTTGTTCCCGTAATCACGCCGCCGCCGAGGCATTGCGTATCGTCATACAATACTGCGTACTGCCCTTCGGTCACGGCTCGCTGCGGCTCATCGAATTTGATTTCAAGCGTATCCTTCCCCGTCTGCTTTACAGTAACATTCTGTTCGCCTTGGCGGTAGCGGAACTTCGCCGTGCACTTAAACTCTTCTTTATCGGGCGGGCACGGAATAAAATTGAAGCCCTCGACGGTGCACCCGTTCGAAAAGAGCGGACTTTCGTCGCCGTGGGAAACGTATAGGATATTTTTCTCCACGTCCTTTTTGACCACAAACCACCTGCCGTCCTCGCCCTGCCGTCCGCCGAGGTCGAGCCCGCGCCGCTGACCGAGCGTATAATACATAACGCCCTCGTGATAGCCCACCTCTTCGCCGTCGAGCGTCAAAATTTTTCCGCGCTTTGCGGGCAGGTATTCCTGCAAGAATTTCTTGAAGTTGCGCTCCCCGATAAAGCAGATCCCCGTCGAGTCCTTCTTCCTTGCAGTATTGAGCCCGTGCTTTTCGGCAAGCGCGCGCACTTCGCTCTTGTTGAAATTCGCAAGCGGGAACAGCACTCCTTCAAGTTGCTCCTGCGTGAGCTGATTCAAAAAGTAGGTCTGGTCTTTATTTTGATCGCGCGCCTTTAAGAGCCTGTGAATATTTCCCTCGTGCGAAACGCCGCAGTAGTGCCCCGTCGCTATGAGGTCTGCGCCGAGCTCCTTTGCATATTTTTTGAACGGACCGAACTTGATTTCGCGGTTGCAAAGTACGTCGGGGTTGGGCGTTCTGCCCGCCGCGTATTCATTTAAGAAATACTTGAACACCCGCTCCTGATATTCCGCGGCGAAATTCACCGTGTAGTATGGAATATCCAAAAGTCCGCACACACGCACCACGTCGTTGAAATCCTCGTCCGCCGTGCACGCGCCGTTGGGGTCTTTCTCTTCCCAATTCTGCATGAAGAGTCCCACGACCCGATAGCCCTGCTCCTTCAAAAGAAGCGCCGCTACCGAACTGTCCACTCCGCCGCTCATGCCCACTACGACCGTTTGATTTCTCATTCCGCTCCCCTTCTACAAATTTTTTATCATATTTTACCATAACCGCTTGAAAATATAAAGCATTTTTATGAACTTTGTGCTATAATGGTTTTCGTCAATGTCCTTTGCGGCGACGCGCATCCGTAGTCTAACTGGATAAAATCATGGCCTCCGACGCCATTGTTGTGAGTTCGAGCCTCGCCGGGTGCACCAACTAATAGACCCCGCAATCTTGCGGGGTCTATTAGTTTATACATCTTTGGAGGGGCTCGAACAGTTCGCCCCGCCTTTCTAAATGTCTGATTCCTTGGGCGGCACGAGCGCAACGCGCGAAGTTGCCTCGCCGGGTGCACCAACATAAAAAAGCCCTTTTGCGGGCTTTTTTTATTTTGCACGATTTTAGCCGGGTGCACCAACAAATAAACCCCGCAATCTTGCGGGGTTTGTGTTTTATCGGGGTCAAAACGGTTTACGAATGAATGATAGAGGAAAAATAAATGAAAATTAAATCCATTCAAATTAAAGAATACAAATCGATCTGCACGCCCCAAAAAATCGAATTCGGGAAGGGCGGGATCATCACTTTCATCGGCAAAAACGGAAGCGGAAAAACGAATCTGCTGAAAGCGCTTAATGCGGTGTTCCAAGTCAACGCGGATAAATATTATTACGGAGACAGAAATCTGAAATACTCCGTCATTCTCGAACTTACGAATGCGACCCTGAAAGAGTTGCCAAGCGCAATGGGATTCGATTCTCAGCACCGCACCATTGAAGTTTATAACGACGGTTATAAAAACAATACCGACGATATTAAGATCAACGTTATCCGTTCGGATAATTATGCCGACGCGTTAAAAGACGCCGCCTCCGCCGTAAAGGCACAGGCAAACGAGCTTTCGTCTAAAACGCTCGACTTCAAAAAGATGCTCGATAAAATTAAATTGGAATACGGCGGACGTTTTTACGAGTTAAAAGACGTAAAAAACTCCGAAACGTGCCAACCCTATTTTGATTTTTATTACTACGGAAGAGTCAAGCGGTTTGCCAATGAAATTGATACACTGATAAAATCCATTTGTCACAACGAAGAGGAAATCGACTTAAACGGATTCGATAGCTATTCTTACGATGCCCTTCCTGTCGCAGAGTTTCCGGAGCCTGATTTTTATCTTTCCTATCGTGATCTCACCCTGTCGGAATTCGATAAACAATTTATCGTTACGCTCGAACGCGAGAAAATCATAAGCATCATCGAGGAATTCAATCGGCATATTAGCGAGCTTTCCTCCGACTTAAAGGCAGAGGTAAGTAAACTCAATCAGCTGATCGAAACATTTAACACCCTGTTAAATCATTCCCGCGAACAGGACGAAAGGGATTACCTTGCCACCGAGAAACAGATCAAGAAAAAAGAAAATATTTTGGCTAAGGTAAGAAAGGCGCTCGCCAGAACCTGTTATTACATCCCTGCGACCGAGCAGTTGTTTGCGAAAAACCACGATTACGACTACGAATTCGATTCTTACAATTACGATTTCCTGTTGACGAAAACCTACATTACGTTAAAGTATGAAGGCGAAGAGCGCAATAAAATTTTATCCGAGTACGAAAAAGTACGCAACATTGGCAAAGTATTAAATAAACTGGGAATTAACGAAGCGAAATTCGCCGCAGACTTCGAAGAAAAATTAAACGAAAGCCTGCCCGCATTCGAACGCGATATGATCTCAAAGATAGAGGTGCAGTATCAAAACGGCTTGAAACTTTACGTAGTCGAAAAAAACCAAACGAAAATTCCCTTTGCAAATACGAGTTTGGGACGCAGGTGGTATTTTGCATACTACTTTATCAAGAACTGCTTAAAGCAGGACGACGTGCTTATTTTGGACGAGCCGGGTATCTTCCTCCACCCCCAGGCGCAAGCCGAGTTATTATGCGATTTGGAAAATCTTGCGGAACACAATACGGTCATACTTTGCACCCACAGCCCGTATATGATAAGCAAAAAGTACAATAACATTCACGTCGTGCGAATGTCGAACAACGGAACGGCAGTCTCCCATTTCAATCGGAAAAATCTCGATAAAATGGTAAACGACGCGGGAATGGTCAACACCCTTGCCGTGAACGACATCATTTTGAATCCCCAAAAGGAGCTCGTTATCTGCGAGGGCGTAAGCGATATCGCCTGCTTGAATGCGTTTATGGATTATTTCCACGTCGATAAGAGTAACTATAAATTTATAACGCTGGGAGGATTCAATAACGCTAAATTCCTGATAGAATTTTATCTTAATCTGGAATCCCATCTCGACAACCATATAAAAGTAAGAATGCTTTTGGATAAAGACGCAAGAGAAAAAATTCTCAATAAGGAAATCAGTGTTCCGAAAACGATAAGCAAAGACGGAAAAACGCTTATCGGAGGCGTTTCCAAGGAATATCTTACGCTTATCTTTGCGGGGTCCGATAGTGAGAACGGCAGACAGGATATCGAGGGACTGTTTATCGATAACGACAGCGAAATTTATTTGGAAACAGTAGAAATCAAAAATAAAAAATGCAAAAAAGTAAGAATGGATATCGGCGATATTCTTCCAAAGCAGCGTTGTAACGAACAAACGGAGCGGAAATTCAAAGAACTATTTCAGAAGCTCGATATTCCCGTTGATTAAACTTTTAACGGTGCGAACGGATTCCTTTTTATGCAGCGGACAAAAATTTTTGTCCGCTGCTTTTTATTCGGTTTATGATAATTTTTCGGTTTGCTATTGATTTTTCGGGAATATCAAGTTATAATCAAAGAAGCGGAACTATTTCCGCAAGTTGAATGATAAGGGGTAACACTATGGGAACGACTGCAAATAACATTCGCAACATTGCGATCGTGGGACACAGCGGCGAGGGCAAGACCACGCTGACGGAGGCAATACTTTTCAACGGCGGCGCGATCGAGCGCATGGGTAAAATCGAAAACGGCACGACCGTTTCGGACTTCGACGCGGAGGAAATCGCACGGAAGATGAGCGTTTCGCTCTCCCTCTCCTACACGGAATGGAAGGGCGTAAAACTCAATTTGATCGACGTTCCGGGCTTCTACGATTTCGAGGGCGAATTTGACGAAGCGATGCGCGCCTCAGGCGCGGCGCTCGTGGTGACGGGCGCGAACGGTGCGGTGACGGTGGGCGCGGAGAAAGCGGTCAATCTTTGCCTGCGCGATAAAAAACCGCTCGTCATCTTCATCAACGGCATGGACAAGGACAACGCCGACTACCACGGTACGGTCAAGGCGCTTCAAGAGAGATTCAAGGGAAAAATCGCCCCCATACAAATTCCCATTATGGAAGGGAACAAGATGACGGGCGTTGTGAACGCGCTCACGGGCAAGGCGTACAGATTCACTCCTGCGGGTCCCGAAGAGATCTCCGTGCCCGAAGAGTACCACCGCGATTTGGAAACGATGTTCCTTTCGCTCCAAGAGACGGCGGCGGAAAACGACGACGTGCTCCTTGAAAAGTACTTCGAGGACGGCGCGCTCTCCCGCGAGGACACTATCCACGGAATCAGAAAAGGAATTTTCTCCATCAACGTCATTCCCGTTATGGCGGGCAGCGCGCTCCAAAATAAGGGCGTTATCAACCTCATGAACGAGATCGTCAAGTATATGCCCGAAGCCGCCGAACGGCAGGCGCTTCCCGCGCTCGACCTCAATAAAAACACGGTCGTGGGAATTACCTGCTCGGACGGACCTCTTGCGGCGCAGATATTCAAAACGGCGGTCGACCCCTTCGTAGGGAAGATGAACTATTTAAGAATCAACCGCGGCACGCTCAAATCGGGCATGACGGTCAGGAACACCGTGACCGATACGGACGAGCGGATCGGCTCGCTGTATCTTGTCAGGGGCAAAAAGCTCGAAGCGGTGCAGGAGCTCGGCGCGGGCGATTTGGGTGCGGTCGCAAAACTTTCCAATACGGGCACGGGCGATACGCTCTGCGCGCCCGACTCCCCCGTCCGCTTCGACCCCCTCCCACGGTAGCGTATAAACATCACCGAGCACCCGAGACCGCCGCAGAGCTCGAGTGACTTCTTATGCAAG
>JAIDSX010000034.1 GCA_029060985.1 Clostridia bacterium | reverse complement strand
TTCGTATAGTGCGTCTCGACTTCGGGTTGCGGCTGCAACGCTTTGATGGAAAGCGTGATTTTTCTCTCCGCAGGGTTAAACGCAAGCACTTTCGCGTCGATCTCTTCGCCGATCGAAAGCACGGACGTGGGATTTTCCAGCCACTCGTGCGAAATCTGCGAAACGTGAACGAGACCGTCGATTCCCTTTTCAAGCTCCACGAACGCGCCGAAAGGAACGATTCTTACGACTTTGCCGTGAACTACGTCGCCCTCGGCGTATTTCTCAGCCGCCAAATCCCAAGGCTCGGGTTGAAGCTGTTTATAGCCGATCGAAACCTTCTTGTTTTCGCGGTCGATTTTAAGAACTTTGAACTGATAACGCTTGCCGATTTCAAGAACGTCCGTCACTGCTTTCACGCCCGTCCAGGAAAGATCGGAGATGTGAGCCAAGCAGTCGAATCCGTTTACGGAAACGAACGCGCCGAAGGAGGTTACGCGCTCGACCTTACCCTCGACGATCGCGCCGACCTCGATCGTATTGAAGAACGCCTCTTCCTTTTCCGCTCTCTGCGCCTCTTTCGCCGCTTTCTCCTCTTCGAGGATCACGCGCTGGGAAGCGATGATTTCCTTTCTGCGCTCCTTTCTGATTTCAAGAAGGCGCAAGCGCAATTTCTTGCCTTTATACTTTTCAAGGTCGTTTACGTAGCCCGAACGGATTTCCTTCGCGGGAACGAACACGGGGTAAGTCCCAAGTTCTGCGGTGAGTCCGCCCTTGTTGAAGCCCGTGCAAACCACGCTGAATTCTTTGCCTGCTTCGATATCCGAAAGAAGAGCCTCTTCCTCTTTGATCTTCTTCACGGATTTTTCCGAGAGCTTTACTTTGGGATTGACTTCGACAACCATGAGTTGAAGTTCCTCTCCCACGCGTCCCGCATAAGTTTCGCGGGTGTATTCCGAGCAATCGAGCTCGTCTTTCGGAAGGAGAATTTCGAGCTTACCGGAAGCGGATACGTAAACCCCCTCTTCCGTCGCCGATACGATTTTTGCAGAAATAATTTGTCCCTTGTGATACCGCTCGTTCTTGTCGATATCTTCGACGACGTTCTGCATCGTCATTTTCTGAACTTCCGTGCTGTTTTCTTCCATCTTACAGAGAACCTCCCGGGTCTGCCAATCGGGCGTGCTTGCGCCCGCTATTACGCCGACCTTTTTACAACCTTTTATTTTTTCATATTCGAAATCGTCTGCTCCGCGCAAGCGAATGACCCGCTCGCAGTTTGCCGACGCGATTTCCGCTAATTTATTCGTATTGCTGCTGTTCAGCCCGCCGATCACGAGAACTGCGTCGCAAATACGCGAAAGTTTTTCAACTTCCCTTTGTCTGCACATGGTAGTATAACAAATCGTGGGAAAAATCTCAACTGTTTTTGGACGCACTTTTTGAATATTTTCGGCAATTTTCGAAAAACTTTTCTCGGAAAAGGTGGTTTGCGAGATCAAAACCACGTCTTTGCCTCTCAAAACGCCAAAATCGTCCTCTGCCGAAGGAAAAACATACACTTCGCCCGTGACC
>JAIDSX010000033.1 GCA_029060985.1 Clostridia bacterium | reverse complement strand
CGCGCAAAATGAACATTCCGCTGTTCCAAACGAAATCTCCGCCTTTCAGATATTCTTCCGCCGTCTCTTTATTCGGTTTTTCCACAAACCGCAATACGGATTTTACGGGAGTATTTGATTTTGCATACTGAATGTAGCCATAGCCCGTAGCGGGAAACGTGGGTGTAATGCCTATCGTGACCAGCTTGTCCGTATCTTCCGCCGCCTTTACCGCGGTTTTCAACACCTCGGCAAATACGCTTTCATGCCGTATATAAGCATCAGAAGGCGTAATTACCATAATACCGTCGCCGTATTTTTTTACGATTTCCATAGCGGCATAGCCGATGCAGGCAGCCGTATTGCGTGCGGCAGGTTCTGCCAAAATATGATTTTCGCTCAACCTACCGTTCAACAACCCAAGCATTTTTTTCTTTTGGGAGACGTTTGTCACCACAAAAATATCTTTATAATCGGCAATATGAGCCAACCTGTCGATTGCCTCGTTTACCATGATATCTTTTCCGCTTAAATTGAGTAACTGTTTGGGTGTATCTTTTCTAGAAAGCGGCCAAAACCGCGTTCCTCCCCCGCCAGCCATAACGACTCCGTATGTTTTCATGTTGTACTTAATCCCATATAAAACTTAGTGAAACTATAATTTTCGACAATAATAGAAATATATTTCATTATAACACTTTGAAAGCCACATTGCAAGCCTTTGCGTGTAATTATTTTATATTACAAATAGAACGCGGGCACTCTGCAAAAAAGCCGAAACTGTTCCTACCTCCTTTATCGTATTTATGTTAAAGTGCCCCCGGCTTTTTGCAGATGCTCATGGTGCTATTATAACACTTACGGGCGCCATCGCAGCCCCCATATTATTGACGTCGGTAATGCCGTAGTCAACTACTTTTCCGAGCGTTGCCATGGTAATTTTGATTCCGTCCCCCTCGCACGCGACGAGTGCGCCGCCTGCGCCCGTCACCGTCCACTGCGATTGCGGCGGACGCGTCGTTCCAAGCTCCAACGGATAGCGGTACTGCCTTTCCGCGGAGGCAAAGTGACTGCCCGTAGCGGCAACCACCCGCCTTCTGTACCCGCCGTCCGTAAACGCCGCCGCGACGGCAAGACTCTCCGCCATCGTCGAGCAAGCGCCGTACACTCCCAAAAAGGGAATGGAGAAATCGCGCGCTGCAAAGCTCGCGGAAATGATTTGGTTGAGCAAATCGCCCGAAACGATCATATCGACGTCCTGACGTTTGAGTCCTGCATTCTTGATCGCGCCGTCGATTACGGTAGAGAGCATTTTGCATTCCGCCTTTTCGAAGGTCGTCTCGCCGAACATATCGTCGGTGAGCGCCGTTTCGACGTAGCGCCCGATAACCCCCGCGCACTCCTTAGGACCAGCCACCGTACTTACCGAAATGATTCTCGGTTTTTTCTTAAAATACACCGTTTGATTTCCCATAATTGTCTTTTAACAGTATCTTGATTTGTGGAAAAATTATGCAATACGAAAAAATAAACGATTTTTTTGCAAAAAAAGTTGACACCGCCCTTTCGACGTGATAAAATTAAGATACTGAAAGGAGAAAAGTATGTACAACGATTGTCTTTGTAGCTACAATTCGATGTGCATGTGTAACGAACTTTAACGTTACACAGGTCTTTTCTTTGGAATAATTTGAAAACAAAAACCTGTGTGTGAGTGCATACAGGTTTTATTATTACTTTTACCCGTATGCGCGAAGGATACGGGTTTTTTGTTTGCTTAGGAGGAAGTTAAAGATGAATCTTTTCTTGGAACGAATGCGAAAAGCGTAATACTTGTGAACAATTCGAAAAGGAGAAAGAAAAATGAGCAACGAACTAAGCGGTGCGTGTACGGACGAAACCGTGATTGAAATCAAAGATTTGAATAAAACTTTCAAAAGCAAAGAAGGCGAAATCAACGCGCTCTCTTCGATTAATCTCACCGTAAAGCGGGGTGAAATCGTAGGAGTCATCGGATTTTCGGGTGCGGGCAAATCTACGCTCGTGCGCTGTATCAATGCACTTGAACGACCAGACAGCGGCTCCGTTCTCGTGGGCGGGAAGGACGTATGCGCACTGAAAGGCACGGAGCTGTTGGAACTGCGCAGAAACGTGGGCATGATTTTTCAGAATTTCAATCTTTTGCAACAAAAGACCGTTCTCAAAAACGTGCTCTTCCCCCTCGAAGTTGCGGGTGTAAAAAAGGCGGAGGCGTTGGAGCGGGCAAACAAGCTCCTTGAAGAAGTCAACCTCTCCGATAAACGCAAGTCCTATCCCGCCCAGCTTTCGGGCGGGCAGAAACAGCGGGTCGCGATCGCACGGGCGCTGGCGCTCAATCCGCAGGTACTCCTGTGCGACGAGGCGACGAGCGCGCTCGATCCCGAAACGACGGGACAGATTCTCGAACTCATCCGCAAATTCAATGAAAAATACAAACTGACCGTCGTCGTCATCTCCCACCAGCTTGCCGTCGTCAAGAGCGTTTGCAGCCGCGTGGCGGTGATAGACGGAGGCAAAATCGCAGAAACGGGTACCGTGGACGAAGTGTTTACGAATCCCGCTTCGGACGCGGCGAAGCGCCTTTTGGCGTTTGAAGGAGGTACATTATGACGCCTGAACTTTGGCAGGATATCGGAATCGGACTTTGGGAAACGCTGTATTCTTCCGTGCTTGCGACTCTGTTTTCCTTTTTGTTGGGGCTTCCCCTCGGCATTATTCTTGCAATCACCGATCGGGGCGGATTAAAACAAAACCTTATTATCAACAAGATACTCGGATTTATCGTAAACGTTTTAAGAAGCGTGCCCTTCCTCATCCTGTTCGTGACCGTCATACCGTTTACGCGGTTTTTGGTCGGAACGAGCATCGGCGCGATAGCGACCGTCGTCCCGCTCACGATTGCGGCGACTCCGTTCGTCGCCCGCCTCGTCGAAACCTCTATTAAAGAAGTGGACGCGGGGGTCATCGAAGCGGCGCAGGCTTGCGGAGCGCCCACCTTCAAAATAATTTGGAAGGCGATACTTCCCGAAGCAATCCCCTCTCTCTTCTCAAACGTAGCAATCGGGTTCGTCACGATCGTAGGCTATTCCGCAATGGCAGGCTTCTGCGGGGGCGGCGGACTGGGAACGCTGGCGATCAATTACGGCTACTACCGCGGAAATACGACGGTCATGCTCGTTACGGTAGCAATCATCATCGTCATCGTACAAATTTTTCAAGAGCTTGGGTTATGGCTTGCCAAGACGCGCGACAGGCGCAAAAAAGCCAAATCAAAATAAAAAAATTTTTAGGAGAAATATTTATGAAAAAGTTATTCAAAACACTCGTTACCCTCGCGCTCTGCGCAACGCTCGGCGTTACCGCGACCTCGCTTGCTTCCTGCAAAGACGATCCCTACACGATCACCGTAGGCGCAAGCCCCACACCGCACGCGGATATTTTGAAGGACGCCGTTGCCAAAGAACTTGAAAAGGACGGCTACAAACTTAACGTCATCGAATATTCCGACTACGTTCAGCCAAACCTTGCACTCGAAGCGGGAGATCTCGACGCGAACTACTTTCAACACAATATCTATTTGAAAGGCTTTAACGACGATCATCATACGCACCTTACTGCGGTTGCAAACGTACATTACGAGGCGTTCGGAATCTACCGCGGAAGTTATACGGAAGGTGCGCTTACGGATATCCTCGAAAATTCGAAAGTCCTTGTTCCCAATGACCCCACGAACGAAGCGCGCGCCCTCTTCCTCTTACAGGACGCGGGACTTATCACCCTCAATGCGAATGCAACGTATAACGGCGCAACCAAAAACGACATTGCGAACAACCCCAAGAATTTGAAAATCGAAGAAATCGAAGCCGCGCAGATTCCCCTCTCCCTTCCCGATGCCGCCATCGGCGTTGTGAACGGCAACTATGCCCTTCAAAACAATCTCGGTACGGCAGTGCGCTACGAAAATATTCCCGCAAGCGAACAGGAGCAATATGTAAACGTGATCGCTGTCAAAGCGGGAAACGAGGAGAGCGAAAAAACGAAAGCGCTTAAAAAGGCAATTCTCAGCGAAGCGGTGAAAACCTACGTTCAACAAAAATACAACGGCTCGGTCGTCTGCGTATTCTAAAATCGAACGACAAAAACCGTCGGGCAAAATTGCCCGACGGTTTTTTAATTATAAAAGAGGATTTTGCGCCGTTCGGCGCAAAGCGTCGGTCGCCCGAAAGCAATGTGAAAAGTATAAACAATTCGCGCGTGCTCCCCTCGCGCGAACTCTCCGGTAATTCGGAGTTCTTTTTTACCTCTTCTCTGCGCCATAGAAAGCACCCCTTAGGGTGCTTTCTATGGCGCAGAGCATCAGCCCCCAACTGAACAAATTACTCACCCCACAATCTATCTTTTTTAACTTCCCTCACGTTACGATTCATTATTTCTTTTACCTCTATATTGCCGTTAATACTGCTCCTATATCTTCATTGATACAAATAGAGCGTTTCTCTATTTGCGGCGGACAAAAGGATTCTCCATAATTCAGGCAAGCGTAAATCGCCTTCGGGTTTTGATTTGTAAACCGCCAAAAAGGATATTTAATTATTACGGGCGTATTCCCGCCGACGCCAAGTTCAAGACAAAGTATTTTGCTGTTCTTATGTTTTTCGATAAAAGCCTCATACCTTTCGCAAGCGGCATACCAACCTTCATCTTGTACAAATGTATCGTCCGCGCGCAAATTCATACTCATAGGCTTACCGCATACAGGACAGCGCGGAACAAGTTCGGACGGAATCTTCATATCCTTTTGCTCGGCAACCATACAGCGTATTAGTTCTTCATTGTTATAAGTTTTATCGTGGCAAGGTACAGAGCATTGAAACAAGCCGTAATCGCCCTGCGTATAGAAAAGCCGTTTTTTATCGAAGCCTGCCTTTTGAAAACAATGATCGACGTTCGTTGTAATCACAAAATAGTCCTTATCTTTTACAAGCTCGTACAT
>JAIDSX010000032.1 GCA_029060985.1 Clostridia bacterium | reverse complement strand
CCATAAGGTACTTGATGGTGGGCAGTGCGCCGTTGATACGGTTTTCGTCGGTGATGACGCCGTTCACGATCGGCACGTTGAAGTCGCAGCGCACCAAAACGCGTTTGCCTTTTAAGCATCTTAAATCTTTTACGGTTTTTTTGTTCATAAAAAAATTCTCCTTTCAAATTCTAAATGAATTCCTGCAATATAATAATTCTTTTTCCAAAATTTGTCAATACTTTAAGGAAAGAAAGAATAGTATAAATATTACACTTTTTTTCGGTAATATTTGTGTAAAATGTTTGACAAAGATTTTTTGATTTGGTAAAATATGCTTTGTCCGTAGTTGGGCGGATTTTTTGCACGCCTAAATACGAAAAACAGATTTCTTCCGACTGCTTGCAGTCGCTGAAATATTCCGGAATAAAACAAGGAGGAAAGAGAATGCCTACGATCAACCAGCTTATCAAAAAAGGCAGAGAGCGCGAAGCGTTCAAGTCCAAGAGCCCTATTTTGGACAAGTGCCCGCAGAAGCGCGGCGTATGCCTTTCGGTAACGACGACCTCTCCCAAGAAGCCCAACTCGGCGCTTCGTAAAATTGCGAGAGTCCGCCTTACCAACAAGCAAGAGGGTACCGTTTACATTCCCGGCGAGGGTCACAACCTGCAGGAGCACAGCTCCGTTCTGATCCGCGGCGGAAGAGTAAAGGACCTGCCCGGCGTGCGGTATCATATCGTCCGCGGCGCGCTCGATACGGCGGGTGTTGCAAAACGCAAACAGTCCCGCAGCAAGTACGGCGCAAAACGCCCTAAGTAATTCACGGATTTTAGCTATTTCGTTCGTGAAAGACTCTGCTTTATTTCGGAATATTCGTCCGGAAGTCAGGCAGTATTCCCGAAAGGGGAGAAGGTTTTTGCTTATATATATAATAATGTATAAGTAAAATAGCTTAACAGGACAGGGAAATCCTATTCCCTCGCGGCGGCGATACGCAAACAAAATTTTAATCGGAGGATACCAAAATGCCCAGAAGAGGTGGCGTTCCCAAAAGAGACGTTCTTCCCGATCCTATTTACAATAGCAAGGTCGTTACGAAGCTCATCAACCAAGTGATGCTCGACGGCGAAAAAAGCGTTGCTCAAAGGATCGTGTACGACGCGTTCACGATGATGGGAGAAAAATTAGGCTTAGACCCTATGGAAATCTTCACGAAAGCGATGAGCAACGTGATGCCCTTGGTCGAAGTCAAGGCAAGGCGCGTAGGCGGTGCGAACTATCAGGTTCCCATCGAAATCAGACCCGAGCGCCGTCAGACGCTTGCGATCCGCTGGATCGTCAGCAATACGAGAAAGAGAAGCGAGCGCGAAATGAGCAAGAAGCTCGCTGCGGAGCTTATGGACGCGTATAACAATACCGGCGGCTCTGTAAAGAAGAAAGAAGACACGCACAGAATGGCGGAAGCGAACAAGGCGTTCGCGCATTTCCGTTTCTGAGCCTAAGGAGAAAAGATTATGCCCAGAGAATACGACTTAAAACATACCCGTAACTTCGGAATCATGGCTCACATCGACGCGGGCAAGACCACGACGACGGAGCGTATTCTGTTCTACACGGGAAAGACGCATAAGCTCGGCGAAGTGCACGAAGGCGCGGCAACGATGGACTGGATGGTGCAGGAGCAGGAGCGCGGAATCACGATTACGTCCGCGGCTACGACCTGTATCTGGAAGGGTCACCGTTTCAATATTATCGATACGCCGGGTCACGTTGACTTCACGGTAGAGGTTGAGCGTTCTCTCCGCGTACTTGACGGCGCGGTCGCAACCTTCTGCGCGAAGGGCGGCGTTGAGCCTCAGTCCGAAACGGTATGGCGTCAGGCGGAAAACTACAAAGTTCCCCGCATTGCGTACGTCAACAAAATGGATATCAACGGTGCGGACTTCTACCGCGTGGAGAAGATGATCAAGGAGCGTTTGGGCGCAAACCCCGTTCCGATCGAGCTTCCCATCGGTAAAGAGGAAAACTTCCGCGGTATCATCGACCTTATCCGCATGGAAGCGGAGGTCTACTACGACGACCTCGGAAAAGATTTCAGAAAAGAGCCCATTCCCGCAGATATGCAGGAGATCGCAAACAAGTATCACGAGAAGCTCGTGGAAGAAGCGGCTTCCGCAAACGACGAACTCATGGAAAAGTACCTCGATACGATGGAGCTTTCCGTTGAGGAGATCATTGCGGGACTTCGCGAACGCTGCCTGAAATCGGAAGCGATTCCCATGCTCTGCGGCTCTTCCTATAAGAACAAGGGCGTGCAGTTCCTTCTCGACGCGGTCATCAACTT
>JAIDSX010000031.1 GCA_029060985.1 Clostridia bacterium | reverse complement strand
GTGTAATATCGTTTATGACGAGCGAGAATCGGCAAGAAAGAAACTCCGCGGCGCGGCGGCACAGCTTCATGCGGTTGAAATAAATTTCAAAATAATCCATGACCGAGCATATTGTCGTGTCGATTTCAATATAAAGCGTAATGAGCGAGTTCTTTTTATCGACCTTAACGTAAGAGCGCTCGGCGGCAAGATTTACCCTGTCGTGAATATTTGCGGTGTACACGTTGTCGATGGGCTTTTTGACGCGGCTCTTGTGAACGTCCCCTTTATCCGCGATGATGAGCGCGGACGAAATTTCGGAAACGGGAAGCCCGTACTGCTCGTCATGGTTTCCGATCGCCATCATGATTTCGGCGACCTCTTTACAGTCCATGCCCATGCGGGTCAAAATTTTATAGACGAGGATCGCACCGCTCTGCGCGTGATCCTTGCGGTTGACGCAGTTGCCGATATCGTGCAGATACCCCGCGATTTCCGCGAGCCGCACCCGCTCCGCATCGTAACCGAGCGACCTTAAAATTTCACCCGACCACTTGCTTACGATGCTTGCGTGCCTTCTCGAATGCTCGGTAAAGCCGAGCGCCTCGATCTGCTTTTCGGACATCTCCATGATCGCTTCGACTTCTTTATCCGCTTTGATTTGCGAAAGCTCGATCATGCGAACTCCGTCACTTCAAGACCGGAAAGAATCTCGTCGTATTTATTTTTCGTAAAGGAAACCGTTCCGAACGTCGTTACGGTCGCCGTTCCCGCCGCAACGCCCGCGCGGAGAATCTCTTCAAGGGGCGCGCCCTGCTGCAACATATTCGCCGCCGCGGCGACCATTCCGTCGCCCGCGCCCACGGTCGAATTGACCGCAACGTTGATGCTCTTACAATAATAATTTTTCGTTCCGTTCGTGATGATCGCGCCGTCCTTTCCGAGGGAGAGAAGCACGATCTTCGCACCCCTGTCCAAAAGCTCGCGGCAGCCAGAAAGCATATCGTCTTTATCGCGGAACTCACGCCCGAGCGTCTCTTCGAGCTCTTCGCGGTTGGGTTTTACAAGATCGATCCCCGCCTCTAACGCGGCAAACAGCTTCGCTCCCTCCGCGTCTGCGATTTTAAGCGATTTGGAGTCTACCGCACGGAACAGTTCGCGGTAATATCCCGCGTCTACGCCGCGGGGAAGTCCGCCCGAAATAACCGTAACGTCCGAACGGGAGGAAAAGTTTTGGATCATCTGCAAAAGCTCGACGAGCTTTTCGCTTCCGACCTGCCCGCCCACGTCGTTGATTTCCGTCAGCATGGACTTCTGATCGATACACTTATAGTTTTCGCGCACTCTGCCGCTGTTCCAAACGAAGGAGAAGCCGACCCCCTCTTTATCGAGCGCCCGCTCGAACATGGCGCCGTTTTCGTTGTACATAAATCCCGTTGCGTAAGCCTGTGCGCCGAGGCGCGCCACGCCGATCGCCACGTTGATCGCCTTACCCGTAAAGGAAAGCGTTTTGTTTTTGACGACGTTGACTTTCCCGACGTTCAAAGAATCAAGCTCGATCGTAACGTCTACGCTCGGACTCATACAAACCGTTAAAATCATTCGATCCCCCTTGACGGCCCTCTTTCAAAAGCCGCAACAAAAAACTATGGGTCAATGCCCACATATTATTATATTACTAAATTTTCCAAATTTCAAGCCCAAATTGAAAATTTTTGCGGGAAATTTTCTTTTTTTGTTTTATATTCACAAAGAAAGACCCGCTTTTTTGCGGGTCTTTGGATTATTTTCGTATAACGCCTTACATGGAGATCATTTGAAGGGTTTCGTAGAGCTCGTAATTGAACTTCTTTTTCATGGAAACCGCTTCGATAATATCCATATCGATGATTGAATTATTGCGGATCCCGACGACGCGGTTGCCGATTCCGTCCTTCAAAAGGTGGACCGCCTTATTGCCGAACTGCGCCGCGAGCATTCTGTCCGCCATGGAGGGCGAGCCGCCGCGCTGGATATGCCCGATCGTAGTCGCACGCACCGAATAGGTCGTTACTTCCTGCAACTGCTTCGCAAAGGCTTCCGCACTCATGACCCCTTCCGCAATGACGATAATGTTCGAACGCTTGCCGTTTGCGCGGGAACGGTTGATCCTCGTAACGATATCTTCGATGTTGTAGGCGATTTCGGGCACGACGATGATTTCCGCCCCCGAAGTGATTCCCGCATAGAGCGCAATGTCGCCGCAGTGTCTTCCCATGACCTCCACGACGGAAATACGTTCGTGCGAAGTCATCGTATCGCGCAATTTATTGATAATATCGAGACAGGTGTTGACCGCGGTATCGAAGCCGAGCGTATAATCGGTGTATTCGAGGTCGTTGTCGATCGTACCGGGAATGCCGATCGTGGGAATGCCGTAATCCTCCGCAAGGCACTTTGCGCCGCGGAAAGAGCCGTCCCCGCCGATGACCACGAGTCCTTCGATCCCGTGCTTATGAAGCGTTGCCACGGCTTGCTTCTGCCCGTCTACCGTGAGCATTTCAAGACATCTTGCCGTTCTCAATTTGGTGCCGCCGCGCTGCACGATATCGGAAACGCTACGCATCTCCATGGGCATGATCGCATCTTCGATCAAGCCCGCATATCCGCGTTCGATTCCGAACACTTCAATTCCGTAATAGATTGCAGTACGCACGACCGCACGGATCGCCGCGTTCATACCGGGAGCGTCGCCGCCGCTTGTGAGAAGTCCGATTCTTTTCATAGTATCCTCCGTAGTTACCTACTACCTATTATAACAGAATTGTTAAAAAATGGAAGTAGTTTGAGAAAAATTTTTTGCGCTTTACAATAATTTTACGCAATTTTCAGGCAAAAAAGTCATAACTTCCGCCATAAACGCCCGATTCAGGCGCACGCGGAACTCATACCGCTTGCCGCCGTAAAGGAGTTTTGTGATGACATCCCCCTCGTAGCTTGAAAGCGTTTCAAGAAGCTCGTCAAAATCCTCTTGCGTCAGGGAGCGCGCGTCGATCCACAGCGTGCGCTCTTTTTCCTCGTCGCTTGCCGCATTCCGAACGGGATTTTCAACAGGTTTCGGCGTATCTTCCGCCACTTCTTCGAGTTTATCGATAATGATCACGGGCGTTTTTTCGGACGGAATATCGAGCTTTCCGTAAATGCGCACGACTGCGTCGCGCCGCAAAATCCCCTTGATTCTTTCATACGTGCGCGCGAAGGCAAGGCATTCGATACTTCCGTAATAATCCTCTACCGTAACAAACGCCATCGTATCGCCCTTTCGCGTATTGATTTTTTTGATCGCGCCGATAATTCCGCCCATCGAGACTGCCTGACCCGCCTGTACCTGCGTATAGACTCTGTCGCCCGTCTCCTCGTCCTCTTCGTACTCCGCGATCATGCCGCAATGGAAATTGCAATCGCGGAAGAGGTGTGCATAGGCCTCGAAGGGATGCCCGCTGACGTATACGCCGAGCACTTCTTTCTCCTTCGACAGAAGCTCCCCTTTCTCCCATTCGGGTATATCGGGATACTCCGCGACGGGCGCTTCCTCTTCGAGAATGTCCCCGAACAGAGACATCTGCGCGCTCGCCTTCGATTTGTCGATTCCCTGCACGCGGTGCATAAGCTCCTCGTAGACGGCAAAATACTGCGAACGGCGATGGCCGAATCCGTCGAATGCGCCGCCCATGATGAGCGCTTCCACCATGCGCTTGTTGACAAATTTCGTACAGCGCAAGATGAAATCGGAAAAATCTTTGAACGCCCCGTGCTTCTCACGCTCTTCAATGACGAGCTCCATCGCGCTCACGCCCACGCCGCGCAGAGCGCAAAGCCCGAATCGAAGTCCGTTGTCCTGCACCGAGAAATACGCCTTGGAGAGATTTACGTCGGGCGGATACGCCTTAATGTTTTTCTCCTTCATATATACCTT
>JAIDSX010000030.1 GCA_029060985.1 Clostridia bacterium | reverse complement strand
CGAACGTTCGCCGTAGGCATAATGCGCGTAACGGGTTGCTGCCGCATTTCGATCTGCGCCTTCAAAAGAATCGCGATCGTGCGCTCTTGAATGCGCTCGATCATTTCGTCGAACATCGCAAAGCCCTCTTGCTTGTAGGCAATCACGGGGTCGGTCTGCCCGTAGGCGCGAAGTCCGATACCCTTGCGCAAACGGTCCATGGAGTCGATATGGTCGATCCAATTCGAATCGACGACGCGAAGCAGCACGCGGCGTTCTACGTCCGCAAAGTTCACGGGAGTTTCCGCCTGAATGTTTGCGATTTTTTCCTCGTAGCACTTTTCTACCTTGTCGGAAATCTTCTTGATCGCTACGTCGTAGTCCCACTTTTCGAGCTTCTCGCGGGTCACGTAATTCGTGCCCTCGGGAAGGAGCTTTCTTTCAAGCGCGGCGTTCAAATCCTCTTCGTTCCACTTTTCGGGCATTTCGTCGGCATTGACCGCGCCATGCACCGTCGCTCTCACGTAGTCGGGAATGTATTTTACGACCTGATCGTGCACGCTCTCGCCCTTGATGACGTTCATGCGCTCCGCGTAAATGATTTTACGCTGCGTGTTCATGACGTCGTCGTACTGCAAGACGTTCTTACGAATGGAGAAGTTCCTGCCCTCGATCTGCTTCTGCGCATACTCGATGAGCCGCGCAAGCAGTTTGGATTCAAGGCATTCCTCCTCTTCCATTTTGCTGATGCTGTAAATGTGCTTCATTCTCTCGCCGCCGAAACGCATCATCAAATCGTCTTCGAGGGAGAGGAAGAAGAGAGAGCAACCGACGTCTCCCTGACGACCGGAACGCCCGCGGAGCTGATTGTCGATACGGCGGGACTCGTGCCGCTCCGTACCGATAATGCAAAGACCGCCCGCTTCGATGACCTTCTGTTTCTCTTCGTCCGTCTTTTCCTTAAAGGCTTTATAGAGCTCCTGATAGCGCGCACGCACCTTTTCCGTCTCTTCGTCGAGCTCGGAATAGCTCGTTGCAAGCTCGATCTTATCGTGCTCTACGCCCTCTTCGCGCAAGCGCTTCTTTGCAAGATACTCGGGGTTGCCGCCCAAGAGAATATCCGTTCCGCGCCCCGCCATGTTGGTTGCGATGGTGACAGCGCCGTATCTTCCCGCCTGCGCCACGATTTCCGCTTCGCGCTCGTGGTTCTTTGCGTTGAGGATATTGTGCTGAATGCCGTTTCTGATGAGAAGGCGCGCGATTTCCTCCGACTTTTCGACGGAGACCGTACCCACAAGAACGGGCTGTCCCTTTTCGTGGCGTTCTGCGATCTCGCGCACGATCGCCTTTTTCTTGCCCTCTTCGGTGGCGTAAATGAGGTCGGTCAAGTCCACTCTCTTTACGGGCTTGTTCGTGGGAATTTCCACAACATCCAAGGAATAGATCGTGCGGAACTCGCCCTCTTCCGTCTTCGCAGTACCCGTCATACCGGAGAGCTTGCGGTAGAGACGGAAATAGTTTTGGAAGGTGATGGTTGCGTAAGTCTTGTTCTCCTCGCGCACCTTGACCCCTTCCTTTGCCTCGATCGCCTGATGCAAGCCGTCCGAATAGCGACGTCCGATCATAAGACGACCCGTGAACTCGTCAACGATGATAATTTCGCCGTCCTTGACGATATACTGATCGTTGAGTTCGAAGAGATAATGCGCTTTAAGCGCCTGTTGAATGTGATGGTTTAAGCTCTGGTGCGCAATATCCGCAATATTTTCGACGTTGAAGAATTTTTCCGCCTTCTCCGCGCCGTACTCGGTGAGCTGTACCTGCTTGTCCTTGCGTTCGATGACGTAATCCCATTCAAGGTCTTCCGCCTTCTGTACCTTCTGCGCGCTCGATTCCTTCTTCTTTTTGTTTTGCTGCGCCTCCGCGTCCTTCAAATCATCGTCGAAGCCACCCTTCAAGGTGCGCACGAAACGGTCAACCCGCTCGTAGAGGTCGCTCGACTGCTCGCCCTTGCCCGAAATAATGAGCGGCGTTCTCGCCTCGTCGATGAGAATGGAGTCCACCTCGTCGACGATTGCAAAGTTCAGCTCGCGCTGTACCATCAGCTTTAAGTCGGACTTCAAATTATCACGCAGATAGTCGAAGCCGAACTCGTTGTTCGTGCCGTAAGTGATATCCGACTGATACGCGGCGCGCTTTGCGTCGTCGTCCATTCCGGGAACGACCACGCCCACGGAAAGCCCCATAAAGCGGTGTACCTTTCCCATCCACTCCGCGTCGCGGCGGGCAAGATAGTCGTTGACGGTGACGATATGAACGCCCCTGCCCGAAAGTGCTTCGAGGTATGCGGGAAGCGTGGACACAAGGGTCTTGCCTTCACCCGTCTTCATTTCGGCGATACGCCCTTGGAATAAACAGATACCGCCCATGATCTGCACGGGGAAGTGCTTCATTCCCAAAACGCGGCCGCTCGCCTCTCTCAAAGCCGCGAATGCGTCGTAGAGAATATCGTCGAGCGTTTCGCCGTTTTTCAGGCGTTCCTTAAATACGTTCGTCTGCGATTTTAATTCGGTATCGTCCATTGCGGCGTATTTAGATTCCAACGCCAAAACCTTATCTTTCATTTTAGAGAGCTTTCTCAGGCTTCTCCGTCCGTCTCCGTTTTTAAGATAATGAATCAGTCCCATTCTTACTTAACTCCGTTTTTGCGTTCTTGAAAAACGCAGAATTTCACCTATCTATTTTACAATAATTTCCAGAAAACGCAAAGCGATTTCAGGCGGTTTTCGAGAATTTCACACCGCCAAATAGAATTTTCGTCCGTAAGAAAGAAAAAACCGCGCTTTATTGCGCGGTTTCTCTTTTTTTCGTGTTTTCGCTCCCCTCGCTCTGTCCTCCTACCATAAGGCGGTAGAGTTCCTCGGAGACGTGTTCCGCATTCGAAGATAAAACGCGCTCCGCCCCCGCGCGCAAGAGAAGGCGCATTTGCTCGGCATTTTCCACGCCCGAAGCCTCTACGCTGAGCCTGCCCGCCGAAAGGCGCACCGCAAGGATCGCCAAATCGATTTCGCCCCGCACGGATACCCCATGCGCCTTCCCGTCGAGCGCGGCGGAAATTCCCCTTTCGATATCCTCCTTCGTAAGCGCGTGATCGTCGAGGGAGAGCACGATTTTACACTTCTTTGCGGTGCGGCGCACCTTCTTTATCTCGCGCTTCAAATAGCTTGTATTTCCACCGAAAAGCGCGGAATAACAGGGCACGAGCCGAATGATACGCGCGCCCTGACTCATGGCTCGCTTTGCCTCTTTCTTTTTAATGGGAATAATGCTCTCTCCCGTGCCGCCCGCGATACAGGCAATCATGCTTTGACTCTCGCCCAAGCGCCGCCGCGCCGCGGAGACGTTCACGGGCGACACCGTAACACAGTATGCGCCCATCTTCTTTGCAAGGTCGCAGGCGGCGTACAGTGCGTGACGGTCCGTCTCCCTTTTGGAAGCGTCCACCTGTAACTTTTTTAAGGTGAGCTCCGCTTCCGCCTCTCTGCGCGTTCTTTGAAATTCTTCAAACTCCGCGGCTTCCGCCTCGGATAAGGTTTTCTCCATACCTTCTCTTTTCCCGAAAACAAGAAAAAATATGCCCTTCTTCTCCAATTTGTGACAAAATGAAACTTGTATAATTCAGTTATGGAACTTCTCAGCGTGCAGGGGCGGGGCGCACTCTTTACAATTTGCGTCTTTTTAATTGCGGTCATTATCGTACATATTACGAAGCTCGCGCTCATCGGTTGGCGCGCCTATAAAAAGCGCGAGCCGAAAAAACAGGAAGAAAAAACCGAAGCGCAAGAGCCCGTCTATTACCTCGTGGAAAAAAAGAAAAAGACTTCGCCGCAGTATAAAAAGCCCAAAAAGTTCAAATTTCAGAAATAAAGCAAGCATTTATCGCTTGCTTTATTTTTGAAATTTGTTATAATAAACATAAGAAATTAAATAGATTGGCAAGCGCTACCGAGTGTTTGCAAATGCAACGGCATTTTACTTATATCGTCAGGTCTTGGAAGATATAAGCAAGGTGCTGTTTTTTTTGGGGTATCATGAAAAAATTTCTTAAAAGCATCACTCTTATCGAATGGTTGATTTGGAGTTTGAGCGTAATAGCGATTATCGTCTTTTTCTTTGTCTTCAAGAACACGCAATACCTATACTTAGCCGCATCCTTAATAGGCGCAACCGCCTTAATATTTGTTTCAAAGGGCAACCCTATCGGACAAGTTTTAACGGTAGTATTCAGCGTATTTTACGGTATCATTTCGTATTCGTTTCATTACTACGGCGAAATGATAACGTATTTGGGAATGAGCGCGCCGATTGCACTATGGGCTTTAATATCGTGGTTGAGAAATCCCTATAAAGGCAACAAAAGCGAGGTCAAAGTCAACTCGCTTACCCGCAAAGAATGGTGTTTATTTATATTGGCGGCGTTGATCATTACGGTTGCGTTTTACTTCGTGCTGCAAGCCCTAAATACCGCCAATTTAATTATCAGCACGGTTTCGGTTTTAACTTCGTTTATGGCGGCTTATTTAACGGCAAGAAGAAGTCGTTTTTATGCACTTTACTACGGTTTGAACGACGTTGTGCTGATAACCATGTGGAGCATGGCTAGTTACGAAGAACTTACGTACCTACCTATGGTAATTTGTTTTATCGCATTTTTGGTTATGGACACCTACGGCTTTATAAATTGGAGCCTCATGAATAAAAAACAAAAGGCAGAAGAAAAAGACGCGTAGACTCTGTCGTACGCGTCTTTTTTGCGTTAAGTTTTATTATCTCTTAAACCAAGTGGTCGGGCTGAGCGCGACGAGAATGGGATAGATTTCAAGCCTGCCTAAGAGCATTGCGAAAATCAAAACGATTTTACTTACGGGAGAATAGAATCCGAAATTGCAGGTAGGTCCCACGGCGTTGAAGCCCGGTCCGATATTATTGAATGCGGAAGCTGCGGCGGAGATATTCGTTTCGAGCGCGCCCTGTTGCGGTACGTGCGGGTCGAGCGAAAGAATGATAAACACCGCAAGGAATATCAAAACGTAAATCGCAAGATAGGAAGTAACGCCGCTCGTCGTCTCCTCGCTGACCTTTTCGCCGTTGATCTTCACCACCGTAGCGGTGCGCGGGTGCAGCGCCCTTTTCAAGTCGTTCCCGATTTTCTTAAACAGAATGACCACTCTCGTGAGCTTAAAGCCGCCCGAGGTCGAGCCCGCGCAGCCGCCTATAAACATGAGCGTAAACAAAATCCCCTTCGAGAGCGCGGGCCACTGATCGAAATCCGCCGTAGAATAGCCCGTCGTTGACATGAGCGAAGCGACCTGGAAGGTCGAGTGCTTCAAAGCGGTTGCAACGCTTCCGTACAGGCTGTAAATGTTCAGCGTAATGATCGTGACAGAGGCGACCACAACGCAGATATACACCCAAAATTCGGTGTTTCTGAATATGCCCGAAAACTTTCTTAAAATCAACAAAAAGTACAGATTGAAGTTCACGCCAAAGAGCAGCATGAAGATCGCAATGACCCACTGCGAATAACTGCTGTAATCCGTAAGGCTCGTATTGCGAATGCCGAAGCCGCCCGTGCCCGCCGTACCGAAGGCGTGCAGGATCGCGTCGAAGAAGTTCATATCGCCGCATACGAGCATAATTGCAAGCACGAGCGTTAAAACGACGTAAATTCCGTACAGAATGAAAGCCGTGTTCTTGGCTTTGGGAACGAGCTTATCCACCGTAGGACCGGGCATCTCCGCGCGGAGAATGTGCATGGACCTATCGTTGCGGTTGACGAAGGCGAGCACGAAGACGAGCACGCCCATGCCCCCGATCCAGTGCGAAAAACTTCTCCAAAACAGCATACCGTGGCTGAGTGCTTCCACGTCGCCGAGGACGGAAGCGCCCGTTGTCGTAAGTCCGCTCACGATTTCGAAGAGCGCGTCGATAAACGAGGGAATTTCCCTGCTGATGACGAAGGGAAGCGAGCCCACGAGCGATACGACGATCCAGGCAAGGGCTGTGATGATGAGTCCCTCTTTGGCGTACATATGCTGATTCTTTTTCGGCTTCACGAGGAAGGCAAGCAAAAGCCCCAGCCCAAGCGCGCCCGCTATCGTGATCCCGAACGCCATCGCGCCGTTCCATTCGAGATAGACGAAGGAAGTGATCAAGGGAAGCACGAGAAGTGCGGCTTCGAGAACTAATACCTTACCCAGGAGATTAAATATCAATCTGTAATTCATATATCCCCCGTCACTGCATAATGTCCGAAAGCTCGTAGATCTGACTGCCTGCGGACACGACGACCACTTTATCTTCGGGCAAAATGACGTCGTCGCCGCCCGGAATAATCGCCTCTTTCGCGCGGATAATGCCCGCAATCAGAACGCCCTTTTTCAGTTTCATTTCTTTGAGCGGAACGTTCGTGATTTCGGAATCGGATAGCACCCTGAATTCGAGCGCTTCCGCATTGCCGCCCATAATGGAATACAGCGTTTCGATTTGGTTGTCGAGGGTGTTTTCAAGAGCGCGGGCGTATTTCACGATCGCGTCCGCCGTGACCTTGCGGGGCGAAATCAAGCTGTCGAGCCCCAGCTTTTCCGCTACGCCGAGGAGCTCGTCCTGATTGATTTTCGTGACCGTTTTGGAGACGGACTGACTCATGGCGTAGTAGGAAATCAAAATGTTTTCCTCGTCCCTGCCCGTGAGCGAGATGAGCGCGTCTGCGTTGGGCAGCCCCTCCTCCATCAAAAGATCCTGGCTCATGGCGTTGCCGCAAATGACGGTCGCCTTTGCGGGAAGCTCCTCGCAGACCTTCTCGCAAACCTTTGCGTCTGCGTCGAGAATTTTAACGCCGATCCTGTGCCGCAAAAGAATTTTCGCAAGATACCGCGAGGTAATTCCCGCGCCGATGATCATTGCCTGCTTGATTTTTTTATGCGGAAAGCCCAAAACGTCGAGCGCATCGCTCAAATCGTCCTCCGCCGCAATCAGACCAATGCGGTCGCCGCTCTTCAAGACGAAGTCGCCCTTGGGAATAATAACGCTCTCGTCGCGCATGACCGCGCAGACAAGATATTTGCCCTTGCGCTTCCTCTTCAAATCCTTCAAGGCAACGCCGTCAAGCGGGGAATCGGGCTTTATGATGAGCTCGATCATTTCGAGCTGATCGCGGCTGAACGTTTCGAGCTTTGCCGCGGCGGGCAACTTTAAGCTGTTATAAATGGTCTGCGCCGCCAACTGCTCGGGGTTGATCGTAAGCGACAACTCGAGCTGCTGCTTCATAAAATCCAAACTGCTATTATTGTTTTCGGGATTTCTGATACGCGCTACGGTGTTCTTCGCACCCATTCTCTTTGCGGCAAAACAGCTGAGCATATTCAGCTCGTCCGAGGCGGTGACCGCGATAAACAAATCACAGCTTTCCGCGCCCGCTTTTTTGAGTACGCTGTATGAAGTGCCGTTCCCGCAGTAAGCCATAACGTCGTAGCCGTTTCTTACGTCGTTTATGACGAGCTCGTTACTGTCTATCGCCGTTACGTTATGATCCTCTTTGGCGAGACTGTATAAAAGCACTTTCCCGATTTTTCCGCACCCGACAACGATAATGTTCATAATTCTCTTTTCTACTTGTTCGTCCTTTTTGCAAATTCTTTCGCTATTATATCACATTCAATTTTATTATGCCACTAAATTAGAGCATTTTTTCAAATCGTAACAAAAAACCGTGCGAACGTTTAATTCGCACGGTTTTGTAATTTTTATTGGGCGATCGCCTTTTGCAGTTTATTCAATTTCGCAAAGTACGCTACCGTTAAACCCGCCGTGACTGCCATAGCGAGCGCGTCGGCAATGGGCGCCGACCACAAAATCCCATCGATTCCTAAGCCAAGCGGAAGCGTCGTAATCAGCGGAATAAAACAGACGATATCGCGGATGAGCGAAGCCAGAACGGCAAACACGGGCTTCCCTACCGCCTGAAAGAAGATAGACGACGCTTTGATCGTACAGGTAAATACGACGAGCATTAGGAATATACGGAAGGTCTTGCGCCCGAACTCCCAATACAGCTCGGGATCGGAGAATTTCGGAGCGCCGAAGATCCCCACGACGGCGCTTGGCGCGGCTTCGAACAGGATCGTAAACAGGAGCGTGATCACGACCGTGGACAGCATAATATTGCGGTACAGCTTTTTCACGCGGTCGTAATTCTGCGCGCCGAGGTTGTAACCGATGATCGGCTGACAACCCAAAACGATTCCGACGACGATATTGACGACGACCGTAAACACCTTGCTTTCGATTGCAATGATCGCAATGGGAATATCCTCGCCGTAGGCGGAGAGCGCGCCGTATTTTTTCAGCATAATATTGCACACGAGCGAAATAATTACGATCGTCATTTGCGTGATAAAGGAAGACAGACCGAGCTTGATCGCTTCCCCGAAGGACTTGAAATGCGGAATAAAACTTTTCAGCTTCAAACGGAAGGTCTTGGTGCGGAACAGATAGACGATGCTTACGACGAAAGATACGACCTGCCCTATGACCGTCGCCCACGCCGCGCCCGCCATACCCCAGTGGCACGCGTAAATAAATACGGGGTCTAAGATGATATTCACGATCGCGCCCGCAAGCATAGAGAACATCGACCAGGCGGGGCTTCCGTCTGCACGGACGACCGCGTTTATCATGTTCGAGAGCATATAGATCGGGAAAAAGCCGAGAATGATATTGAAATATTCCACCGCATAGCCGATACTGTTTTCGGACGCGCCGAACATCATTAAAATCTGCGTTTTCAGCGGATAGAAGATTGCAAGAAGAATGACGCTTACGAGTAGCGTTGCGATCATTCCCGTGCCCACGCATCGATGCGTATTTTGGGTGTCGTTTTTTCCCTGATGAATGTTGAGGTACGCCGCGCTTCCGTCGCCGATCCACCAGGCAAACGCCTGCGCGATAATGAAGATCGGAAAAACGACGCCCGTCGCCGCGTTACCTAAATCGCTCAGCTCGCTGTTCCCGACGAAAATTTGATCGACGATATTGTATAACGCGCTCACCAAAAGCGACAGTACGCACGGTATACAAAACTTTAACATGAGTTTGGAAATTTTTTGAGTGCCCAAAAAGTTTTCCGATTTTTGCTCTTCCATAAAAAAACCTCCGAAAGATAAGTCGTCTTTGTCGGAGTAAAGAGCGCGTGAAACCTACGAAGAACATAAAAAAAGTGCGTTGGAATCGTCGAAATTCTACGCACTTTTTGCTGTTCAACGTATGATATTTTAACAGATTTTCTGAAATTTGTCAAACTGATTTTCAGTTAAAATCAACGTCTCAGAAAATTTTTCCTTATCTTTTAATTCAGTTCGTTATCTACCTTTACCGTCTGGCGGTCGATCACGCTCTTTGCAAGCTCCAACGAGGAAGTATCCGCAACACGAATTTCGCTTCTTCCTCCGCCCGCGGGGTAATACAATACGGGCGCGTCGTCCTTGATTGCGAGCTTGAATATCGTCCGTCCGCGGTACTTAAAGAGAACTGCGTATCTTCCGTCGTTCTGACTCGTTCTCGGCTTGTTCATGATATAACTGCCGATTTCGTAATAGAAACGCCTGCCCTCGTCGCTGAGCGCGCCGTACGACTCTTCAAGCGAAATCATTTCGTCGCTCTCGCCGAGCCAGGAAAGGTCCTCAACGACCTCCTCTTCATACGTCATGTAACTTTGCTGATTCTGCAAAATCTGAGCCAGCATTTCCTGCTGCTGCGCGATTTGCTCGTGAAGCCCGTCGATCTCTTTTTGCGTTTCCTCAGACAAAGAAGCGTTCACGTCGAACGAAGCGGGCGGAAGCGCCTGCAACTGTTGAAGTCCGGGAAGCAACGACTGTACCGAAGAAGCAATCATATTCTGCAACATATCGTAGTCGATCATCTGCTGCGGTTGCGGCTGCCCATAATTCTGCTGCATGGCGGCGAACATCATTTTCAGCTCGTCGTCGCGGCGGCGTTGCTCCTCTTCGCGCCGCTGTTGCTCTTCGCGCGCCTTCTCTTCCTTGGCAAGCTCCTTTTCCTCGGCAACGCGCTTTTCTTCCTCAGCGAGCATTTGAAGCGCCTTTTGCTTCTTTCTGCGGAAGGTAAACGCCACGATTCCCATGATGAGCGCAAGCCCCATGAGTACGCCCGCTATGATCCACCAGTTCGTTTCGCTAAGCCCCAAGGCAAGCGCAAGTAAGCCCACGGGCGCAAAGGAATAAGAAATTTGCGCAAGCTGTTTGGTCTTCGCCATAGCGTTCTTTGCCGCCGAGTTGTAATTCAGGGTCATGACCGTAAACACCACGATCAGCACCAGCGAAATACCGCTCAATATGATGGGCAGATAGGAAATAAACGTCCCGTCCGAAGGATTCTCGCCCGTCGTACCGCCCTTATTGTTATTCCCGTTCGGATTCGCGGGATCGGGCACTTGGGGATTGTTGGGATCGTCGGGATCTGCGCCCTCGGCGATAATGCGGTAGCCCTTGCCCAAATCCTCCTCTATCTCGTAGTTAGAAGCCCAGCTCGTGTTGAGCGCAGCAAACTTCACGATATACGCGCCGACTGCGCTCTTATTGGTATCGCCCGAATAGCGCACGCTCGAAGCGTTGGCTACGGGGTCGAAGCTGTCCCCTTCGCACAGCCCGATAAAGTCTACGATTTTGGGATTGTACTTTGTCGTGCCTTTCTTCTCAAAGGTATCCTCGTCCTCCCAAACGATAGAGATGAGCTTCTTCGTGATCGTCCATTCCACGGTAACGGGCGTGGTTGCGTTGTCCCAAGTATAGTTCGCGTTGGGCGTAATGCTCGCCGTGTAGGTTTTAGCGTCCTTGCCCTTGTCGCCCGTAATGACCATTTTGCTTTCGTCAAACCCGTAGAGCTCGCCCGATACGGACTGCTCCGCGCCGTTGTATTCAAAGCTCACGCTGCCAAACGTGGGTCTTGCAATTTTCGCCTTCTCGATCGTCCAGTTATAAGTCGCAACCGAGCCGCCGTCCGTCCACTCGTGGTTTTTATCGAGCGTGACCGTCGCGGTGTAAGGTCCTGCGTCCGTCCCCTTGCTCCCCTGTTCCGCAAGCGTCATATAGCTTTCGAGCCCTTCTAAGAGGAAGGTTTTTTCCTCTCCGTTGTATTCGAAGCTCGTAATATTGGGAACGGGTTTATTAACCTTTGCCTTATCAATCGTGAAGCTCGTGCTCGTCGTGCCGACCAGCTTGTAAGACTTCTCCGTTTCCGGATCGAGCGCGACTCTGATGGTATAGGTGTCCGCGTCCTTTCCGTCACTCGGGGCGTTGCTGCTGTTGAAAATCACGTATTTGAACTGCGAAGCGTTCAGCTGTACGCCGTCCTCGTCGGTCAGAATCGCAGTCGGGTGCTGCGCGCTGCCCGTGTAGGAATACGTTCCCGAATTCCACGCCACCGTGACCGCAAGGCGGGGCGGACTGATAACAAAGCTCGCGGAAATCGGTGAGAGCTCATAGTCGGGGTCGGTCGTAAACGTTGCGATCGCCGTATACTCGCCCTGCTCTTTTACGTTGCTCTTGTCGATATCGAGCCCGCCCTTCTGATACGTGATTTCGATTTTCGAAACGTGCGAACGGATCGAAGCGGGAAGCAACGTGACCCGAAGCGGATCGATCTCGAGCTGCTCGCCCGTATAGTCCTTTGTGCAGTTGGGGAAGTCGATTTGATCGCTGTACTCGTCCAAATTGATCGGATTCACCGTAATCGGAAGCGTTTCCGTAAAGCCGCCGTATTTAACTACGATCTGCGTCGTGCTCACGTGAATACTGCTTACGTTGACCGTGTATCCGTCGCCACCTCCGACCTTCAAGGGAATCGTCTTATTCACGGGCTTATCCGAAACCGAACTCGAATAAACCGCTTCAACCGTAAGACCCAAATCCGCGATCGGGGTTAAAGCCGTCACAGTAAACGGATTCGCGGGCGGCGTTACCTTTATGCTCAGCAAAGTCAAAATGACTCTCGTCCACTTTGCCGTCAACGATATATCGC
>JAIDSX010000003.1 GCA_029060985.1 Clostridia bacterium | reverse complement strand
TTTCTCCCCCACAAGCCGGCAACCCAGCCCCCCCGCGGGCTGGGGGGCGGGCTGATGTGAATAAGAGACAGGGCAGGTACGGCACGACGTCATGGCGCACGTAAAGACGTACGGCGAAGCCGCGCCCTCTGCAAAGGGTATTATCCATTTGGGTGCGACGAGCTGCTTCGTGGATTGCAATTCCGAGCTTATGATCATGTACGACGGACTCAAGATTCTTTTAAGAAAGCTCGTCAACGTGATGGACAAGCTCAAAAAATTTGCGCTTTCCTATAAGGACGTGCCCACGCTCGGTTTTACCCATTTGCAGCCTGCGCAGCTTACCACGGTCGGCAAGCGCGCCACGCTTTGGTTGCAGGATTTAATGCTCGATTACGAGAACTTGCAAAACCTTCTTAAAAGTTTCCGTCTGCGCGGCGTGAAGGGCACGACGGGCACGCAGGCGAGCTTTTTAGACCTTTTCGACGGCGATGCGAAAAAGGTCAAGGAGCTTGAAAAGCGGGTCGTCAAAAAGCTCGGCTATGAAAGGGTGTACGGGGTCACGGGGCAGACCTATACGAGAAAGTTTGATTATAACGTTTTGTGCGTGCTTTCCCAAATTGCGCAGAGCGCCTACAAATTCTCGAACGATATCCGCATTTTGCAGAATATGAAAGAGGTGGAAGAGCCTTTCGAAAAGAGTCAGATCGGCTCGTCCGCAATGGCGTATAAACGCAATCCCATGCGTTCTGAGCGTATGGGCTCGTTGTGCCGCTTTATGGTGTCCCTTCCCATGAACAGCGCGATCACGGCTTCCACGCAGTGGTTTGAACGCACGCTCGACGACTCCGCAAACCGCCGTATTGTCAACGCGCAGGCTTTCTTAACGGTGGACGCGATTTTGAATATCTATTTGAACGTCTCGGAAAACCTCGTCGTATACGATAAAGTGATCGCAAAGCACGTAAACGCAGAGCTTCCCTTTATGGCGACGGAAAATATCATTATGGAGTGCGTGAAGGCGGGCGGCGATCGTCAGGAGCTGCACGAAAAAATCCGCCAGCTCTCCATGGAAGCGGGAAACAACGTGAAGAGAGAGGGCAAGGATAACAACCTTTTGGAGCTTATTGAAAAAGAAAATCTCTTCAAGCCCGTGCACGGAAAGTTGAATGAAATCGTAGACGCACGCAAGTTTGTGGGGCGCGCTCCCGAACAGACGGTGGAATTTATCAAAAACGAAATCGATCCCATTCTCGAAGCGCATAAAAGCGATCTCGGAGAGCAGGGCAGCGTCAACGTATGACAAATCGAAATCAAAAACCGCAGTCGAAGGACTGCGGTTTTTTTATACAAAGTTAATTTCTATATTGTTTGAGTTCGCGGTCGGTCGCGCGTTTTATATCGCGCTCTGCGATCGCCTGCTTTTTATCGTAAGTGTGTTTGCCTTTTGCAAGCGCGACTTCGATTTTAATGAGCGCGTCCTTAAAATAGAGTTTCAGCGGAACGAGAGTATAGCCTTTTTCGTTGACGCGCCCCGTAATTTTAGCGATTTCGTCCTTATGAAGAAGCAATTTGCGGTCTTTCCGCGATTCCCGCGTAG
>JAIDSX010000029.1 GCA_029060985.1 Clostridia bacterium | reverse complement strand
TTCCGCATTTATCAGCACTTTGAAGCCCGACGCGGAGGGCAAATATACTTTATATTTGCAATGCGGTTTCGATAAGGAGGGCGCAGACGCCGAGGTTTATCCGGTCGAACTGAAAGAGTCCTATTTGGCAACCTACTGCTACTATCGCGACAACGGCGGCACTTACCGCTTCCGCGGGGAAGGAAACGAAAAGAAGCTCGAAAAAATAGAAAAGGAAGAGCCGCTTGCTCTTCCCGATAAGACCGCGTATATCGCCCTGACCGAATTTACGGGCAACGCGGCAAAGGAATTCAAAGATTGTTTGGAGCTCATGAAAAAGAACGGATGCGAGAATCTCATTCTCGATTTAAGGGGGAACGGCGGCGGATACATGGACGTATTCGTAGAAATCGCCTCCTACTTGCTCAAAGAAACGACTGCGGGCGCGCAAAAAGTCGCCTACGCGAAGTTTAAGAGCGGCGCGATCGTAAGCTATTCCACGAGGAAGAGCTACTATAACGATTATTTCGGAGCAAATTCCAAGATAAACGTGCTTGCGGATGAACGTACCGCCTCCGCTTCCGAATGCCTGATCGGCGCGCTCGTAGACTATAAGACGATCGGTTTTTCGGATATTTATTTGCGCGAGAATGAAAACGGCGTTGCCAAGACCTACGGCAAGGGCATTATGCAGACCCACTACGACAGTCCGAACGGCGACATTCTCAAACTCACTTCCGCCGAAATCTTTTGGCCGCTGAGCAACAAGTCCATTCACGATAAGGGCGTGCTGCCGAGCGACGGTGCACACAAGATCCCGTCCTCCCTTCTTCCCGATAAGAACGACAGCTTCCTGCAAGAAGCGATCAGGCAGATTTACGGCGGAAACGAAACGCTTTAAGCGTGCGCGTTCGCACGGCGGAGATACTCTTCCAAAATATTCAGATCGCCGACCTCTTCACGGGGTCGGTTTTCTTCATGCTTGAAATCGGGCTTTTCGAACGAGTTTTCGGATTTTACGCCGTTCGGATTGGAAAACATATTGGCGCACATTTGAATGAGCTCGCGGTTTTCCTTATAGAAGCATAAAAACCGATTGAGAGATTCTTTCATACTGCCGTTTTTATCGGAGAGTGTGAGCAAAAGCAAAAGAATCATAGTTTCCATATTGCTCTATTATATGCCGCGAACCTTTATAAAGTACCTCTGCATAGTATGGAGCGTGAGGTGGTTATGGGAGATTTTGCAAGCTATAACGGCGGAAAAAACAATTCGGGAAACGGAAAAGAGGACTTCATGAAGCAAGCGACGGAGGCCGCCGCGCGCTATAACGGAAGAAACGAGAACGAACTTGCAGGCGAAATATTCGCCCGCGCCGCCGAGGGGAAGAAGAACGGCACGCTCACGAACGCGGAAATAGACGCGTTCTATAAGCAGATCTCTCCCATGCTCGACGGCGCAAAGCGTAAAAAACTTCAAAAAATTATCGAACGCTTAAAGTCTATGTAAGGCTTTAAGTAAAGCCGCGCCTTCGCGTAGCGACTGATAGGGCGAGAAGGAGGCGCGAACAAGCCCTGCGGGCGCCGTGCCCAAGGCTTCGTGCGCAAGTGCGGCGCAGTGCAGTCCGCCCCGCGTTGCGATATCGAACTTTTCCGAAAGAAGGGTGGCAACCTCTTCCGAAGGCATATTCTCGTGCGCAAAGGATACGATCCCGCACGGGTTGGGCTTGGAGTACACGCGGAAGAGGGGGAGCTTTTTTATTTCCTCGCTCACCGCCTCGGTAATTTTAATGAGTTTTTCGGCGTTCGCGTTGAGCTCCGATTTCACGGACAACGCCCCCTCGAAGAGGGAGACGACCGCGGGATAGGAGAGTGTTCCGCTCTCCAAACGGTCGGGGTAGTATTCCGGCATTCCGAGATTCATGCTCTCGCTGCCCGTGCCGCCCACGATCAAAGGGCGGGGATCAACGCGGTCGGAAAAGAGAAACGCGCTCGCGCCCTGAATGGCGTTCAGTCCTTTGTGCCCTGCAAGGGACAGCATATCGATTCCCGTTTCCTGCATATGAATCGGAATGTGCCCGCCGCCCTGTGCGCCGTCCACCAAGAGGAGCACGCGTTCGGGCAGGAGGGAGCGTATCTTTTTCAAGTCTGGGCAAGCGCCCGTCACGTTGGAAGCGGAGGTCACGGCGACGAGCCGTGTTTTTTCCGTCACGAGCGAGGCGACCGTTTCGGGATTGACCGCGCCGTCATTGAGGGGCGCGACAGAATAAGTAATTTTGCCCGCGCGCTTTAAGTATTCCAAGGGGCGCAGAACGGAGTTGTGTTCGAGCGCGGTCGTGACCACGTGATCGCCCTCTTCGAGCACGCCTAAGGTTGCAAGATTCAGTCCCTCGGTACAGCTCTTCGTGAATACGACGCGCTCCGCGCCGTAGCCCTGGAAAAGCTCGTTAAGAAGGCTTCGGCAGGCGTACACGCGCTCTGCAAGCGCGATGGAGAGGCGGTGTCCGCTTCGTCCCGCGTTGGCGCATAGCTTCAACGAGGCGGCGACGGCGTTTTGTACGGAAACGGGTTTGAAGCCGCCCGTTGCGGCGTTATCCAAATAAATCATGTTTTATTATACGAAGGTAGGGAAATTTTATGACGATGCTTGCGGTTTTTAAGTCGAGGTCGGAGACGCTCGGTTTTGTTTCTTTATTGCGCGCGAACGGCGTTCCCGCGTCCGCTATGGCGACCCCCAAAGAGGCGGGAGTTGGCTGCGGACTTTCGGCGCGGTTTGAAGAGATATTCTTTTCCCGCGTGCGCGGGGTGCTTGCAAGAAAGCGCTACGGCTCCTTTGCAGGCTTTATGAAAAAATCCGGCTTTGGCTACGGTTACGTGTAAACGAACGCCCGCGCAGGAAATCCGCGCGGGCTTTTTGCTGTCAAATTCACTTGAAATTTTCATTGAAAAGTGCTATCATCGGAAGTATGAACGAAAAGGAAATACTCAAAGAATTAGAACGGTTATATCCCGACGCGAAGCCCGCGCTACATTTCAAATCGCCGTATGAACTGCTTGTGGCGGTCATTCTCTCCGCGCAGTGCACGGACGAGCGCGTAAATAAGGTCACGGAAGTGCTGTTCCAAAAATACAACACGCCCGAAAAAATGCTGACGCTCACCCAAGAGGAGCTTGAAAAGTATATCTTTTCCTGCGGGTTCTACCGCAACAAGGCGGCGCACATTCTTTCCGCCTCGCGCGATATTCTCGATAAGTTCGGCGGCGAAGTACCGTCTACGTTCGACGAATTAAGAACGCTTGCGGGCGTGGGACAGAAAACGGCGAACGTCGTCTATGCCGTGGCGTTCGGGGGCGACGCGATCGCCGTCGATACGCACGTGTTCCGCGTTTCCCGCCGTTTGGGTTTGGCTTCCGCAAACACGCCCGAAAAGGTGGAAGAGGACTTAAAAAAAGTCATTCCGCGCGAAGAGTGGTCGAAGGCGCACCATTATTTGATATGGCACGGGCGCAGGGTGTGTCATTCGCAAAAGCCCGATTGTGTCAACTGTACTTTGAAAGCTCTTTGCAAACACCAAAACGAAAGCGTATAAAAAACAACTCCTTCGTCGATAAAAGGACGGAGGAGGTTTTTTTATGAATAATCTGACGGCGAAGGATTTAGACGTGCTTTCGCAGATTCTCACGGGGGAGGAGATCGCCTGCAAAAAGGCAAGAGTTTACGCAAACACCTTAACGGACGCGGCGCTCGCGCAGGAAATGGAGCGCATTGCCGCCGCACACGCGCAGCGTTTTGCGGCGTTATACACGCTGATAGGAGGGAAAAAGTAATGAAGCTTTCTAAAAAGGATACCACGCTCAACGAAAAGGACGCGCTTCAAGATATGTTAGAGGCGGAAAAGCTTTTAATGTCGTACTATTCGGCGGCGGTCGTGGAGGGGAGCTGCAAGGCGTTCCGCAAAGAGATTTTGAAAAATTACACTTCGAGCGCGGATACGCAGTTTTCGGTATTCGAGCAGATGCTTGCGCGCGGATATTATGACGTAAAGCCCGCTCAAAAGCCTATGATTGACGAAAAGACGAAAATCTTCTCGAAGGTCTTAAAAGAAGTAAAAACCGGTTAAAGTGAACGCGCGGGCACTGCCCGCGCGTTTCTTTTAAGATTCGTTGCTTGTGGTAATATCGTCGTCGTCCCGTGTTTGGGAGCTCGGATAGATCATGGAATAGTGCGGGTTATGCGGAAAGCGCAAATTGTCCGCACTGTTTCTGTTCGTCTTCTGATTGTTTTTCTTTGCTTTTTTCATACTTTCAGTTTGCCGCATATGTCCCGAATTATACTTTATTACAAAATATTTTCGATTGCGGGGCGGTAAGTACCGGGCAGGCAACACGTCATATGAAGAACGACTTCGAGTTTTGCGCTCGCCAGCGAATATTCCTTGTTCCCGATAAGGCGCACCGACTCCGCCAAGTATTCGTCTAAGCGGGTGATGTCGTTGTGCGGTATCCAAATATAAAGGCGCTCCTTGCGTCTTTCCCACGAGGTCTGCACGGCTTTTGCGTCCTCGATATTCGCCTCTTCCGCATCCGTTTTTAGAGCGAGCGTTTGTACTTCTTCCTCGAACTCGGTGAACTGCTTTTCTACGTAAAACCATTCGAAGAGCCCTGCGCCTATCAAGAGAGCAATCGAAACGAGAATTGCCGTAAGGGATTTTACCATGTTTTGCCCTCCGGATATTCCACGTTGAAGGTGGAAAATTTGCGCTTTTTCACTTGCAGATAAATTTTGCCCATGCCGTCCGCAGTTAAGACGAGCACCTCCTTCGGGCTCTTGATTTTCTGCTCTTCCAAAATCCCGTCGAAGAAGGACTGGTCGAGCCCCGTGATTTCAAGATTCTTTTTATCGTATTTTCCGTTGTCGATGATGACGAGCGGAAGAGAGGTCTGCATCTGTTCGTAGTCCTGTTTGGGCAGAGCGGAAAACGTGCCGTTCGCCTCGTACAGCGCGTAGTCCACTGCGTCGAGCGAAAAATAGCCAGCCGTGCGGAGCGACTCGATGAGGTCTGAAACGTCGAGGTTGTTGCGCTTTAACTGATAGTCGTCGATCCCGTTTTTGTTCACGACGACGCTCGGCTTTCCGCTGATAAAGGATTTAAGCGGTTTTAATTTCAAGTCCAAGAGTGTCATGATTTCGTGCAGTACGAAAATGGTTACGACGGAGATGATCCCGTACAAAAGCGGGATGGAGACGTCCGCCATGGGAATACAGGCGAGCTCCGCGATCAAAAGAGTGATCACGAGCTCGAAGGGCTGCATTTCGCCGATCTGCCGTTTGCCCATGAGCCGCATGATGACTAATAATATGATAAATATAATTGCCGTTCGAATCGTCACGAGTACCATATTCAAAGTATTTTTATTTTTTCAGAAAAGTATGTAAATCCGTTGCGTTTCTTTTCTAAATACGCTATAATCAAAGCGTAGAGTAGCCAAGGCGCGTTAAGTGTTGCGGAACGGGACGTTGTCCGCAAACGAAAGGATTTTTCCTGCGGTGCTAAGGCGCGTCCGCTCACACGCGCAAATTTGAAAGGCGCAAAATCAAGCGGACCTCTCTTACGGGAGGTTTTTTATTATGTCTGAAACGAAAACGGAAGAGAAACAACAGATTCCCTTATGGAAAAAATTTCTCTTTTCGGATATGCTCGCGGATAAAACGACGGCAAAGAAGATCGCCTATATCGCCGTGCTTGCCGCGCTGTGTATCGTGACCAACACCTTCGAAATCAAATTCGCTACCGTGCAGTTTTCCTTTACCATCGTATCGTCCGTGCTCGCGGGCATGATGATAGGACCTCTCTTCGGGGCGGCGGCGGTGTTTTTGGGTGACGGGATAGGGTATCTCATGAACAGCATGGGCTACCCCTATTACTGGTGGGTCGCGCTCTCCTGTGCCATGATGGCGGTTATCGCGGGGCTTATCATGTGCATTCCCATGCATTTTAAGGGCAGTATTTACTTAAAGCTCGCGCTCATATGCGTTTCGACGCTTGTATTGTGTTCGGCGGGAATCAACAGCACGGGTATGTATTTTATCGGCTTAAAGCTGTATATGCCGAGTAACGTGCAGGCGGCTTTTGAGGAACGCTTCGGCGGAAGAAATACCTTCTTTATCTATCTTTTGATACGCTTCTTTATCTTAGGGCAAATTTGGAACAGTCTTGTGAACTACGCGCTTCTCTTTGCGATAATTCCCGCATTAAAGGCGATAAAACCCTTGAAACTTCGGCTCGAATAATGTAGAATGTTTTCATAAAAAAATCATTTAAGTCAACCCCACGCGGTTGACTTTTCTTTTTATGGAGTGATATAATAGAGACAGGATTTTATAAGGGGCGACTATGGCATTTTCTCTTCTTGCAAAAAATCCGCTCTTCGGCGTTGCTTCCGACGGGCGCGGACTTTATATCTTCGGCTTGGAAATTTATTACTACGCTCTGTGTATCGTGGCGGGTATGCTCGTTGCCGCCACGCTCTCCGCGCTTTTGATGAAGCGGCGCAATATGTCTCCCGACTTTATCTTCTTGCTGTTTATCGTCTGCATTCCCACGGCGATCATCGGCGCACGGCTCTTTTCCTGCCTTACCGACGAGGACTTGGGAATCAAGCGTTTCTTCGATTTCCGCAACGGCGGTATGTCCATTACGGGCGGTGTTATCGGCGGCGTGGGCGCGGGCTTCGTGGTGTGCCTTATTAAAAAGGTCAATTTCCTGCGCGCGGCGGACTGCGTCGTTATCAATATTTTGATTGCGCAGGCAATGGGCAGGTGGGGGAACTTCTTCAATGCGGAGGTGTACGGCGGCGTTGTGAGCGATCCCGCGCAGCAGTGGTTTCCGTTTGCAGTGCCAATCGTGAGCGGGCTTTCGGGCACGCAGGCGTTCGGCAATCCCAACGCTACCTGGCACTACGCCTTTTTCTTCTACGAAATGCTGTTCAATATGATCGGCTGGGCGCTTCTTTTTACATATGCCTGGTTCCGCAAAAAGAAACCGAACGGACTTTTTACCTGTCTTTACTTCGTATGGTACGGCGCGATCCGTATGGTCATGGAGCCCTTGCGCGACCCGAGCTTTATTCTCGACAGAGGCGGCGTGCCCTGGTCGCACGTGTTCTCCATTTTAATGGTGGGCCTGGGCATTGCGGCGTGCATGGTGCTTATGATTTTGAACTTCTTAAAAGAGGGGAGCTTTGTAGGGAGCAAGAAGGGCGATCCGTGCGGCATTACGAATTACTTAACGCCCTATAAGAACGACGAGCCGTATTTCAGCAAAATCAATATGTTCGGGAGCAACTATCCGCCCCGTCCGTCCAAAGAGGAACGCAAGAAAAAGAAAGCGGAAAAACGAAACGAAGAAAAATCCGATACACCGCCCGATAAAGATAACGACGAAAACGGGAATAAGGAATGAGGAATTTTGCACTTTTAACTGACCTGTACGAACTAACGATGGGACAGGGATATTTCGATAAAGGGATACACGAACGCGAAGCGGCGTTCGATCTCTTTTTCCGTCCGAACGAGTTGATTTCCTATTCGGTTGCGGCGGGCATGGAGGAGGCGGCGCAGTATCTTGAAAGTCTGCGCTTCGATAAGGAAGATATCGCCTATCTTTCGTCGCTTGGTCTCTTCTCCGAAGGCTTTTTGAAATACCTTGAAAATTTCAAATTCACGGGCACGGTCAAGGCGGTGCGCGAGGGGGAGATCGTCTTCCCCAACGAGCCCATTTTGACGGTGCGCGCGCCTCTCTTCGAAGCGCAGATTATCGAGACCGCGCTTCTTAATTTCATCAATCACGAAACGCTTATCGCAACCAAGGCTTCGAAGATCGTGCGCGAGGCGAAGGGCGATCCCGTTATGGAATTCGGGCTTCGTCGTGCGCAGGGCGCGGATGCGGGCGTATTCGGCGCGCGGGCGGCGCTCATCGGCGGCTGCGCTTCCACCTCGAACGTGTATGCGGGCAAACAGTTTTCCCTGCCCGTATCGGGCACGATGGCGCACAGCTGGGTCATGAACTTTCCGAGCGAAAGAGAGGCGTTCGAGGCTTACGCCGCGACTTTTCCCGACGACTGCGTGCTCCTCGTCGATACCTACGATACCCTTCTAAGCGGCGTTCCGAACGCGATCGAAGTGTTCCGAACGCTTAAAGCAAAGGGGCATACGCCCAAGGGAATACGAATCGATTCGGGCGATCTTGCTTACCTTTCGAAGGAGGCGAGAAAGCTCCTTGACAAAGCGGGCTTTGAAGAGGTGCAGATCTGCGCTTCGGGCGATCTGGACGAATACACCATTCGCTCCCTCAAAGAGCAGGGCGCGAAGATCAATAGCTGGGGCGTGGGGACGAAGCTCATAACAAGCGCGTCACTTCCCTCGCTCGGCGGCGTGTACAAGCTTGCGGCAGTGTTCGAAAACGGGGAAGAGATCCCCAAGCTCAAACTTTCGAACACCGAAGTCAAGACGACCAATCCCGCCTATAAAGAGGTTTACAGGATTTACGATAGAGAGACGGGCTACGCGCTCTTCGATTATCTCGCCCGCGCGGGGGAGAGGGTGGACGAAGGTTCTACGCTTACGCTCCCCGAGGGTAGAAAGAAATACCAAGGCTTTTGCATGAAACGGCTGCTGTTGCCCGTGTTCGAGGGCGGCAGGCGCGTCATGCCCCGATATACCGTTGAAGAGGGACGAAGGTACTGCAAAGAGGAGCTCTCCCGCTTTCGGGAGGAGTATAAGCGGCTTGATATGCCGCATATCTATAAAGTAAATCTTTCGCCTGCGCTCTCCGCGTTAAAGAAGGATTTGATCGAGAGGATCGAAGAGGAAAACGGCAGTGTTTAAGCGGTATAAAGAGAAGGACGTAAAGGCCCTTGTGCATAAACTCAGGGAAGAATACGACGGCGTCGTTCGAATGATCAGAAACGCGTGCGAAGAGCTCAAAGACGAAAATAAGAAGCTCCGCGCCCGTATTGCCGTGCTTGAAGGAGAGCGGGAAGGCGTGGCGGACGCGCTCGTAGACGCGGAAAAGGCGGGCGAGGAAATCAAAAAGACCGTCGAAGCGGAGGCGGAGAATAAATCGCGGGAGCTCGTGCTTTTATCGGAGCAGTGCCGCGTCCTTTTGGGACGGCTCAATGCGAAGTATCCCGACGAGGCGGAGGTCAAGGACTTCAACGTCTTCTGCGACGCGCTCTTTGAAAGACTGCATTTGAAGTATGAGGGCGACAGCGGCTTCAATATGGACGAAGTGCTCATGCCCAAAGAGCCGCTCGATTTGGAAAAACTGTGCCGTGAACTCGGACTTATGGGTGATAAATCATGAAAAAACTCAATTTCCGTCTAACGGACAAGCAAATACGGTTTGCCGTGATCGCGGGGATCGTGTTCCTAATTCTGCTCTTCGTCGATCAGATCACGAAGGCGGCGGCGGAGGCTATCGACGTAAAGCAGAACGAATACTTCCTCGGTATCATCAGGCTTTGGGCTACCGTAAACGAGGGAATGGCGTTCAGCTTCTTTTCGCAGAACTATACCGCCATGGTCATAATTACGATACTTACGGTGTTTATGATCATCGGGATCGCGGTGCTCTTTTTCACGATCTTCAAAAAGAATCCGCCCGCGCAGGTCTGCCTTGCGATCATCGAGGCGGGCGCGATCGGAAATCTGATAGACAGGCTCTACTTCGGGCACGTGCGCGACTTTCTCGACGTCAGCCCCTTGCATTTCGGCATTTGCAATCCCGCCGATTTCTACATCACCTTCGGCGCGATCGCGCTCGTGTTTATCATTCTCTTTATCGGTCCTTCGAGTATGTTCCCGCTGAAAAAGAGCTGGCGGGAGGAGGCGAAGCGGCTCGAAGCGGAAAAGGAAGAGAAAAAGAAAAACCGTCATGACTGAAAAACTGTTCACGCTCGAAACTCCATGCGCCCGCGTCGATATCTTTGTAAGCGATAAGACGGGGCTCACCCGCTCGGCGGTGAAAAAGCTCTCGGAGAGAGGGCTTCTCTTCGTCAACGGAAAGAGCGTAAAGGCGGGAAGTAGCGCAAAGGCGGGCGACAGCGTGAAAGTGGTTTTGCCCGACCCCGAGCCCATCGAGGCGCAACCCGAGGATATTCCCCTTAAAATCGTATACGAGGACGGGGACTTTGCAATTATCGACAAGGCGCAGGGCATGACCGTGCACGCTGGCGCGGGCAATACGCGGGGGACTCTCGTCAACGCGCTTTTGTATAACTTGGAATCGTTGAGCTCCATCAACGGCAAGATCCGCCCGGGGATCGTGCACCGCTTGGACAAGGACACTTCGGGACTTTTGGTCGTTGCAAAAAACGACGCGGCGCACTTATCCCTTTCCAAACAGATTGCGGAAAAGAGCTGTAAACGCGAATACTTGGCGCTTTTAGAGGGCGTTCTGAAAGAGGACGAAGGGCGCGTCGTAACGCAGATCGGGCGGGATACGAAGGACCGCTTGAAAATGGCGGTTTTACCCGCGGGCAAGGGACGGCGCGCGGAGACGGAGTTTTTCGTAGAAGAGCGATTCAAAAATCATACGCTCGTCCGTTTTAACTTAAAGACGGGGCGCACGCACCAGATAAGAGTGCACGCAAAGTATCTTTCGCACCCCGTAGTGGGGGACAAGCTGTACGGCTATCAGAAACAGCGGTTTCATTTGGAAGGACAGCTTTTGCACGCTTTCCGACTCACCCTTACGCACCCTTCGACGGGGGAAGTGATGAGTTTTTCGTCGCCGCTGCCCGACTATTTCGAAAAAGTACTTATAACGCTCAGGAAGGAGGAAAAGTTATGATCATACTCGACCGTGAAGAAATGCGCCGCACGATTATGCGCCTTTCTATGGAGATCATCGAAAGGAACAAGGGAACGGACGGACTCGTTCTCGTGGGAATACGTCCGCGCGGGGTGATCCTTGCCAAAAAGATGCGGCGCGAGATCGAGCGTATCGAGGGGATAAAGCTCCCGCTCGGCGTGCTCGACATTGCCCGCCACCGCGACGATTTGACGGAGATCGAGCGCGAGGCGCAGTTCATGGGGAGCGAAATCGACTTCTCTCTCGACGGAAAAAACGTTGCGCTCATCGACGACATTATGTACACGGGCAGAACGGTACGGGCGGCGGTATCCGCGCTTTTAGAGCTTGGAACGCCCCAAACCGTGCGGCTGTATACGCTCATCGACCGCGGACACAGGGAGCTTCCCTTCCGCCCCGACAGCGCGGGCAAGACCATTCCGACCTCCTCGGAGGAGATCGTAAAGGTGCATTTCAAGGAGACGGACGGCGACGATTTGGTCATATTAACGAGATAAAAAGTATCCCCTTGCGTTGGGTTGCAAGGGGATTTTTATTTCGCTAAAATTCTTTGGAAAAATTCAAAAAACTGTCCCCAATATCGTTGAAAAATCAGAACGGAAATGATATAATGTAATTTAGATTATTATCGGGTATTAGCCGAAAAATAAGTTGTCGGTAAAAAAGAACGTCAATGGAGATATTGCTTTGAACGGGTTTGGAAGGGACGAGAAAAAGGAAAAGAAAGAAAAAAGCAGAGCGTCGGTCATGACGCGCGAAACGGTGGGAATGACGCTCCTGCTGTTTTCTGCGGTCATGTTTTTTATATGCGTGACAGGGACGTATCTATTCGGGGAGATCGGCGTGGCGATCACGGCGTTCTGCCTTGGCATTTGCGGATTTTTGGCTTATCCGTTGCTGCTCTTCATGGTGTATCAGTCCATCGTTCTCGTATTCGGCAAGGGGAAAATATCCTGGAGATGGAAGCTCCGCGTCGCGCTCTTTTTGATTTCCGTATTCTTGATCGTGCACGTTGCAACCGCAGAAAACTTCTACGGCGAAGGTTACGGCGCGTATCTTTCGGGTTGCTGGAACGCCGCGCGCGAGGGCGCTTCGTCCGGTACGGGCGGCGGCGTCGTTTTGGGAATTATCGTCTATCCGGTCCGTGCGCTTCTTTCACCCGCGGGCGCTTACGTCGTATTCATTGCGCTTTTGCTCGTTTCGCTGTTCCTGATCGCAATCAAAACGCCGCTTCGCAATTATATCAAGGGCGTGCGCTTCGTGAAAAGCAGAAGGGAGAAAAAACAGAATTTCGACCCCGACGAAAAGTTCTTGGACGATAAGGAGACCTCCGCCGTTGCGTTCGAAGATTTAGCGCCGCCCGTGCGCCGTATGCCTTCCGACAGGGAGTCCATGCGTCAACCCTTGCAGCCGCAGAAAAATTCTGCCGCGGCGAAATCCTTTTTTGCCGCCAAGGAGTCCACGATCCGCGAAAGCGACAAGGACAGGAGCAAAGAAATTCTCTTCGGCGCAGACCCCAAAGACTCCTACCGTAACAATTTGATATTCAGTCACGATTCCTATTTCAATTCGCGGGAGCGCTCTTCGGCGCTGTATCAAAACGAAGCCCGCGCGAATGACGCGGTGAGCAGTACAGGCAGCGAGTCCTATTCTTCGCACTATTCCGCTGCGGCGGAGACGGGCGCAGAGCCTATGCCGAGGAGAATCAGCGAGGACAAGCCCGCGCCTTCGGGCGGCTACACCTATTCACCCGCGAACGACGTTTCGTATACGCAGACGCCCTCGTACCGCGCCGAGCCGCAAAGACAGCCCGAAAAGAATGAACGGCGTGATTACTACGGGCACGACGTTCCCTATAACGAAGAATTTTCTTCCGCACCCAACGTCTACGAGAGAAAGGAAGAGCCTAAGGCTACTTTCGTTTCCGAGCCCGAGCCCGTGAACGACGCGCCCGCGGACGATACGCCCGCAGAGGATATTTTCACGCGCATGACGAGGGAGAGCTTGCAGGAAGAGCCCAAAGAAGAGCCCAAGGTCGATTACGACAGCGAATCGTCTATCCGCTCTCTGTTCTCCCGCTCCGTGGGCGAGGACCGTACGACGTTCTCCCGCGACGTCTCTTCCGACGACGATTTCCGTGCCTCCCGCTCGGAACGCGCCTTTACCTCCCCCGACTTTAACGAGGGCAGAGGCTTTTCACGTGAAGAAGAGAGACCCATCACCCGCGACGAGGGCAGAGGCTTTTCGCGTGAAGAAGAGAGACCCGTCACCCGCGACGAGGGCAGGGGTTTCTCGCGCGAAGAGGAAAGAACCATTACCCGCGACGAAGGACGCGGTTTCTCCCGCAACGAAGAATTTACGAGAGAGGAAAGACGGAGCGCCGCCGACCTCTTTGACGACGATGACGACAACAGCGACAGCGGAGATTTTAGGCGTGACGAGGGCGTTTCCGCACCGCCGCCGCAACCGCGCACGCGCACGGTTTCCGAATATCCGAGACGGGAGAGAGAGGAGCGCGTCGTGCAGGAGCGCATTGCGCCGACTTCGGCGGAGGCTGCTCCCGCGCCCCAGCCCAAGCGCCATATTTACAGACAGTACGTTGCGCCCGACTATGCGCTCTTCAAAAATTATAACGATACCGTTATGGTCCCGCAGGAGGAGATCGAGCGGAATTCCACGGCGATCGAGGAGTGCCTTGCGGGATTCAGAATCGACGCTAAGGTCGTAAAGGTCACCTGCGGCGCGACGGTCACCCGTTACGATTTGGAGATCCCCGGCAATATTTCCGTCAACACCGTCGTCAAGCGCGACGAAGAAATTGCAATGCGCCTGCACGCAAGCGACGGCGTAAACGTCTACGCAAACCGCGCGAACGGCACCGTTTCGGTGGACGTTCCCAATGCGACGAGCGCGACCGTAGGGTTGAGATCGCTTCTGTATGCGAACGAGTATGTCAATTCCAAGCCCGGCTCTTTGATGTTCGTCATCGGTAAGGACGTCGAGGGCAAACCCGTTATCGGCAATATCGTGAAGATGAAACAGCTCCTCGTTGCGGGAACGACGGGCTCGGGTAAGAGCGTATGCCTGCACTCCATGCTCATAAGCCTTATCTGTAAATATTCTCCCGAAGATTTGCGCCTGATCCTGATCGACCCCAAGGGCGAGTTTACGATTTACGAGGGGCTTCCGCACCTCATGATCAACGAGATCATTTCGGACGCGCAGAAGGCGGTCACGGCACTCAACTGGGCGATCAAGGAAATGGAAAGAAGATACGCGCTCTTCCAGCAAAAGACGCGTTCGGGCGTGCTCGCGCGCAATATCGACGAGTACAATATGAATCTCACCCCCGACGAAGACAAGCTGTGCAAAATCGTCATCGTCGTGGATGAGCTTGCCGACCTCATGTCGGTTGCCAAGAAGGATATCGAAGAGCGCATTCAACGCCTTACGCAGAAGTCGCGTGCGGCGGGTATCCACCTCGTCATCTCTACGCAGCGTCCCTCGGTTGACGTCATCACGGGCGTTATCAAGGGCAACCTTCCCACCCGTATGGCGCTACGCGTTATTCAGGAAGTGGACTCCCGTACGATCATCGACGAGACGGGCGCGCAAAAGCTCCTCGGCAACGGCGATATGCTCTTCCGCACGGAGGGTATGTTCAACTGCCAGCGCGTACAGGGTGCATTCTTAAGCTCCAAGGAAGTGGAGCAGATCGTAGCGAACGTCAAGGCGAACAACGAGGCGTACTTCGATACGGAAATTTCCGACTATATCAACAACCCCGGACAAACCGCGGGGGCATCTTCGGGCGACGATATGGACGAGGACGCGGAAGTCGGCGAACAGTATATCAAGGCGCTCGGAATCGTCGTCAAGCTGGGAACGGCTTCCATTTCGCTCATTCAAAGGAAGTGCTCCGTCGGCTATAACCACGCGGGTAAAATTATCGAGTGGATGGAGCTTATGGGCTATATCTCTCCCTTCGACGGCAAGGCGAAGGCAAGAACGGTGCTCCTCACCAAAGAGGAATACGAAAGCAAGTACGGGAGCCTTGACTGATGCTGAAAAAGAAGTTCGGCATGATATCCTTAGGCTGCGACAAGAACCGCGTGGACGGCGAACGCCTTTTGGGCGAGATCCGTGCGAATGGCTCGGAAATCGTAAGCGATATCAACGAGGCGGAAGTGCTGATCATCAATACGTGCGCCTTTCTGAACGCGGCGCGGGAAGAGGGGATCAACGAGATCATTTCCGCCGCGGGTACGAGGGGCAAAAGCAAGCTCGAAAAAATCGTCGTCAGCGGGTGTTTGAGTGAAAAATTTATCGGGGAGCTCTTCCCCGCGCTCACCGAAGCGGACGTTTTTTTGGGTATTCACGACGTAAAAGAACTGTTCCCCGCACTCGAAAGGGCGTATCAGGGAGAGCGGGTCAACGCCGTAGGGCGCAGGGTAGAGGAATTGTCTGCACGCGTCGTCTCCACGCCCGAACGCTATAAATACTTAAAAATTGCAGACGGATGTTCTAACTTCTGTACATACTGTCTGATTCCGAAGATTCGCGGAAAATACCGTTCTTATCCCTTGGACGAGCTCGTCGAAGAGGCGCGCGCTCTTGGGCAAACGGAGGAGCTCATTCTTGTCGCGCAGGATACCACCCGCTACGGCGAGGATCAGGGTCAAAATAATTTCGTAAATTTAATCAAAAAAATTTCCAAACTTGACAATATCTGTCATATTCGTCTGTTATACTGTTATCCGGAAAAGATAGACGGGGCGTTGATTGCGGAAATCCGCGACAACCCGAAAGTCTTGAAGTACCTCGATATTCCCCTGCAACATTCCGAAAGCCGCATTTTGAAGCTCATGGGCTGAAAGGGCACGCG
>JAIDSX010000028.1 GCA_029060985.1 Clostridia bacterium | reverse complement strand
TTCTCCCCCGCAGAGACGACCAAGACCCCTTCGCTGAGCCCTGCAAGAATGCGGTTTCTTTCGTGAAAGGAGTATTGGCGCACCTTTTCCTTTAAGGGGTATTCGCTTATTAGAAGTCCGCTTCCCCTGATTTTTTCTTTGAGGGAAAAGTGCGCGGAGGGATAGCATTCGTCCAAGCCGCAGGGAAGCACGCTGATGAGGTTTCCGCTCTTTAACGCGCCGTCGATCGCGGCTCTGTCGCCGCCCTCCGCAAGTCCCGTAACGATTACAAAGTTTTCGCTGAGTTCCTCTGAAATGCGCTTCGTCACTCCTTCCGCCCAGCTCGGCGTTTTGCGCGAGCCGACGATGCAGAACTTGCGCCCCGAAAGAAGCTCTCTGTTCCCTGCGCAAAGGAGCGCGAGAGGCGGCTCGTCTATCGTCTTCAACGCTTCGGGATAATCGGAAGAAGCAAGCGTCACCGCAAAATAATTCTTCCTGTCAAGCTCCGCAAAGAGTTTATCCGTTTCTTCTTTCTGTATTTCCAATTCGGCCGCTCCGTCTTTCAGAATTTTTCTGAGAAGCGACACCTTTTCGCGGTAATCGTACTGCGTACAGAAATTCAAATAGACGATCGCCCTTTCTTCTTCGGTATACTTCATGTCAGTTTAATTTATCGTTGAGCCTGTAAGACGCGGCTTCGTAAACGTGTTTTGCAAGAATGGCTTCGCTGAAATCGAGGTCTGCGATCGTACGCGCCACCTTCACGATCCGAGCTCTTGCACGGGCGGAGAGGTGCATTTTGTCAAACGCCTCTCTCAATATCTCGTCGCCCTCTTTGGAGAGCCCGCAGAAGATCGCGATTTCCCGCTCTCCCATTTCCGCATTCGTCACGATCCCGTAATTACCGAAGCGCTCGCGCTGGATCTTGCGCGCCTCGTCCACGCGCTTCTTTACCTCCGAAGAGCTTTCGGCGCGCTGCGTCGAGGTCAGCTCGTCGTAGCTCACGTTGTCCACTTCGACTTGCAGATCGATTCTGTCAAGAAGCGGTCCCGAAATCTTCTTGCGGTAGTTTCTGATTTCCGCGGGCGTGCAGGTGCACGTCTGATTCGCCGAGCCGTAATTGCCGCAGGGGCACGGGTTCATACTCGCACAGAGCATAAAGCGTGAGGGATATGTATAAGAGCCGCCCGCGCGGGAGACGGTGATCTTGCCGTCTTCGAGGGGCTGGCGCAACGCTTCGAGGGTGGAGCGCTTGTATTCGGGCAGTTCGTCCAAAAAGAGCACGCCGCCGTGCGCAAGCGATATTTCACCGGGGTGCACGACGCGGTTGCCGCCGCCGCACATGGAAACGGTCGTCGCCGTGTGGTGCGGGGTGCGGAAGGGACGAACTGTTACGATCCCCTCCTCTCCGAGCGTTCCCGCAACGGAATGTATTTTCGTAATTTCAAGCGCCTCTTCAAAAGAGAGGTCGGGCATAACGGTGGGAAGACACCGCGCAAGCATCGTTTTCCCCGTGCCGGGAGGACCCGCCAACAGAAGATTGTGCCCGCCCGCAACGGCGATTTCAAGCGCCCGCCGCGCCATGGGCTGACCTTTGACGAATTTCAAATCGGCAGAGCCGTTCCCCTTCGCGCCTGCGACGAACTGAGTCGTCTCCAAGGGCGGAATGGGTTTTAAGCCCGTGAGGTGGTTTATAACTTCCGTAAGACTGCACGCGGGAATAATCTGAGCGCCGCCCAAGAAGCTCGCTTCCCGCGCGTTGCCGACGGGAACGATGAACTTCGTAAACCCGTGTCCCTTTGCCGAAATGAGAATGGGCAGTAGTCCGTTCACGGGACGAAGGTCTCCGTTCAGGGAGAGCTCGCCCAGGAACACCGTGTCCTTAACGTCCGCCCCCACGAGCTGTTCGCTCGCCTTCAACAGACTGATTGCGATCGCAAGGTCGAACGACGCGCCCTCCTTCTTCAAGTCGGCAGGCGCAAAGTTGATCGTGATTTTATTCATGGGGAACAGAAGTCCGCTGTTTTTGAGCGCGGAGCGCACGCGCTCCTTGCTCTCCTTCACGGCGGTATCGGGAAGCCCCACCATTTCGTAGGAGGGCACGCCCTTGTTTACGTCCGTCTCCACTTCCACGGGAATCCCGTCAAGCCCGTTCAACGCATAGCAGATAATTTTCGCAATCATAATTTTCCCTATCGTAAACCGTTAAAATATCTTCGCCATGAACGACGCGGGCAGAGGAATGGAGAACGTGAACACCGCCGTAAGCGCAAAGCACAGGGCGAGGAGCGCGAGCGATACGGTCTTTATAATGAACGCCGCCTTCGCCTGTTTAGCTCCCTCTTTTGCAAACAGCTCGTCGCCGCCCGAAACGAGCATAAACGCAAACAGATTTGCAAGCAGCACGAACGCAATCGCGCCGCCCGCAAACGCGCCCGTAACCAAACTCAACACGAGCCCTGCAAGCGGGATAATAACACTTGCATACTCTCCGATCGCAGCCTTATTCTTGACAAGCGTTACGATACGGTAGATTGCAAACATGAGACCGATAAGTCCCAAAAGGGTCGCCGCAAAGTTCATAATGCCTAAGGTTACGGCGTAGCGCTCGCCCGTGCCCGTAAAGATAGGATAGATATAATTCCAACCGCAAATGCCGTCGCTTGCAAACCCTGCCGCAAACAGACGGAAGGCAACCTTGAACACGTTGGGGCTTGTGCCGGAAAACGTTCCGTCGTATATCTTAATGGTAGCGAACGAAACGGGCAACGCCAACAGAATGGACAGTACGAAAACGCCGAGAATCAAACTGCAAGCAAACACGCTGATTGCCGCCGTCGTATCGTAGCGGTATTTATTGAGCGCAGTTCTGACCTTCCTGTTTCCCTCGCTCTCCGTTCCGTCCTCGGAGACGGCGGGAATGCCCTGCGCCTTTTCCTCTTCCGCAAAGGCGATCGCCTCGTCTAAACGAGCGCGGTTCTTTTTGTACTGTTTGATAACGCCGACAACGAAGAGCGCCGCAACGCCCGCTACGGGAATGACGAATGCGCCGTTCACGAGAATTGCAAGCGCACCCGCAATACCCGCAAAAAGGAGCGGAAGCGTATCCAATGCAGAGGACTTTTTCATGCCTTTTGCATAGTAGTGGTGGCACGCATAGAGCGAAGCAAGCAGGAAGAACACGCCGAGCATAATGGGCGAAGCGAGGTGCGCAAGGCTCATCGCAACCCCCGAAAGCGCGTATATGAATGCAAACAGCAGTCCCGCCTTATCGCTCTTGAACAAGCTCCTTACGAGGAAGAATCCCACGGCTAAGATCCCGAACGAAGCGAGCACGTTGAAGAAGCGCACGCCGAAGGGACTCATGCCGAAGATGAGCGTTCCGAGATAGGTAAGGTTGAGTCCCAAGGAGTTATAGGTCGTATCGCCGTGGTAATGATCATCCTGCACGTAACGGTTGCCCATCTTCATTTCCGAAAGGGTCATGAGCATCTTCACTTCCTCGTCCGCGTAGCGGTGGAAGGTAGACTCGGAAAACGAGGGCATCTCCTGCCTATCGATGAGCGCTCCCGCAAGTGCGTCTCCCTCTGCCTTGCCCTCGGCGGGCACAAAGGTGCGCGAATCGATTTCGACGGGAAGAACGACGTATTCCCCCGTACCCTTGTTGCCCTCGTACACTTCGCCGATAAACACGATTTCGTTTACGAGAACGTTGACGTTTTGATATTTACTGCCGACCTTGGGAAGCACGAGCTTAAAGTAGCTCGGCGACGAATTGAGCGTGCGGTACGTGGAGGTCTCTTCGAGCCCGTCCACGCCGAAGGGCGCGATCCAACGGTACGAAGCGTTGTAAACATAGTTGTAATCATTGTTCCCCGCCGCTGCCGCGTCCGTGAGCGAATCTTCGAGCGCGCCCTGGGGCGTTCCCCCGTAGAGCACCGCCTTTTTCATTTTGCTCAGCGTCCACCAATGACCGTCCGCCTCAGTCGAAGCAGTGCCCCATTGCAATTCCATGATCGCCGATTGGTCCTCGGAATAGATCGTGCCGACGTTGAGGTACACGTCGTGAAGACGAACGGGCACTTCCTTTTTTTCTCCCTCTTCGTCCTCCGTCATGGGCGCGGTGACCTTAAATACGACCCACGACCAGTTCTTATCGGTAGTGTATTGCAGTTCAAAGGAGTCCCCCGTCGTGGCGGTAGAGCCCGCCGTTCCCAGCGTCACCCCCAGAAAGAGGATCATCACGAGGAGAAACACGAACGGGAATCCTACAAATTTTCTGAATTTTTGAAGGAAGTTTTTCATAGCTTTCTTTTTTCCTTATTATAATGTATAACGCACCATTTCTTATTCTAACCGATAATATTCAAATTGTAAACAGGAAATCGGCTTTTTTATAAAAATTTTTTACATAATTCTCTGCCTATATTGCAAAAACGAATTGAAGTTTGCAGAAGCAAGCAGTTCAAGGAGCGCGAGGAAAACCCGACGAAGTTTACTAAATCGTAAATGACGGAGGGTTGCCACAGCGCGACACAGAAATGCGCCGCTTATCCAAACTTCAAAAAATAAAAACACGGCTTGCCGATTTGGCAAGCCGTGTTCCTTCTTATTTCTTTTCTTTGATCTTTGCCGCTTTTCCCGTAAGCCCTCTCAGATAATAGAGCTTTGCTCTGCGTACCTTACCCGCTCTAACGACGGTGATGTAAGCTACTTTCGGGGAATGAAGGGGGAAACAGCGTTCCACGCCGATACCGAACGAAAGTCTGCGTACCGTGAACGTTTCTCTGACGCCGCCGTTCTTCTTTGCGATCACGACGCCTTCGAAATTCTGAACTCTTTCCTTGCCGCCCTCGATGATACGGTAGCCGACCTTAACGGTGTCGCCCACGTTGAACTGAGGAACGTTCTCCTTCATGTTTTCGGCTTCGATTGCCTCAATGAGTCCCATCTGACTTTACCTCCCATAACAGTACGTTCATTCCCGTATCGGCACAAGCCACGGCAGAGGAACGCCCGAAGTCACTGCATTATTATAAAGGATACCCGCCAAAAAATCAACTTATTTTACGGCGGTTTTGAAAAAATTTTTTTATTTACTGCACGGTTTCGGGCAATTCGGTTTCGGGCGGAGCAGGCTCGCTCGGGGTCTCCTCCTCTTTGGGCGGAACGATTTGATATTTGCCGCGGACGACGGCGTAATTATCGCGGCGCAAAAGCTCCCTTTTCAAGAGCCTTCCGTTCTTATCGTATTTCAGCAAATAGCTCTCGCTTGCGATCCCCTCCTTTTCGGCGCGCAAAACCTTTTCCTCCTCCCCCTCCACGATCTCGGCGGGAGGCGGAGCAAGGCGGTATAAAACGACGCTCTCCGTTTTATAACGATAGCCGTCGGGAAGTCCGAAGCACTCCACCGTCACACTCCCACCTCTTACGATCGCGTTCAGATAGACGGGCGTATCGAAGGGATTTACGAATTTCAGATCGCTGTATTCGGAGACCATCGCGTCGAGAGAAGGCGGCACGTAGGAGACGGAGAGCGAATGATTCCTGCTTTCGGTCACACGCATTCCCGCGCGGAGCGCGGCGTTGAAGAGAGTCGTGCTCAGCTGGCATACGCCGCCGCCCACGCCCTTGACGAACTCCCCGTCGAAGATGACGACGGACTCTAAAAACCCGTTCTCCGCAGTGCGCTTGCCCACGCGTTTATTGAAGGAAAATTCCGTGTGCGGCATAACGACCGCGCCCGAAATCTTACTTGCCGCAAGACGGATATTGTGCACCCTGCTCTCGTTGGACGCCTCGAAGCGCGTCGTGTACGAGGAGAGCATCTGCGTTCTCTTCTTTAAGATTTCCTCCGTGAGCGCGGGCGAATACTCGTACGTTACGAGCTCGACCTCCCGCCCGTCGTTTTGAAGCGCGTCAAATACGCGGGCGAGCGTTTCGTTATAGTCGCACGCGAGTCCCGCTTTCTCTTTTTGATAAGTAAAGCCCGACGGCGAAAAGGATACGTCCGCGTCGATTGCAAGCCGCGCGTTTTTGTCGCACAGCTCCTGGATACGGCTCTCCGCGTCCGCCCACTGCCGAACGGGACGAACGGAAACGCTCTCCCCCTTTTTCGCGCTCCGTAAAATAAGCTCCGCGTCGTCCGTGAAGGAGAGCTCGGGATATGTGATTGTGACCCGCTCCTGAGGCGTTACGACGGTGAGAGGAAGAAGATTTTCGGCAAGGCTCTCCCTTACCCTTCGCACGGCTTCCCTTACGCTCATGCCGCCGACTTCGATCCCGTTTACGACGACCCCGCTTCTCACCTTCCCCAAGGTAAAGCCGCAGAGCGCAAGACAGGACAAGAAAAAGCTCCCCGTAAAGAGGAGCGACAAAATTACTTTTCTCCGTTTTCTCATGCGCCACCCCGCGCCGACAGAGGGCTATGCAAGGGAGAACGCCTGTAAAAGCTCGTCGGAAGCGTAAAATTCGGGCAAGCCCAAAACGCGCTCCGTACCGTCCGAATGAAAATCCGAGCCGCCGGTTATCAGCAGTTTTTTCTCCTTCGCATACGCCGCAAAGTTTGCCGACTCTATGACAGTATGCGTCGTATGATAGCATTCTATGCCGTCAAGCCCCGCCGCCGTAAGCTCGTCCAAAAGACCTTTAAGGGCTTTCCCCTTCGCGTTGATCTGCGCGGGGTGCGCGAGTACCGCCCTCCCGCCCATGTCGTGAATGATCTTTATCGCGTCCTCGGGCGTGGGACGGCACAGCCCCGAATACGCGGGTTTGCCGTATGCGAACAGGAAGCGGTAGAGCTCGATTTTTCCTCTTTGAAGCGCCTTTGCAAACGCGCCTACGACGTGCATGGTGTGAAGGGGCGCGTTCTTTTGAAGGTGAAATTCTTCCACGTCGTCCATCGTAAGATTTGTTCCGAAATAGGCGTTCGCCTTTTGGCGCGAGTCGTCCGCACGCAGATACGCGCCCTCCGTCCGCTCCTTCAAAAAGCGTTCGTAGGCAGAATTTTGCCCACAGCAATAGCCGAGCACGTGCACCTTTCCAAAATCGTTATAGGCAGAAATTTCCATGCCGCGCACGAATAAAAGCCCCTCTTTTTTTGCGGCTCTTCCGGCGCGCTCCACCCCTTCCATATTGTCGTGGTCGGTCACGGAAAAGAGCGAAACGCCCGCTTCTTTGACGCGGCGGGCGATCTCTTCGGGGGAGTACGCTCCGTCCGAACACAGGGTGTGAAGGTGTAAATCTGCGCGTATCATTTTACGATCCTCCCCCCGTGGATTTTGATTTTCGTGCTCTCCTCGCCGTATAAAACGCGCTCGGCGTGCGTGCAGGTGAGAATACATTGCAGTCCGCGCGTCCGCTCCACGAGTTTTTTTCTGCGGGGAAGGTCGAGCTCGCTCATCACGTCGTCGAGAATGAGGACGGGCGGCTCGCCCGTCAGCTTTTCGAAAATCTTAGCCTCGGCGAGCTTCAAACTGAGCGCCGCCGTACGCGTCTGCCCCTGCGAGGCGTAGCCGCGCGCGTCCGCGCCGTCGATTAAAATTTTGAGATCGTCGCGGTGCGGGCCTACCGTCGTATAGCCGAGACGGATATCCCGCTCGTAGGAATTTTCCATCTCCCGCACGAGCTTTTTTGCGATTTCCTCTTCCGTTTCGGGATAATTACCCTCCGCGACGACGGAGAGCGTTTCGAGCCCGTCCGTCAGATAGGCGTGCGCCTCGGCGGCAAGCGGAGAGAGCTCCTTAATAAACTCCTGCCGCGCCCTTATAATGCGTGCGGCGTATACGGAGAGCTGCTCGTCCCACACGGGGAGCGTGGATAAAATCGTATCGACGTCCTTGGATTTTAAGAGGTTGTTCCTCTGATCGAGAATTTTGGAATAGCGCAGGAGCGCGGAGCCGTAGGCGGGCGAGGTCTGCGAAATGGATAAATTGAGAAATCTCCGCCTTTCGTCGGGACCGTCCTGCACTAAACGCAATTCCCCCGGAGAGAAAAACACGCTCGTCATGTGTCCCAGAAAATCGACGAATTTACGGACCTTGTTTCCGTTGACGAAGAGGGAACGCCCGTTCTCGAAGATTTCCGCTTCGAGCTTGACCGTGCCCGACCGCGTCTCGGTCTCCGCGGAAAGGTACGCCTTCTCCTCCCCCATGCGGACAAGCTGTTTTTCGTGGCGGATTCTAAGCGGCGCGCCCGTGCAAAGATAGAAAACCGCCTCCGCACAATTCGTCTTGCCTTGCGCGTTTTTGCCGGAAAGCACGTTTAGCCCTTCGGAAAAGAAAAAGGTTTCCTTCTCGTAATTTCTGAAATTTTGGAGAGTTAATTTTTTTATGACCATTTTTACGCCGAATCCAAGGAAAAACGCTTTTCATTTCCCCGAACTTTTGTTATAATAGATGAATCTATTATAGCAGTAATCGGCGAAAAATAAAAGCGTTTAAGAGGTTAAAATGGAAGAAAAAGCGCAGTTCGGCACGCTGTGGAGTCAAATCCGCGAAGCGGCAAAAAAAATCGTCAATCCCATATCCTTTAATACCTTCGTGGAGAATTTGACCCCCGTGGACGTCGTCAACCGCAAGATCGTTTTGAAGGCGGAAACGGAGTTAACCGCTAAGGTCATTACGGGCACGCTTGCCGACCTTATCAGAAAGTCGGTCGTCTCCGCAGACGTGGGACTCGTCGATTTTATCGTCGTCGTGGACGGAAGCTCCACCTATACGCTCGACGAAATTCCCGACGCGTACGAGGAAACCCCCGTTCTTCTCGATCACCGCTACACCTTCGAATCCTTTGTCGAGGGCACGTCGAATAAATTCGTATATGCGGCGGCAAAGTCGGTTGCGGAAGCCCCCGGCGAAAACTTTAACCCCTTATATATCTACGGCGGCACGGGACTTGGAAAGACCCACTTGATGCAGGCGATCGCCAACGAAATCGCCGCAAAGAAGCCGCAGCTCAAAGTACTCTATACGACGAGCGAAAATTTCCTCAACGAATACGTGGACAGTATGTACCGCAAGAAGGGCGCGGGACGGGAAGCGGATATCCGTTTCAGAAACCGCTACCGCAACGTGGACGTGCTCCTCATCGACGACATTCAGTTTTGGGCGGGAAAAGCGGGCGTGCAGGAAGCATTCTTCCACGCGTTCAACGAGCTGTACGCCATGCACAAGCAGATCGTCATTTCGTCGGACTGCCCCGCAAAGGAGCTGACGGAGCTTGAAGAGAGGCTTCGCACCCGCTTCGAGCAGGGACTCATTGCAGACATTCAACCGCCCGATATCGAAACGAAGATCGCCATTTTGAAGCGCAAGGCTTACGAAAAGCGGACGATCGTTCCCGACGACGTGCTTGCCTATCTCGCCAAAAATTCGGATAACAACGTAAGAACGCTCGAAGGAAGACTCAACTCGGTCATTTTTGCAAGCAAACTGCACGAAGAGCCCATCACCTTAAAGCTCGTTGCGACCGCCTTGCAGGAGTCCATTGCAAACGCGCCCGAACAGGAAGAGATCACCTCCGAATCCATCATTCGCGCGGTGTGCAATTATTATTCCTTTACAAAGGCGGATATCCTCGGGAAGAACAAGCGGCAGGAGCTTGTCAAGGCGCGGCAGATATGCACCTATCTGATGTGCGAAATGCTCTCCCTTCCCCTCGTGACCGTGGGCAAGGAGATGGGAGGCAGAGATCACGCCACCGTCATTTACTCCCGCGAAAAGATCACCGAGCTTCTTCGGGTCAACGATACGATCCGCAAGGAAGTCAACGACATTAAGTCGGCAATCTTAAAACAGTAAACGACCGCCGCGCCCACGCGCGGCGTGAATTTTAAGGTATCACATGAACGTTTTCTCGGAAGGAGCATACGACGCAGTAGTGATTGGCGCGGGGCACGCAGGCTGTGAAGCCGCGCTCGCGCTCGCCCGCACGGGTCTTAAAACCGTCATGCTCACACTCAATCCCGATTCGATCGGCTTTATGCCCTGCAATCCCTCCGTCGGCGGAACGGCGAAGGGACATTTGGTGCGCGAAATCGACGCGCTCGGCGGCGAAATGGGCTTGAACGCGGACAGGGCGACCCTTCAAATACGAATGCTCAACCGCGGCAAGGGCGCGGCGGTGCAGTCCCTTCGGGCGCAGACGGATAAAAATTTGTATCACCGCGAAATGAAAAAGGTTTTGGAGCATACCGAAAACCTTAAAATCGTCATGGGCGAAGCGGCTGAAATTCTCACGGAGAACGGCAAGGTCACGGGCGTTAAAACGACCTACGGCGGAATATTTTCCTGCCGCGCAGTCGTTATTGCAACGGGAGTTTATCTCAACGCCCGCACCATCACGGGCGAGGTCGTCAAGAACAGCGGACCGAACGGCTTCGAACGGGCGACCGCACTCACCGAAAATTTGATAAAGCTCGGCTACAACGTGCGCCGCTTCAAAACGGGCACGCCCGCCCGCCTCGACGGGAGAACGGTGGACTACTCCGCCCTTTCCGTACAGAACGGCGAAGAGGTGTACCCCTTCTCCTTCCTAAACGAACGCGTGCCGCAAGACCAAACGCCCTGCTATCTCACCTACACCAACCAAAAGACGCACGAGGTCATTTTGAACAACCTCGACCGCGCCCCTCTCTATAACGGCGAAATTTCCTCTACGGGTCCCAGATACTGTCCTTCGATCGAAACGAAGGTCGTCCGCTTTTCGGATAAGGAAAGGCACCAGCTCTTTTTAGAGCCCGAGGGCGCGGACACGACGGAGGTGTACGTACAGGGGCTTTCGACTTCACTCCCCCACGATCTGCAAAAGGAGATGTACCGTACCGTCAAGGGGCTTGAACATTGCGAGATCGTGCGCTACGCCTACGCGATCGAATACGACTGTATCGACACGCTCGATCTGTACCCCACCCTCGAATTTAAGAAGGTGGAGGGCTTATATACGGCGGGACAGATCAACGGCACGAGCGGCTACGAAGAGGCGGCGGCGCAGGGACTTGTTGCCGGCTTGAACGCCTCGCTGAAATTACGCGGAAAAGCCCCGCTCGTTTTGAATCGCGGCGAAGCGTATATCGGCGTTATGATCGACGACTTAGTCACGAAGGGCACGGACGAGCCCTACCGCATGATGACCTCGCGCGCGGAATATAGGTTGTATCTAAGACAGGACAACGCCGATTTGCGCCTGACCCAAAAGGGCTACGACGCGGGGCTTGTAAGCGAGGAGCGCTATCAGAAATACCGCGCAAGAAAGCTCATGCGCGAACAGATCATTGCCGAGCTTTCCGCCCGCGCAGAACAGGGCAAAGCAAACGCGCTCTGTACGGAGCAGGGCTTCGCGCCCTTGACGAGCGGCGTGACCTATGCGGACCTACTCAAACGAGGGATTCCCCTTTCGGCGATTCGGGAAAAGTTCGGGATTTTGCCGAGTCTCCCGCAGGACGTTTTGGACAGCGCGGAGACGGAAATCCGCTACGAGGGCTATTTGAAGAACAGCGAAAAGGAAATCGAGAAGGCGAAAAAGTCCGAAGAGAAGGCGCTTCCCGCCGATCTGGACTATACGAAAATCGAGGGTTTAAGATTGGAGGCGCGTGAAAAGTTACAGCGCGTGCGCCCCTTGAATTTGGGACAGGCGGAACGCATTCCGGGGGTCAACCCCGCGGACGTCGCCGTTCTGACCGTCTATCTGAGTCTGAAAAAATAACGAAGGAAAAATGCGGATATGATAAAAAAGGGATTGAAAAATTATTTTATCAATCTGAAATATTATTTCACGCCGCTTGGCGTATTGGCGCTCGGCGTGATTTTAAGTCTTGCGATTGCGCTCCCCGTCATAAGCAGCTCCGTTCACGGGCTCGTTGATTTCGTCACGTCGCTCGACGTAAAGCTCGACTTCTCCGCATTCCTGCATAAGATCCTCGACGCGGTGCTCGACTTGAATTGGCGAAGCCCCGCAAAAGCGCTCACCACAATGTTAAATTCGGATTGGTTGAACAAAACCTTTTCCGACAGTATCTTTGCGCTCGTTCCCGACGCGCAAGAGGTCGCCCAAGAAATCATTGATAAAGTAAACGCCTGCGTAAGCTCCATCAAATACGCGTTCATGGTCGTTTTGGTGTTCGCGGTCGTCGGGATTATCGGCGGATATTTTTTGACCAAATTTCTCATCAGACGGGAAATCGCAAAACGCGCCCTTTGGAAATCGTTCTTGGTTTCGCTGATCGACGCAATCGTAACGGCGGGTTTGCCCGTTCTATCCGTTTATCTAAGTTCATTGTGGGAACCGAGCGTCTATTTCGTGACGGTGTTCCTTCCACTTATTTGGGGCTTTATCCTGCTCATGGAAGCATACGTCGTGCACGGCTTAGGAAAGGTGAAGCTGAAAAAAATCGTTACGTTAAAGAACTCCGCCAAACTGCTTTTAACGAATATTTTGGTTTTATTGATTTCCTCCGCGTTTCATTCGATTATTTCCGCAATCGCAGGCGGAGTCGTGGGACTTTTAGTGGGGCTTCCGTTTGTGGAAATCGCATTGATCGTATGCGGACTGAATGCGGAATCCTACGTAAAGGAAACCGCCGACCGCGCGGTAGCAGAACAAGCCCTGCAACAAGAAGAGCCGCAACCCGATTCGGAACAAAAATCCGCATAAATTAAAAAGCGCCCGCGCACTTTGTGCGCGGGCGTTAATCTTCGTCGCTTTGAAGAATCAATTTGATATCTTCAAGCGACTTTTCCATATCCCGCAATAATGCTTTAATGCTTTTTCTCCGCTCTTCTTTCTGAATTGCAATGGGCTCCCAGCTTTCACAATTTTTACGACACTCCCCGCATTTTAGCCGATACCTTTTTAAGCAATGCCCGCATTCCACTTTAAGAATATACCGCTTGTGTTTCACATAATGCTGTAAAAAATATCTGCAATTTTTACAATTCTTTTCTTCCATTGATTTTCCCTCAACGTGAACTTCTTATAAATCATTATAACGATTATTATAAAAGATTGTTTAATTTACACAAATCGTATAAAAATTTTTTGACGTATCTTCCAATTGTCTTTTAGGATTAGAAGATTAAAAAAATCCCCGCACGCTTTTGCGTGCGGGGATTGTTATTTTATTGTCTTATAACCCTTCCAATTCGTCCAGCGTCAGCGCAAACGCGGGAACGAAATGCTCCATAAAGTAATCGACCGAGCGCATATTCAAATTTTTAAGCGCCTCTTTAATGGTCTTTTCCGCCTGTACGAATTCGTTGTTGCCGGAGCGCAACTCTTCCAAACATTTCAGATACGCCGAGAGCTTATCCGCCGCCTTCATAAACTTGTATTCCGTGCAGTTCTTATCCGCCGCAAGATAGGGCGAAATTTCCATTTTCAGCTCTTCGGGCAGGGTCGAAGCCAGCTTGCCTACGGCGCGGTCTTCGAGCTTTTCATACTCGCCGTGGATACTGCTGTTAAAGTATTTGATGGGCGTAGGCAAATCCCCCGTCATCACCTCGCTTGCCTCGTGATAGACGGCAAAGAGTACCGCCCGCTCCGCATTGACGTTTCCGCCGAATACCGCATTCTCGATACAGCACAACCCGTGCGTGAGCATGGCGACCGACTGCGAATGCTCCATAATGTTCTCTTCCCGCGTGGAACGCATCAGCTGCCAACGCTTGATAAATTTCATTCTGTCCATGTATGCGTAAAACTTTTCCATAAATTCACCTCGTACCGCTTCATTATAATACAAATTTTTCTAAAAATCAATTGACTTCGCACGCCAAATCGCATATAATATTTTCAACAACTGCATTATCCGTCGTGGGTGCTGTAACAGGCTGAGATGATACCACTTGAATCGGACAGGATAATCCCTGAACGAAAGTACGAGATTTCAAGAATGATTTTGCCCACGTATCTATTGCGTGGGCTTTTTATATAAAAAGCCTCACCGCAACACTTCCGAAAAAAGACAAAGTATTTTTTTGGAAAGAGGAGCTGTAACGAAGCCATTTGGAATTTTGCTTTCGGCAAAATAGAAATGGCGTAGTTTACGGCGACGAGCGTGGGCTTTTTTATTTGCAACGGGGATAATGAGTCGAAAAATTTTACGGAGGTTTTTTATGTCACTCTTATCCCTGCTCGAAGTGAGCGATACGACGACGGATATCGTAAAATGGGTATCCCTCGGCACGGTGTTTCTGCTTCTCGGCGTCATTGCAATCATTTGTTTCAGCGTTAAAAAGCGCACCTACGACGCAAAGCATATCGCCGCCGCCGGCATTACGATCGGGCTCTCCTTCGCGCTCTCCTATGCAAAGATTTCCCCTCTGCCCTACGGCGGCTCGATCACGCTCGCGAGCTTCGTCCCCGTGCTCATTTACGCTTACGTTTACGGAATCGTTGACGGCTTGCTCGCAGGTACGATCTTCGGACTTCTGAATTTTGTTTCCGGTCCGTATATCCTGACCCCGTTCACCTTTATTCTCGATTATCTCTTGGCGTTCGCCTCGATCGGAATTATGGGCGTTGCCAAAAAGTTCACGAAAAAGCAGACCTTTAACGTCGTGCTCGGAACGGTTGCCGTGTTCTTCGTGCGCTTTATCTTCCACCTCATATCGGGCGTTATCTATTTTATGGACGACGCCGTTTGGGTCGATCTGCCGGACTGGGCAATGGCGAACGCGTTTATCTATTCGCTCATTTATCAACTTGTGTATATCCCCGCCGACTGCGCGATCGCCGCAATCGTCATGTATATCCTCGCAAAGACGAAGGTTTTGGACAGCCTCGTTAAAATCATTACGCCGAAAATGAAAAAGGCAGTCACGGAAAGTGCGGAAGAGCCCGCTCCCGCCGAAAGTTTGAAAACGGACGACGACAAAACGGAATAACAAAAAGGCGCGGCATTCAGCCGCGCTTTTTTATGAATTTTATAACGACAATGAAGAAGCACACCGTTTACGCTTGCATTATAACGCATACGTGGCTATAATAGTCTTTATGGACTATTTGGTAATAACGGTCATAACGTTTATATCGGGCGTGATCGGTACGGGGCTCGGCGGCGTAATCGGCGCGGTGCTCAGGCGCGATTCCAATAAAATCGTCAGCCTGCTTTTATCGTTCGCGGCGGGAATCATGCTTGCGGTCGTTTGCTTCGATTTGATGAACGAGCCCATAGAAATGATGAAGGAAGGAACGCTCCCCTCGCTGACTCCGCTGATCGTAGTCGCCGCGGTGATCGCGGGCTACGGCGTGGTGTATCTATTGAACTTCTTTATCGACAAAAAGACCAATCACGAAGTCAAGCATATCGACGAAAACCACCCCTCCACAGCGGACGATTTGGACGAGCTTATTCACTCCAATCACTTCGAATCCCATAAAAAAGCGAAGTCCAATCTATTCGTCGCGGGGCTTGTGATGATGTGCGCGATCGCGCTTCATAACCTGCCCGAAGGCATGGTGATCGGTGCGTCCTACGCGATTTCGCCGAACGTAGCGGCAAGCCTGTTTTCGGGCAGCGGATTTATTATGGCGATCGTGATCGGACTGCATAACATTCCCGAAGGAATGGCGGTCTCCGTCCCGTTGATTTCGGGCGGAATGAGCAAAACGAAGTCGGTACTTCTTACCGCACTCAGCGGTCTGCCCACGGTGTTCGGCGCGCTCATCGGATTTGCGCTCGGCGGAATCAACGATATTATGCTCGTTCTGTCGTTGGGGTTTGCAAGCGGAGCTATGCTATACGTCGTGTTCGGAGAACTTCTTCCCGAATCCATTTTAATGTGGCGAAGCAAATTGCCTGCATTCGCGCTCTTCGTCGGTGTGATCGCAGGCTTCCTTCTCGTAATGTTCTAAAACAAAAAAAAACGAATTAAAAAAGCGCGGCATTCAGCCGCGCCTTTATTTAAGCGGTTGATCCCAATTATGTAATTGCTTAAATTCTTTTAAGTCGCTTTGATAATTTTCCGTTAATCGTAATAAACTGTTTGTTTCGTCATAACTCCAATCCGGATTAAATATGATTGCCAAATCAAAATATACGTCGCGATGTATTCCATATACGTAAAACAACATCCGCCCATAATTGTCGTAAGAGCAAAATTGTGCATATCTATAAACTGACCCTTTTCCCTTGCAGCCGCTTTCTTCCGCAAAAGAAATACACAAGGCTTCAAGTTTGTTCACTGTTTCTTTACTTAATTCCGGAGATTCTTTTTTCAACGTAATCGGTTTTTTGATACATTTGCTTTCATCAAGTTCTTTCCCAAAATCATTCATAGCCTTTAATTCGTGAATGCTTTCCTCAGAAAACGAATTTCTTATGCGCTCATTTATATCTTCCGCCCAAACATCTTTTGACGTTCTTATAAAATTAAAGTCGGGATAGTAATATACGTAATCTTCGTCAGATTTTTGCATAATACAAAGAGCATATTCTCCAATTTCTTGATAAGTGTACATAATTCTACCGTATTCGTCTGTTTCTACAATTTTTATGTAGGGATCGACAAGACTATGGCTGTCATGATAACCACGAACATCCAATATACTGTAAATCGCTTCAGTATACAGCTGCGGATATTCTCCTTCATAACCCTCAAAGCCCTTACACCCGCTCAATAAAAAAGCCGGCAAACAAATTAAAACAAAAAGCGCAACTGATATTTTGAATTTTTTCATGGGTCATATACCTCCAAAAAAGTATGTTATATTCATGTAGATATTATTTTGACGGCGTAACAATCTCGCTGCCTCAATAAGTATAGCCCGTATATCTTTTCGGATTTGAGTCGAATTTTCTCCTTATATACAAAAACAGTATATCATAGTTGCCATATTTAATCAATACATATCAAAAAAGCCGATAAGATAAAATTATCTTATTGGCTTTTGAGCTGAGCTAACGAGATTCCCTTCGCTTCGCTCGGGAGCTTCCTCGCTAACAACATTGCGTATTTTTTCCTACGTTTCGTTTTACGCTCGTCGCGCGAACTTCGTGAGAATCCACGAGTTCGAGCGGATCGTTAACCTAACCAAGAAAAAAGCACCCATACGGGTGCTTTTTTCTTGGTGGAGCTAACGAGATTCGAACTCGTGACCTTTTGACTGCCAGTCAAACGCGCTACCAACTGCGCCATAACCCCAAGCACGGATATTGTACTATATCCGCGTAATAATTGTCAATCGAAATGCTATACGAACTGCAAGATATCCACGAGCACGGCAAAGCCTAAAAGGAGTACGAATCCGACCGCGTGAATGATTGCCTCGACCTTTCGGCTGATGGGTTTTCCTCGAATCCATTCTATGATCGTAAACACAACCTTACTGCCGTCGAGCGCGGGCACGGGAAGTAGATTGAACACGGCAAGGTTTACGCCGATAAATGCCGATATTTCGAGGAAGTACCTAAACCCGAGCGACGCCATTTCGGAAGTAGCCTTAATGGTGGAAATCGGTCCGCCCATTGCGGAAATCCCAAGTCTTCCCGTTAATAGTTCGCCGATAACGCGCAGGATAGACCCTGCAATCTTAAAGGAATAGACGATCGCCCTTCCAAGCGTTTCAAAAAATCCGAACTTCGCAGTACCGCTTGCAAGCTGATACCCGCCGTTTTCCTCATCGTTTACGATCCCCAATCCCGCCCATGCGGAATCGAGTTCGGAGCTGTTCTTCACGCTCACGTCGGAACGGAGAATAATTTCAACCGTCATTTTTTCGCGGTGCGACTTTACGACTTCCTCTTCGCCCGTTTCGGGATTCGTCGCCGTTTCGTCGATAAAGAGCCGCGAAATATACAACTCCACTTTGTCCCCCGCCTTTTTGCCGTTAAGCGCGCGGGCAAGGTCTACCGTAAGATAAAGATTTTTTCCGTTCGCTTTCAGAAAAATATCTTTATCCTGCAAACAGTATTCGGCTGGAATTTCGTCGGAAGGCTCTACTTTGTACGCGGCGGTCATCGTCTGACCGTATGCAAAGAAGCAAATGATGATCAAAAACAGCGCAAGAATATAATTCATGAGCGCGCCCGCAACCAAAACGATGATACGCTTCCAAGGGGCTTTCCGCGTAAACGAGCCGTCATCGGGCTTCTCTTTCCAAGCGGGCGTGCGCTTCTTTTTCTTTCCCTCTTCCGCAGTCGGCGCGGGAAGATCTGCAAAGAAATCCTCTTCCTTCGTTTCTTCTTTGACCTCTTCCTTGGCTTCCTCTTTGGGGGTTTCTTCGGGCGCGGGGGTCAGAATGACCGTATCATCCGAAGCCGCTTCGGCAACGCTTTCTTTCGGCTTCTCTTCCGCAGACTCCGAAGGCACGCTTTCCGCATTCTCCTTCTTCTCCTCTTCCTTCTTCTCGTCGTCGAGCCCGTCCTCGCCCTGAAAGGCACAATAGCCGCCGAGCGGAATCAAACGAATGGCAAAAATCTGTCCCGACTTCTTCGACTTATGCTTGAAGAGCGCAGGGCCGAATCCGATCGAAAATTCGTTGATCCCGAAGCGCAGGATTTTCCCTGCGATCCAGTGCCCGAACTCGTGGATCGTGATCATGACAAGTAAGATTAAGATGGCAAGCAGTATCGAGCCGATCGTTCTAAATACGCTTGCAACGGAGAGAAGTGTATTAACCATAAATCAAATTCTTTGCAAGTTCCTTTGCCTTGAAATCCGCCTCGCGGAGGGTTTCAAAGCAATCGGCTTTCCGATTGGGAATTTTATCGAGAACGCCTTGGATAGTTTCTGCAATTTGCATAAAACCGATACGCCCGTCAAGAAAAGCCGCGACCGCGACTTCGCCCGCGCCGTTGAGCACGGTGGGCGCAATCCCGCCCGCCTTGCCCGCTTGAAGCGCGAGCCCATAGCAAGGGAATTTCTCCTGCGGGAAGGGATAAAAATGCAGCGCACCGATTTTGGAAAAGTCGAGCTGTTCCAAACAGGGTAACCGCTCAGGATAAGTGAGCGCAAGCTGAATGGGCAGGCGCATATCGGGATAGGCAAGCTGCGCGATCGACGCGCCGTCTTGAAAGCGGACGATGGAATGCACGATGCTTTCGGGGTGCACGACCGCCTCTATCTTGGAAAAATCGGCGTTATAGAGCCACTTCGCCTCGATGACCTCGTAGCCCTTGTTGAGAAGTGTCGCGCTGTCGATCGTGATTTTTTTACCCATGTTCCAAGTGGGATGCGCGAGCGCATCCTTTGCGGTGACCTTTTTTAGTTCCTCTTGAGAGAGCTTGAAAAAAGGTCCTCCGCTTGCCGTAAGCACGAGCTTTTCGAAGGGAGTGTTCCTGCGGAACGACAGCGCCTGAAAGAGCGCGGAGTGTTCACTGTCTACGGGAACGATCTCGACGCCTTTATCTTTCGCCGCTTTCGTAACGAGCTCCCCGCCGCAGACAAGGGATTCCTTATTGGCAAGCGCGACCGTCTTGCCCGCGCGTACCGCCGCGAGCGTATAACGAAGCCCCGCAAAACCACCCGCCGCGATGAGCGCAACGTCGCAGTCCGAAAAGATTTCTTCAAGCTCTAAATCCGTCAATTCGCCCTTTGCGGCGCAACGGGAAAAACGCGGGAAAAATTCCTTCGTAAGCGCGTTCAGCCCCTCCTCGTCGCGCCCTGCAAGAAGCGCGGAAAAGGAGAAGCGTTCGGGATTCTCCCGAACGATACGAACGGTTTGTTTTCCGATATTGCCCGTACAGCCGACGAGCGCCACTTTCTTTTTCATCGTTTTAAGAAAAACGTCCGCTTAGCAATAGCGGACAAATTATCCTTTTTAGTATATGTGCGAATTTACGACATAATGTACATAATGCGAATCGTAAATATCAAGCAGACCGCAAGCCCCGCATAGAGCGAGGAATCGATCCTGTCTAAAAGTCCGCCGTGGCCGGGAAGCATTTTTCCCATATCCTTGATTCCGAGCTTGCGTTTAATGGCGCTCTCCACCAAATCGCCGAACTGCGCGAAGAAGGAAGAGATCACGCCCACGCCGAGGAAGAGATACAGGCTCTCCCATTCGAAGACGATATTGTCAAACGACCCCACTCTGAGCGGCGTGCAGAGTCCGTAATACACGAAGAACACCAAAACTGCTCCAAGCGCTCCTCCCAAAAGCCCGCCGATACCGCCGACGATCGTTTTATTCGGCGAGACGCTGGGCGCCATTTTCTTGGGAATCTTTTTCCCGAAGAGCCGCCCGAATACGAGCGCGAGCGAATCGGAAGCGGGACAAATCAAGAAAATAAACAGGATCGCCGCGTCCGAATACCGTTCAAGGTGGTTACAGCCCGCAAGGATCAACAAAAATACCGTAGGATAGATATAGGCGATTAAAGTAAATCCCGTCGATTCGAGCGAAGTCTTTTGGTGCGCCATGACGAGAAGTCCCAAAATGGTGGCAAGTCCCGCAATGAACACGACGAGCGTGATGAGGGGCGTATAGTTCGATTGCCCCCATTCCACCTTAAAGACTTCCTTGAACACGAAATCGCTCACGCAGAAGGTCAAAATCGTAAGAGTCGTGAAAATCATTACGATTACCGTCTGTAACGTCGTAATTTTATGCTTGAACGCGCGGCACATTTCGAACGTGCCCAGAACGGAAAACGCGAGCACGATAAAATCGAACAGGAAATCGTTCACGAAAATCTTCAATAAAAAGAATCCGATCAGGATCGCCATGTACAAAAATCCGACGCCCATGCGCACCCAAATATCGCTCTTCTTTTTCTTGGGCTTTTCGGGCTGCGGCTCATTTACCTCGGTATTCAGTTGTTCGCTCTCCGCAGGAGAAATATTATCTTCCATTCCTAACCTTTATTTTTCGACTTTTCCGAAGCGGCGCTCCCGCTCCGAAAAACTTTTAAGCGCCTTGTCAAATTCCTTATCCGTAAAGTCGGGGAAGAGCTTTTCGGTAAAATACAGCTCCGTATACGCCGACTGCCAAAGTAAAAAGTTCGAAAGTCTTAATTCCTTTCCCGTCCGAATGAGTAAATCGGGATCGGGAATGCCGTCCGTTTGAAGCAGGGAAGAAAAGCTCTCTTCCGTAACTTCCTTTCCCTCCTTGACGGCGCGGTTGACGGCGGAAAGAATTTCCTGCCGTGCGCCGTAGGCGATCGCAAGCACTAAGGTCCCGCGCGCGCCGCCTTTCGTATCCTCTTCGCCCTTTCGGATAATATCTTGAACGTCGGGAGGCAACAGCTCCAAATTTCCGATAACGCGGAGGGTGATACCCTTCTTTTTCAGCGTTTGCGTGTTCTTGATAAAATACTCGCGGAACAGTCCGAATAGACCGTCAAGCTCCTCTTGGGGACGGCGAAGATTTTCCGTCGAGAGCGCGTACAGCGTGCACCACTTCACCCCGCAGTCAAAGATATGCTCGGAGAGCGAAATCATGCGGTTCATGCCCGCACGGTGACCCGCGCTGCGGGGAAGCAGGCGCTTTTTCGCCCATCTTCCGTTGCCGTCCATGATGACGGCGACGTGACCGGGAATACGCTCTTCCATTAAATCGTCAAAAGCTCCTTTTCCTTCGCGGCAACGATTTTATCGACCGCGTCCACGCTCTTTGCAATGCAGTCTTCGATATCCGATTCGAGATTCTTCGCCTCGTCCTCGGAAATCTCTTTTCCGTTTTTGAGCTTTTTAACGCCCTCCATCGCCTCTCTGCGATTGTTGCGGATCGCGATCTTGGCGTCCTCGCCCATGCGCTTGACTTGCTTTACGAGCTCCTTTCTGCGCTCCTCGGTAAGCTCGGGGAACACGAGACGAATGACGTTTCCGTCGTTCGTAGGCGTAATGCCGATATTCGAAGCGAGAATGGCTTTCTCGATGGATTTCAAAAGGGACTTATCCCACGGGCTCACGACAAGGCAACGGGCGTCCGCCGCGGACACGTTGCCGAGCTGATTTAAGGGGCTCGTGCCGCCGTATGCTTCCACTTGCAATTTATCGAGAATGTGCGGATTCGCACGCCCGGCGCGAATGGACGCAAACTCGTCTCTCAATACGTTCTGCGTCTTTTCGAGCTTGTCGTCGAGTACGAGAAAGATTTCCTCTGCCTGTTCGTTTTCTATCATGATAAAGTCCTCCAACCTATATTTTTCAATTCGTAATGACCGTTCCGATTTTTTCGCCGCAGACGGCGCGGAGCACGGAATCCTTTTCGCCGAGCGCGAACGCCAGGACGGGGATATTGTTTTCCGCGCACATCGTCGCCGCGGTCGTATCCATCGCCTTCAAGCCCTTATTTACAATGTCGCCGAAGGTGAGCTTTTCGAACTTCTTCGCGTTCGGATTTTTATTGGGGTCGCTGTCGTAAATGCCGTCTACGTTCTTTGCCATGAGAAGCACGTCCGCATTGATTTCGCACGCGCGCTGCGCCGCCGCCGTATCAGTCGAACAGTACGGGTTTCCCGTTCCGCACGCCATAATGACGATCCTGCCCTTTTCAAAGTGGTGCAACGCCTTTCTTAAAACGTAAGGCTCTGCAACGGAGATCATGTTGAGCGCGGTCTGTACGCGGGTGGGAATGCCCTTCTGTTCGATCGCGTCCATCATAGCGAGCGAGTTCATAACGGTGGCGAGCATACCCATGTGGTCTGCGGTCGCCCTGTCCATTTTCGTGCCCTGCCTGCCGCGCCAGAAGTTGCCGCCGCCGATGACGAGGGCGATCTCCACGCCCATATCGTGCACCTTCACGAGCTGGTCGACGACCGCGGAAATCACGCTCTCGTTGAGCCCGAATTTCTGTTCGCCCGCAAGCGCTTCGCCCGATAGCTTCAAAAGAATTCGTTTGTACTTAGGTTGCATTTTTATGCTTCTCCTTGTATTTGTTTCAGTATACCATATCTTGGAAAAAAAAGCAAGACCTAAAACCCATTCACATAAATTTCACACGGGTTAAAATTTGTCGGAATTTCTTACTTTCATACGGTTGATTTCCGCGATACGCTCGAAGAATTTGACGGGCTCGCGCTTCTTTAAGTCCTCCGTAAAGCGCGCCGTGACCGCCGTAAATATGCAGAAGATCGGCACTGCGCCCAAGTTGGTTTCCAACAAAGAATTGACGACGAGCGTCATGATTTTATCCTCGAAAGATAAGAATTCCGCACTTCGTATCCCGCCGATAAGCAGGGAGAATTCCCAAGCGAACTGCACCAAAATTCCGATTGCGAGAAGCCACAAAAGCGGAAACCTCTCCTCTTTGTTTTTGCGGAACAGGTTTATCCCGATTGCCGCCATATACCCCGCAACGAGAATGAGCGCCATATATCCGTGATACGCGCCCGTCGTGCGCTGGATTTTAATGGGGTTCAAATTCTGCCCGAAGGTATTTGCCAGCATGGGCGCGGCGATCCACCAAATGACGATAAAGAGCGACCACTCCAAGAGCTTTTTGTCCTTGGAAAACCACAGCCAAATCCAAACGAAATTCGTAATGCCGTAGCTCATGCTCATCCAAAGGAGCACCCAGAACATACTCCCTCCCTCGATGGAGCGGCTGTGCGTCCATAAATGGAAAATCCCGTAATCGACGATCATGTAAAGGATTCCGCCCGCGATTCCGAAGAGCAAGGTAAGATATTTCTTTTTTGCAATCAAAAGCCCGCACAATGCTACGAGGAATACGATATCCAAATAGATATACAGCGGATTGAACACCCTCTGCGCGATAATTTCGCTTGCAAGCAATAAATTTTTCATAAGCACCTCTTGTTGATTGTAACTTACTTACCCGTGTTTGTCAATAGCAATTATGTCACCGCTATGTCGCCGCCGCTTTCTATAAGCAAGCAAGACAAGGAGTGCGAGCATTTTCAAGGGGAGCTTACTAAGACGTAAGTGACCCGAAGAAAAGCGGAGCAGGACGCAGTATTGCGCCGCTTAGAGAAAGTGACACAATAAAAGCCCCGCATTATATGCGGGGCTTTTTCTCGTAAAATTTTACTTTTTCCCGTACCAAGCGGGAACAAGGTCTTGCATTCCGTGAAACCATTGAACGACATTTTCGTTGAGCGATAAAATTTCATGCAGTCTATCGGGCACAAAATATTTTGCCCACACGATCGAGGTGATTGCGCTCCCCGCAAGATAGTATGCAAGCAACTCCCAAAACTCTTCGGGAACGCTGCCGCCGAAATAGCCGTCTATCTGTCCCGTAGCGAACGAGGGATTTTCTACGCCGATCCGATTGAATTCATACCAAGGATCGCCGTAATTATCAAAGTCCACCGTGTGCCAATCGATTACCGAAAGAGTTCCGCCCTTTCCGATAATCAGATTGCCCATATGGTAATCGCCGTGGTGGCGCGTTTGCGGGCGCTCTGCAAGCAGCCCTTTTTTATCCTCAAGATATTTCAAAACAAGATCGCTTCCCTTAAACGGAATCCCCTCCGCACGGTAAGCGTTCAGCCGTTCCTCCATAACGGCAAAATACCGCTTCTGCCAATTCTCGTTAGGGGCAACGGGGAATTCATTGTGAATCCCTTTGAGAATTTTTCCCGCTTCCACGCCGAAACGGTACTGCTCGTCAGAAGACAGCTTCGGAAGGACTTTTTCCGCCTCTTCGCCTTCCACCCAGGTCAAAAGCGTGTAGACGCATTCCCGATCGCAACCGAATGCAACGGGCTTGGGTACGGGGAAACCTTTTTCGCTCAACTTTTGTAAAAACCCGTACTCGGCCTGCTTTCTTGCATATTCCGAGCTATCATCGGATAAACGCAATAAATAGCGCTCGCCCTTCTCGTCCTGCAAACAGAATTTGTGATCGCCCGACATTCCTTTTTGGATTTGTTTTATCTTTGTAAAACGATAACCCTCAATTTGAGGAACAGCATGATTCATGGTAGTCATCATTATAACTGAATATAAAAATAAAAGCAAGAAACGGCGGGAAATTTCCCGCCGTTTCAAACGTAACGAAATTACTTTTTCATTGCTTCGACTTGCTTATTGACTTCTTCCTGCAAGTCCTCGCTCTTCTTCTCGATTCCCTGTCCCATAACGAAGAAGCAGAAACGGTTGAGCTTGACTTTTCCGAGGAGCTGTGCGATCGTGATCTTATCGTCCTTGACGAACTTCTGATCGAGCAGGCAGTTCTCTTCGTAGTACTTCTTGATTTTGCCCATAACGATTTTTTCCGCGATCGCCTGGGGCTTGCCCTCGTTCATGACTTCCTGCGTTAAAATTGCCTTTTCCTTTTCAAGGGTTTCAGCAGAAACCTCGGAAGAGGTAAGATAAGCGGGCTTGCTGAACGCCGTGTGAAGCGCAACGTTGTGCGCGATTTCCTTCGCCTCTGCGCTCTCCGCGGTGTCGAAGTCGAGCATAACGCCCATCGTGCCGCCCATGTGAATGTAGGTTTCGATAAAGCCCTTGCTCTCGTAAACCGTAAAGCGGCGCACGGAAATCTTTTCACCGATGATAGCCGTCGCTTCCTGCACGAAGGTATCGACCGTCTTGCCGCCCATGTTGCTTGCAAGGAGCGCCTCTACGTTCGCGGGATTCACCTTCAAAATCTGTTTTGCAATGTCGTTTACGAGCTCGTGGAACTTGTCGCCCTTTGCAACGAAGTCGCTCTCGCAGTTGACTTCGACAAGCACGCCCTTCTTGCCCTCGACAAGTGCGTAAACAAGTCCTTCCGCAGCAACCTTGGTTGCTCTTTTTGCAGCCTTTGCAATGCCGCGTTCGCGAAGAAGATCCCCCGCCTTTTCCATATCGCCGTCGGCGTCTACAAGCGCCTTCTTGCAGTCCATCATGCCTGCGCCCGTCTTTTCGCGGAGCGCCATAACGTCTTTTGCCGTAAATGCAGCCATAATATACTCCTTAATTCACAAAAATTCTGATTTTACTCTTGCGCTTCCGCGGGCTCTTCCGTAGCTTCCTCTTCCGCCTCTTCGGTTTCGAGAACGGGGGTCACGCCCTCCGTTGCCTCGATGACCGCGTTTGCAATCACGGACGAAATGAGCTTGATCGCGCGGATCGCGTCGTCGTTACCGGGGATCACGTAGTCGATAAGGTCGGGATCGCAGTTGGTATCCGTGATTGCAACGATGGGGATATTCAGCTTGCGCGCTTCGCTGACCGCAATGTCCTCGCTGTGGGGATCGACGACGAAGAGAAGTCCGGGCATACCGTGCATATTCTTGATACCGCCGAGGTTCTCTTGCAGCTTCGCCATTTCCTTTTTAAGACCCAAAACTTCCTTTTTGGGAAGAAGGTCGAACTCGCCGCTCGCTTCCATTCTTTCGAGCTTTTCGAGGTAGTCGATACGCGCACGGATCGTCTTGAAGTTCGTGAGCGTGCCGCCGAGCCAGCGGGAGTTGATATAGTACTGTCCGCAGCGTTCTGCTTCCTCTTTGATCGCGTCCTGCGCCTGCTTCTTCGTGCCGACGAAAAGAACGCTCTTGCCTGCCTTCACCGATTCGCATACGAACGTGTAAGCGTCCTCGATGAGCTTCGCGGTCATTTCAAGGTCGATGATGTGAATGTCATGACGTGCCGCGAAGATGTACTTCTTCATTTTGGGATTCCACTTTCTGGTCTGGTGTCCGAAGTGAACGCCCGCTTCGAGAAGCTGTTTCATAGAAATAACTGCCATAATGTCCTCCGTTTTACCTCCCCTCTTTGACGTTGTTCCGCCCGTCATCCGCATGAAAGATTTACGGACACGGAGGGCGGCGCCTCAAAGGGTGCGTATTTACAGCCTTCAAATTATAACATAAACCGCCTGCCCTTGGCAAGCGATTTATTCATAACTAAGATAATAATTTTAGATTTTTTACGATTCCGTTTTTAACGATATTACCGTATTGATTTTCGCAAGCAGTTTATCCTTGCCTTCGCCCGTGAGTCCCGATACGGAAATCACGTTGTCTATCCCCAAACCGTAGGCGTTTGCAACTGCACGCACGCGCTCCTTCTGTTTCATACGCGAGAGCTTGTCGCTCTTCGTTGCGATCACCGTAAAGGGCAGAATGTGATAATTCAAATATGTCACCATCTGCATATCGTCCGCGGACGGGTCGCGGCGGATATCGCCGAGCAGAAAGACGTGCGCAATATCCTCCTTCTGCGCAAAAAACGAATCCAGCGTTTTGCCCCACTTCTCCTGCTCCGCCTTGGATACCGCGGCGTAGCCGTAGCCGGGAAGGTCGGCAAGAATGAACGAGCCGAAATCGAAGTAGTTCACAAGCCGCGTGCGCCCCGGCTCGGAGCTCGTCTTTGCAAGCCGCTTCTGCCCCGCAAGCAAATTTATAAGCGTGCTTTTACCCGAATTGGATTTGCCCGCGATCGCGATCATGGGCTTATCGGGCTTTATGAACTGCGCCGCAGTCGCGGCGGAGGTGATAAATTTCGCGTCCGCCATGTTACCCCTCTATCGCAAGCGCGAACACCTCGTCGATCTTCTTAACTGAGGTGATATTCAATTTTTCAAGGATATTTGCGGGGATCTCTTCCAAGTCCTTTTTATTCTCTTCGGGAATGATAAGGTTATAAATCCCCACGCGGTCGGCGGCAAGCGCCTTTTCTTTGAGCCCGCCGATGGGCAGAACGTCGCCCCGCAAAGTAATTTCGCCCGTCATAGCGATATCGCCCTTTGCGTATTTTCCCGTCATGGCGGAGAGGATCGCCGTTGCCATCGTAATGCCCGCGCTCGGTCCGTCCTTGGGGGTCGCGCCCGCGGGGAAGTGGATATGGATATCCTTCGTTTCAAAATCCTTCTTATCGATTCCGTACTTCTCGGCGTTGGCTCTTATATAGCTCAACGCAGTGCGCGCCGATTCCTTCATGACGTCGCCGAGCTGACCCGTCAAAACGATCTCGCCCTTGCCCTCAAAGGTGCAGACCTCGACGTCGAGGGTCGTGCCGCCGACAGCCGTCCAGGCAAGTCCCGTCACTGCGCCCACTCTGTGCTTTAATGCCTGCTTGTTGCGGATAAACCGCTTTGCACCTAAAAACTCTTCGAGCGATTTTTTGGTGACCGTGATTTTCTTTTCCGCGCCCTCTTTCGCAACCCGCACGGCGGCTTTGCGGCAGACTGCGCCGATCTCGCGTTCCAACGAGCGCACGCCCGCTTCGCGCGTATAGCCGTCGATAATTTCCGCAATCGCGCTGTCCGCAATGGTGATTTGCTTTTTATCGAGCCCGTTCTGCTTCACCTGCTTGGGCACGAGGTAGCGCTTTGCGATCTCCTCCTTCTCCTGCGGGGTGTAGCCCGAAAGCTCGATGATCTCCATTCTGTCGCGCAAGGGCGCGGGAATGGTGTCAAGCGTGTTCGCGGTTGCAATAAACATGACGTCCGATAAATCGTACGCAACTTCCAGATATCTGTCGCGGAAGGTGGAGTTCTGTTCGGGGTCGAGTACTTCCAAAAGTGCGCTCGCGGGGTCTCCCCTTAAATCGGAAGAAATTTTATCGATTTCGTCCAAGAGGAACACGGGGTTGCTTGACCCTGCGTTTTTGAGCTCGTACAGAATGCGCCCCGGCATAGAGCCGATATAGGTGCGCCTGTGCCCGCGGATCTCCGCTTCGTCTTTGAGCCCGCCGAGGCTCATGCGGACGAACTTGCGCTTGAAGGCGCGCGCGATCGATTTTGCAATGCTCGTCTTGCCCACGCCGGGAGGACCGACCAAACAGAGGATGGGCGACTTCAACGACTTCGTCAAAAGGTAAACTGCAAGGTATTCCACGACCCTTTCTTTGACCTTGTCCAAGCCGTAGTGGTCCTCGTTCAAAACGCGCTCGACCTCGTTCAGGTCCGCGTCGTCCGTCGTCTTATCATTCCACGGAAGATCGAGCACCCAGTCGAGGTAATTTCTTAAAACGGTGTATTCGGGGGAGGAGGTGCTCATCTTGTCCATGCGGTTGAGCTCGGCAAGTGCCTTTTCCTCCACCTCCTGCGGCAGATTCTTTTTAAGGATTTTTTCGCGGAGAAGATCGTTCTCCTCCTCGTTGTCGCCAAGCTCTTTATGGATCGCCTTCATCTGCTCGCGCAGGAAGTATTCCTTCTGCGATTTTTCAACGCTCTTTTTCACGTCCTCGCCGATCTTGCGCTCTAACTTGGTGATTTCAAGCTCCTCGGCAAGCATGGATAAAAATGCGTCCATGCGCTTGGGCAGATACGTTTCCTCTAAAATACTCTGTTTGCGCGTTTCCTTCATGCGGAGGTAATGCGCCGTGAAATTGATATAAATTTCCGCGTCGCGGATCGAGGAAAGCGTTGCTTCCACTTCCTTGGAAATCTTGCCGTCCTGCTCTGCGATCTCCTTCACGATCCCCTTTGCGGCGCGAAGAGACGCCTCTTCGTATTCGCTGTCCCCTCCGCGCACGGGGAAAATTTCCTCGATGAGCGTGAAGAAGCACTCCCCCTGACGGCGGTACTCGATGGCGCGGGCGCGGAAGAGCCCCTCCGCATACACGCGAATCCTGTCGCCGGGCAGGCGCGAAATCTGCTTGATGCGCGAAACCGTTCCGACCTCGTAAAAATCCTCCGCCTCCAAGCGGTCCTTCGAAGAATCCCTCTGCATGACGAGAAAGACGTACTGATCCCCTTTCTCCGCCAAATTCGTTGCGGCGACGCTCATTTCGCGCCCCACGTCGAACGCGACGCTCGCGCCGGGAAATATCACCTGCGCACGCATGGGAATGACCGGCAGCTCTTTGGAAGCGATTTCCACTCTGCTTTCTTTTACGGAAGTTCCGATTCTCATTGATTTAAGTCCTTTCTTTATTTGACCTTCATAAGTCTTATGATCGCCGCGCGCTCGTTCTCGTCGAGCTTGCCTTTAATGTAGGCGATCGTCTCTTCGAGCTGCGGGATCATTACGTATTCGAGCGCGTTCACGCGCCGCTTGTTCCGCTCGATTTCGGCGGCCAAAAGGCGCACCGTCTTTTCTACCTCAGCGAGCTCTATCATCTTGGGAAGAAGCTCCCCCGCCTTTTCAACAGCCGCGTCCGCCTCGCTCGTCATTTCGGAATAGGCGTAGGGAAGCCCCTTGCCCGCCTTTCCCTTGACGGTGATTTTGGGAACGTCCACGCCCATAATGCAACCCGTTCCGCACTCTGCGGTGACGGAGGATACGGGAAGCGAAAACGCCGTCTCGGCGCGGTACACGGGCGTAACCGACCGCGCAACGGAAAAGTCGCGCAAGGTCAAGGAAAGCTCCTTTTCGACCTCTGCACGGAGTTTCATATTCCGTTTTACGAGCCCCGTGAACTGCCGCACCATTTCGTCGGACTTATCCTTTAAGAGCTTATGTCCGCGCGTGGCAGTAGCTAAGCGCGCCTTGAGCTTTTTCAGCTCCATGCGCGTGGGGTTGACGTTGAGTCTCGTCATTCCTCAGTCTCCGTATAAAAGTACTTATCGAGATATTCCTGACGGATACGCTTTAATTCGGAAGAGGGCAATATTCTCAAAAGCTCCCAACCGACGGAAAGTGTCTCTTCGATCGTTCTGTCCTTTTCAAAGCCCTGGCTGACGTACTTCTTTTCAAACTCTTCCGCAAACTTTGCATACAGTTTATCCGTTTCGGAGAGCGCCGCCTCGCCCAAAATTGCGGAAAGCTCCTTGCACTCCTTGCCCTTTGCGTACGCCGCGAAGAGCTGATTCATGGTGTCCGCGTGGTCCTCTCTCGTCTTGCCCCTGCCGATTCCCTTATCTTTCAAACGGGAGAGGGACGGCAAAACGTCGATGGGCGGATTGATTCCCTTTTTATAGAGATCGCGCGAAAGAATGATCTGTCCCTCGGTAATGTAGCCCGTAAGGTCGGGTATGGGGTGCGTCTTGTCGTCCTCGGGCATGGTGAGAATGGGGATTTGCGTGATTGACCCCTCTGCGCCGCGGATCCTGCCCGCGCGCTCGTATAAGGTCGCAAGGTCGGTGTACAAATAACCGGGATAGCCTCTGCGCCCCGGAACTTCACGGCGCGCCGCCGAAACCTCGCGTAACGCTTCCGCGTAGTTCGTAATGTCCGTCATGATGACGAGCACGTGCATTCCGCAGGTGAACGCCAGATATTCCGCACAGGTCAAAGCAAGGCGGGGCGTTGCGATACGCTCTACGGCGGGATCGTTCGCAAGGTTAGTGAAGAGCACCGTACGCTCGATCGCGCCCGTACGCTTAAAGTCCTCCACGAAGTACTGCGATTCTTCAAAGGTGATACCAATCGCGGCGAACACGACGGCGAAGTTGCCTCCGCTTCTCACCTTTGCCTGCCGCGCGATCTGCGCCGCAAGCTCGGCGTGCGGAAGTCCGCTCATGGAGAACACGGGGAGCTTTTGTCCCCTTACAAGGGTATTCAGTCCGTCGATTGCGGAGATACCCGTTTGAATAAATTCGTTGGGATAGTCGCGCGCGGCGGGATTGATGGGCTCGCCGTTGATATCCATTTTCTTTTCGGGAATGACGGGCTCGCCCCCGTCGCGGGGATTGCCCATGCCGTCGAACACCCGCCCCAGCATATCGCGGGAGACCGCAAGCTCCTGGCTGTGTCCCAAAAAGCGGGCGCGGGAATCGGAGATCTTCAAGCCCTGCGAGCTTTCGAAGAGCTGAACGACCGCCTTGTCGCGGTTGACTTCCAGTACCTTGCCGCGCCTGAGTTCGCCGTTCGCGCCGATAATATCGACGAGCTCGTTATAGGTAACGCCCTCCACGCCGTTTACGACCATCAAAGGTCCTACGGCTTCGGTAATCGTCTTGTATTCCTTAAACATCTTCCTTGTCCCCCTCGCCGATCGCTTTGAGTTCGCGGCTCATGAGCGCGAAAATTTCATCGAACTCTTCAATTTTCTCTTCGGGAATATATTTCGCACGCCCGATTTTTTCCTTGCAGGAGCAGTTCAAAATTTCTTCGAGGTCGCAGTAGCTTGCAAGCGCCTCTCCCGCAAGGCGGTTGAACTCGTAGATAAGGCGCAGCATTAAAAGCTGCTTTTTCATGGAAGTATAGGTGTCGACCTCGTGGAAGGCGTTCTGGTGCAGATAGTCCTCGCGGATCATCTTTGCAGTCTCCATCGTCAATCTGTCTTTACGGGAGAGCGCGTCCAAGCCGACGAGTCTTACGATTTCGTCGAGCGCCGCCTCTTCCTGCAAGACGGTCATCACGAACTGACGGTATTTCATGAACTCTCTGCCCACGTTTTCGTCGTACCAGTTCTTCATACGGTCGGCGTAGAGCGAATAGCTCACGAGCCAGTCGATCGCGGGGAAGTGCCGCTTGTATGCAAGCGAAGCGCTAAGCCCCCAGAACACCTTGACGATTCTCAAGGTCGCCTGCGAAACAGGCTCGGACAGATCGCCGCCGGGGGGCGACACCGCGCCAATCGCGGTGATAGAGCCCGTCTTATTCTGCGCGCCCAAAATCTTGACGATTCCCGCGCGCTCGTAGAACTCCGCAAGCCGCGAAGAAAGGTATGCGGGATAGCCCTCGTCGCCGGGCATTTCTTCGAGTCGCCCGCTCATTTCGCGGAGGGCCTCCGCCCAGCGGGAAGTCGAATCCGCCATGATCGCTACGTTATAGCCCATATCGCGGAAGTATTCCGCAATCGTGATACCCGTGTAAATGGACGCCTCGCGCGCCGCCACAGGCATATCGGAAGTGTTTGCAATCAAAACGGTACGCTTCATCAAGGGCTCGCCCGTCTTAGGGTCTTTGAGTTCGGGGAACTCGTTCAAAACGTCCGTCATTTCGTTGCCGCGTTCGCCGCAGCCGATATATACGATAATGTCCGCGTCCGCCCACTTTGCAAGCTGGTGCTGCACGACGGTCTTGCCGCTCCCGAAAGGTCCGGGCACTGCCGCCACGCCCCCCTTTGCAATGGGGAAGAGCGTATCGATGACGCGTTGTCCCGTGACCATGGGAAAATTGGGCGAGAGCTTTTCGCGGTAGGGTCTGCCCTTTCTCACCGGCCACTTTTTGAGCATACAGATATTCTTTTTGCCCGAAGTCGTGGAAACGGTCGCAACCGTCTCTTCGATGGTATAGTCCCCTTCGCTGATCGAAGTGACCTTTCCCTTGATTCCGTGGGGAACGGTGATGCGGTGCTCGACGATCTCCGTCTCGTTCACGATTCCTAAGATATCCCCTTCCTGCACCTCGTCGCCGACGCGCACGCGGGGAATAAAGCGCCACTTCTTTTCGCGGTCGAGGTTGTTGACGGAAACGCCCCGCGAAATGCGGTCGCCGTATTTGAAATATAAAGTCGTAAGCGGGCGTTGGATTCCGTCGAAGATACCCGTGATAAGACCGGGGGCAAGCTCTGCGGAGAGCGGCGCGCCCGTCGATTCCACTTCGTCGCCCACGCCAAGCCCCGAGGTCTCCTCATACACCTGAATGGAAGCCTCGTCCCCCCTGAGTTCGATAATTTCGCCCACGAGCTTTTTTTGCGATACGCGCACCACGTCGTAGAGTTTTGCGTCCGCCATGCCCTCGGCAATGATTAAAGGTCCAGATACTTTGATTGTTTTACCTGCCATAAATTAGCTCCGAATTGTTATATAAAACAAATTTTTATTCGTTCGTAAAGAGGTCTACGCCGAGCGCCCTCTCGCTTGCGCGCCGTATCTCCTCCGCGCCGAAGCCCGTGCTCCCGTTCTTTGAGGGAATGGTCAAAACCACGGGATAGGGCGCTTCGTCAAACCGTTTCAAAAAATCGCCGAGCTCGCGGGCAAGCTCCTCCGTCAAGAAAATCACGGAGTACTCCCGCGCGACCTTGCGCAGGATTTCGCGCGCGTTCTTCGCGTCAAGAGCGGGGAACGAATCCACGCCCGCCGCCTTGAATACCATGATACTGTCGCCGTCGCCGACGATCGCGCATTTGCCCGTCATACGCTTCCCCTTAAACGCTTTTTGATTTCCGCTTCATTGAGTCCCGCCCGTAAACAGACGAACACGATCCGCACGTTCTCGTTCTCCGCGCGGCGGCGGAAAATGTAGTAAAGAAAAGTCCCCTGTCCCGAAAGCTCGTAGGGCTTTTCCGCAAAGAAGTCCGTCTCGAAGGATTCGAGCATTTTCTCCGCTTCCGTAAAGCCGCCGCCCGAAGAAGCAACCAGCTTTTTTACGAAGTCTTTATATTCGCTCTTTTCAAACGCCTTTAATACGGCGTCCTCGCCCTCGTAAACGCAGGCGAGCTTTTCCTTGGAAAGGCTGCCGCCCGCAACGAAAAACTTTTGCGCTTCCTCTGCGTTCTCCGCGCGGAAATATGTCAAAAGATTGGTCATATCGGCGCGGCGGATAAGCAGCTTTCTGCACGTTCCGAATTTTTTCAATACGCGCGAGAGATAGGTAAACTGCGCTCTGTCGAATAAAAACCCGACTTCCGCTCCCGAGGGATTCTCGCCCTCCAAAAGAGTTTGCGCCTCTTTGATTGCCGCGCTCAGCTCTTTGCCGAGCTTTTCCGTGTCGCCCGTATCGATGAGCCGCGCGATTTCTTCCGCAGTGAATTTTCCGTTGCCGCCGAGCATGGGCTTGGGGTCGGTTTTCAGATACCGCGCCTTTACGATCGCCTTTGCGTTGTGGAAGTCGCGCGGAGCAAGCAGATACTCCTCCACCTCGTCCGTGGGGGCGTACTCGCGGATAAACGCGTCGATCTCCCTTTCGTCGGCAAGAATCAGCTCCTCGACGTCTTGCGAAGGGTCGCCGAAACCGCTGTCGAGAAGAAGGCGAAGAGCCTCGTCCCCGCTCATGGAACACATCTTGGCGAGCTTGTCTTTGAGGAGTTTTTTCTCCTTGACGGCGATCACGCCGTTCGTATAAGCGCTGTCTTTTCTCTTACTCATGTTCTGAAAATTTTTGCGGCAAGCTCCGCTTGATTCTCCTCTCTGTCCTCTTTGAGAAGAGCCTCGTACGAAATATCTCTATCGCACTTCTTTCCGTAAAGGTAAAAGCCGCCCTTGATCTTCGCCCGCGCGGAGGAGAGCTTATAGCCCGCCTTCGCGATTGCCTTTTCCGCCGCCGCGGGATAGGGATAGTCCTCGGACAGAGCGACCGTATCCCCTTCGACGGCAAACTCTTTGAGAAGGCAACAAAGAAGCTCCGTGCTCTCCTTTTCGGAGAGAGCAAAGAGAGATTCAAGCGCGCGCTCATAAATGGTATCGATGACGCGCCGCCGCTCCTTCAAGTTGAACTTCTTCGCCTCTAACCGAACGGTCGCCGCGCTTCCCGCTTCGAGGGCGCGGATACGCTCTTCGACCTCGCTCTCTTCGCGGGCGCGGTTTTTTTCAGCCTCGTTCTCCGCTTCCGCTTCGATCAAAGCCGCCTTCTTCTTCGCAGCCTCTAAAAGCGCTTCGGCTTCCCCTTGCGCGTCGGAAAGAATTTTTTCTTTCAACGATTCCAAACTCATGCTCTTACCCCAACATGATGGAGATAAGCATACCGAGGATCGCGTAGAACTCGATCATTGCGGGATAGATAATCAGTTTTCCGCCGAGGGACTCCTGCTTGCCGACCGCATAGATACAGTTCGCTGCCGCCTTCCCCTGGAAGAAGCCCGAAACTAAACCGGAAATCGCCATGGGCATAACCTGTCCGAAGACCGCCCAGCCCTCCGCGGTAGACACGATCGCGTCGGGATTCGTCGCGCTCAGTCCGCCCGAAGCAATGATGGCAACGATAAATCCGTAGATACCCTGCGTCGCGGGAAGGAGCACGAGAACGAGCACCTTACCGAACTTCTTCGGGTCTTCGCCGAGGATTCCCGCCGCCGCGCTGCCCGTCTTGTAAAGACCGATCGCGGAGCCTACGCCGCACAGGATCACGCAAATCGCGATCCCCGCCATAGCAATGGCATAACCACCTGTAAACATAACAACCTCCAATATATCCTTTCTATATATTTAACGATTTGATTTTTGCGCCTTAGGCACAACGAATATATGACTGTGTTTGGAGCCGAGGGGCGCAAACAACTCCCCCTCGCCCTCGTAGAATCTGCCGTAGAATTCCACGTATTGAAGCCGCGCGTCGTGAATGTACGCACCGAGAAGGCTCAACGCAAGATTGAGGATATGCCCCACCAACAGGAGCACCACGCCGAGAATAATGAGCCCGATATTCCCGCTCATGATCATGCCCGTGCCGCCGCCGTAGCCCGTGAGCGCATAGCCAGAAATGATTTCCGCAATGACCGCGCCCGAAAGCATGAGTCCGTACAATCGCGCATAGCTCAAAATATCCGAAGCGTAGTTGATAATGCCGTACGCCGCGCCGAAGCCCTTCGTAAACTTCCCGAGTAGTTTTTCCTTTCTTCCCGCCGTCAGCATGGAAACGAGCAGCATTGCGCCCGCCGCGATCCCGCCGACGTAGGCGAGCATTTTCATGTTCAGTTCTTCCACGAGCCCCGCAATCGCAAGTCCCACGCCAATGGAAAAAATTGCCCAAACGACGCCGTCCAAAATGCCGTCCCAAACTTTCCCGCGCCGCCATGCCTGTACCGCGCGGCACACGTACCCCGCAAAGAGCTGCACCACGCCGATTTCGAGCGCGACTACGAGAAGCGCGGGAATGGCGATTCCGAGAATGTGCCAGCTCGTATCTCCCTCCAAGAGCGGCGGCATCACCCTTACGGGCAGAATGCCGATTCCGAATAAGGAGTTAAACAGGAATCCCCAAATAATCGCAAACACCCCGCCGATTGCAAACACCGCGGCAAGCCGTTTTAATCCGTTGTCCTTCACGCGGTTCTTCCACCAAAGGATCCCCCCGCCGATAAGCATAAACAGCCCGTAGCCGATGTCCCCCATGATAAAGCCGAGGAACACGCTGTAAAAGATACCCATGATGGTCGTGGGGTCGAACTCCTTCGCGTTCGGGGGAGAATACAGATTTGTGATCGCCTCGAAGTTCTTCGTTAAGCCGTTATTCTGCATGAGCGTGGGCGGCATTTCGTCCTCTTCCGGCTCGACGAAATCGAAGTACGCCGAATCCGTTACGGAAGAGAGCGCTTCGGAAATTTCCTCTTCGCTCCCCTTCGGCGCGTACGCCTCCAATAAAATTACGCGCTCCGTCGCAAGCATTTTTTCGGAGACCGACTCCGCCTTTTCTACCTCGTAGGCAATGCGGTCACAGTATACCTTCAAAAAACGTTCGTTTTCCGAAAGCGCAAACTCCGCTTCCGCGTTTCTTTCTATCTCTTCGAGTAAATTTTTCTTTTCTTCGTTGAGGCGGGCATACAGCTCTTTGCCCGTGCCGTCCTCTTTGAGGAAGGGGCAGAGCGCAAAGTCGAGCCCGCGCAAGAACTCCTCCGTCTCCTTTTCCGCTTCCTTCAAAGTGAGAACGAGAACAGCGTTGCCCTTTATTTTTACACACGCTTCCGTAAGACCTGAAAAGAGCTCCTCCGCCGCGTTTTCCACCATACCCAAGAAGATACGCACGCGCGGCGTATTCGAAAACGCGGAAAAAGGAATTTCAAAATCCTTGTAGGGGGTAGCGGATAATATCGTTTTATCGAGCGCCGCAAGACTTGCGTTTAACCGCGCGCGCTCCGAAGCCAAGCTCTTGATTTTTTCAATCAGCTCTTCCGCCTCTTCCCGCTTACCGTCTGCGGTCATAAACTCTTCGTAAGTTACAAGGAATCCGTCCTTCTCGGTTTTGAATTCCTTCTTATGCTCTTTTGCGTAACGCTCCGAAGAGGCGACGAGCTCTTTGAGCGCCCCCTCCGCTTCTTCAAGGCGCGAAGAAACCGCCCCCAGGTCCGATACGGGACGGGCGGCGTCTTCCTCATCAAGAGGCTTTATTTCGACCGCACCCGTCTTGGAGAGCGCGTCGAGAATTTTGTCCTCCTCGTAGGAGACTGCGGCAACGCGCAGCTTACGCATGACGGCGATCGCCATCTGTAACCCTCCTTACGATTTGCGATACCGCGTTTGCAGTATCCTTTAAGAGCGCGTCCGCGGCTTTTATTTCTTTCGCCTCGTTCTCTAAAAGAGCGCGCTCCGCCTCTTTTTGAACTCTCGATTCCGCCTTTTTGAGCGCGGTCTCGCGGTAGGACTTTAATTCCTCTTCGGATTTTTTCGTGATTTCGTTAGCGCGCGCACGCGAAGACGTGATCAGCTCTTCGGCTTTTGCTTCCGCCTCGGCTTTGATCTTTGCCGCCGCGCTTTCCGCCTCTTTTACCGATTTCAGTATTTCTTCCATTCCGCGCACGCTCCTTATAATTTAGAAACTTCCCTCATTTTAAATCCTGCTTATTTTACCATATTATCCATTTTTATGCAAGTAAATTCAATCAAATTAAAAGAGCGGAAATCTCTCTCCACCCTCCTCTTAATATTTTTATAAGACGCACGCTGCGATTTTTAGCACTTATAAAAAATTTTTCATATTCCCCGTAAAATCGCTTGATAAATTAGCATTGATTTGCTAAAATAAAATCACATTGGGGCGTCGCCAAGCGGTAAGGCAACGGACTCTGACTCCGTCATTCGGGTGTTCGAATCACTTCGCCCCAGCCATTGACACTATATATTGTAGGTACCAAATTTTGACCACAATATATAGTGTCTTCTTTTTTTGACTGTTTTTTAAAATCACACTAAAATAGCTGATTTTAGGGCTTTTTTACCCCGATTTGGGAGTTTTTTGGGAGTAATCCGCGGTTTTTTTGGGGACTTTTTGGGGACTAAACCCTTTTATTCATTCCCAAAATCCCATTGCAGATAGTCTACCTTTTCCGCTTCCTTTAAGTGAAATTCGTCCGAGTAATGCGTGTAAACGGTGGTCGTGATCGTTCCGCCCAACGAGTGTCCCGCCCAAATGCTCACAACTTCGCTCAAAACGCCGCTCTCCTTGCACCTGCTAATGAACGTGTGTCTTAGCTCGTGCGAGTGGTGTTCGGGGAATAACCGCTTCATCGCCGTGTGCAAGGAACTCAGGTTTACGCGCTTCGCCTTTTCAAAGTCGATATACGGCAGCATGCGCTTCATCATGGGCGTGAACGGGATTTTGCGCTTGACTACGTTCTTACCCATTCGCTCTTTGCTCGTTTCGCACTCTAACCACGTTCCGTCAATGACGTTTAGACTTGCAAGCTCGCTTCTCCTGAGTCCTGCGTACAAAAGTACGAGAAAGGCGTGAGAAGTGTCTTTTTGAAGGTTTGCAAGGCAATGCTCGACAAGCTTCTTTTCTTCCTCGTAAGTGAACGCCTCGCCCTTCTTGCTTTCGTAATTGGGCACGACCACCTTCTTCATAGGCGTGGGAATGTTGTAATCCTCCGCAATCATGTCGAAGATGCACCTAAGCAGTAGGAACAGCTTGTGCGCCATTCGCAGCGTACCCCTATCGACGTAAGTAAGCAAATAGTTCTGCAACATGCTTCTGTCAATCTCGGTTGCGCTCTTCTTGCCGAATACGGGCAACACGTCACGGTTTAACATTCGCACGTATTCTTTGTAGGTAGATTCCTTAGTCGTTACCCTCTTGATATTGAGCCACTCGGCGGCGTACTGTGCAAACGTCTTTTCGTTCGGATCGCGTTTTTTCCTCGGACAAAAGTCCTTGTTATTCAGTTTTTCGATAAATTTTTGTTTGAGTTTTGTTAGGTCTTTGGACGAAACCTCTATGTCGATTCCCTGTCTGTGGAATCTTGCCTCGTACACTCCGTCCTTTCTCAAACGGTAATGAACGATCATATCGTTCGTCGCAAAAACGTTTCTGTAGTTCGTCGGCATCTGTAAAATCTCCTTTCTTGAAAATTTCAGCACTTTCCGACGATTTTCATTACTCTCTTTTGCCATGGGACCTAACCCCGCCAGCACTTGCTTGTATAACTCGTTTTGAGTTCTCATTGCTTCAAGTAACTGCTGAAAGGAATCTTCCCTCGGTATTTGGTTAATTTGTTCTTTCACGTATCCTTATTCGGGCAGATTTGCGGAAATTATCTTTCCGCGCCCTTATAGTTAAGAATACTATGTCCTCTTTTCAAAACTGTTTTCCTCCTCTTTGATTAATCTTTACATTGTTCTTTTAATGCTGCCCAGCCCGCATAAATGAGTTGGACTTTTTTTATGTGATGACTTTTGAGAAACTTGTTCAATTCCTCAAAGTCCTCACGGTTCATAGAGGTTCCCCACACGGCGTGTGCCGCCTTGCGTTCCTCCTTGTGCTTGTCCTCATATCTCTTGTCGATTTCCGATTTCGGCGTTTTCATACAGCTTCCTCCTAATTACCATTTTCACTTTCGTCTTCTCGCGTGCAACCGGAAGTTTTGTGAACTATTTTCTGCCAATACTTACACCAATACGTCCAAAAATCGTTAGTTGCTTGACTGTAAGGGCATTCACTACATTTACATTGTTTAACCATTTTCAATCTCCTTCGCCCAAATGAGTATATCAATAGGAAATGCGTTCTTATTGTCATTGATATTCACGATGATAAATTCAAGCTGTTCATATCCCTTAACCTTCATGAATATTCCACCCTGATAAGTTCGTTTGTCCTTAACATCAGGGAATGTCTCTGTTTCTTGGAGTTCGCCTTTGAACAAGGTTTCAATGCTTAAATTACGCAGTTCTTTGTGCTTCTTACAGTCAATATAACCGAGTTTGCGCAGGCGTTCCATGATTCGCTTTTTGTCTGCCATTTTGATAATGGTTGTGAGTCCAGTAAGCGTCATTGTCTTTTATACTCCTTCACGATGAAACCACTAGATTTTTCCGTGTAAATCAATTCGTGCAGTATTTCTTCTTCGATCGCGTGTTGCATCGCCGTAAGCCTACGGTAGTCTTCCATAAACTCGCCTGTCCGTTTGTACAACGGATTTAGCGAGAGCTTTGCGTAGATGATATTGTACATATCCTCCGCCTGCCTGTCCACGCCGTGCAAGTATTCGGGAAGATTCGCTATCGTCCAATCTATTCCCCTATCTTCCAGATACTTGCGTTTCAGCGTTCCGTACTTTCCGTAAACTTGTTTCTGCGGTTTTACAAGCTGTTGATACCGCTTGATCTCGTCCACCGTCAAGCCTTCGTTCGCCTCGACTTTTTCCAATAACTCTTTGTCGCTGATCATATTAACACCTCCAATATGAATGTTAATACGATTATACTCGTTTTGGGAGAAAAGTCAAGCACTTTTACAAATATTAATACGATTATTTTTATTTTCCCCAATCCCACTTGGAATTTACTTTCGCTTGTTCCTGTGGACGATTTTCCTTCTCGTGCTCTTCCTGCATTTCCTCCTCTATTTCTTTTAATCGGTTGCGATAGTTCGCCGTCTCAGGCGAAAATAATTCCGCCACCGACGAGAATAGTCCGTCCATGATCCCACGCACTTTTCTTGATGAGATCGCAAGCCGACGCTTTAGGTTCTTATCGTTTGTCTTGTACTTTCTGCGTGGATTTCTCTTATACGTTTCTCTCTGTATCTCACGCACCTTTCTCAAGACGATATTCCCGAGCCGTCTACGATAGTCCCACTCTAACTGTTGTATGGTATGAACAGTCTTTAACCCTTGATAGTCCACGAAGTTGGGAACAGCGTCCATTTGCCTCGTTTCTATCTCCAAACGCGACTTGTAGTAGTTGCCCATAATACCTTTTAACTTTTGTTCTTTCTTTCGCAACTCTTGTCTGAAAGCGTAGTCTGCTTCGCGTGTCTTTTCGTCTAAATCGACGAGCCATTCAACCGCCGTGTCGATCTTTGCACGGTACGGCTTCATCTCTTTACTTGCGTACCACAACGGCTTGTCCTTCGGAAGTTCGTCGGCTAATTCTTTGAGCATCTTTCGAAGAATATCGTTGAGGTGCGCAACGTTATATTCATGGCTTGTCCTCGTCAATTCTTCCACTACCTTTTTCCGCTTCTTTGCAAGGTCGTCGTCAATGGTATAGGCGTTCAATCGTTCGGTCATTTTGTCGATTACGTCAAGCGGTATCTTTCCTTTCTTACGATAGATATAACCCGCCGCACGTTGGTTCTTGACCTTCGGCTCCTTTTCCCAAAACATATAGTGAATATGCAAGTGTTCGGGGCGATCCAAATGCAACGCGCACATCAAGTCCATATTGTCGAAATCGAAACCCGCGTCTTTGAAAAACTGTCCAAAGGTTTGATTTATGAGCGCGATACATTTTTCGGGATCATCTATTTGCTTTGAGTTCTCTTTATTAAACGAGATAAACCCGTGCCATAAATTCTTTTCACCCGTCTGCGCTCGCTTCCGCATTTTCTTTACTTGTCCTTTCGTTAGCATTCCGTCTTGGTTGAAGACTCCCGTACTCTTTTGCAGGTATTCGAGCATTGTGAACTTTTTCGCTTCCTCGCCGTAAATCTTACCCTCCGTCGTTATGTACTTGTAGATATTATCCTCGCCCGACATATCGAAGAAAGCCCGGTTCTTTGCGTGTTCTGCTACGTCCTCCGCTGTTGCGTTTTTCTTTAACCGATACGGCGTGTATGCTATATCAAATATTACCGGTTGTATTCCTATATTTTTCCTCCTTTTACTCAATGGCGGGTATCCTCGTCAGCGCAAACTACGCTTTCAGCCGTTCGCTTTGCAAACGGCAAATCCGCTTCGTTGCGCTTCCTCTTCAATGAAAATCTTTCTTTTAAATATTTTCATTGATAAACTATGGTGAATTTGAAAATGCAGTTCGAACTGCATTTTCTTAGCCTGCTTCCGTTCTCCTTCGGTTAGGTTACACTTTGCTTCCCGTTTGGTCGTACATTTGCTTACAAACTTCCGCATACTATTTCCTCACGATGCATTAAAATTTGATGCAGACTTTTGCAATCTCTATACGCAGAATTCGGCAGCTCATAGTCAAGCATTGTCCAATCTACTCCTTCCGTTAAGTGCAGACTTGATTTGTAAATATCGTTCTCCACTTGCGGGTTGTTTTTAAGAAAACCGTCCATCCCGATTGAAGTTAAACCTTTCGGTTGAATAGCGTTTACTTGTTCGGCTGTTACTGGTATTCGCTCTGCTTTGCCGCCCTTCTTTCCAATACTGCTCCGCACTTTTGAAAGTTCTAACTTACGCTTTGCGAGCGTGTAATACAAGTCCACGGGCGAAGGTATTTTACTCGGCTCTATACTGTTCAATGCAAAGTTATAAATTGCTTTTATGTATTGCCCCGCCTGCTTGTCTTCCATAAGCACCACCGCTTCGTAAAAGTTTCGGTAGAAAGAAAAGTGCCGCATTTTATTACTCGCCCGCACCATTTTACCGTTTAACCGCGCTTGCTTGTCCGCATCAAGATAGTCTACAATATTGCCCCAAAGATAGATCAACTTCTTGTCAGTAAGCTCTTTCTGCTCTCCGGCCGTAAACATATACTCGCACATTCGGCGCAGTAATTTACCGCGTTCTTCATCGCTGAGTACTTCCATCAATTCGGCATACAAGTCGTAAAAAGTAAATTGTTTCAGTTGTTCGTTTTCCATTATTCCTCCATAAAATTTTATTTACCGCAAGCATTTATAGACGGCTTGCAAGTCTTTCCAATTAGCGCATACGCACCACCTCCTTCAAAAATGAGCACAAAAAAGTCGCTGATACTTTTAACGTAGTCACCGACTTTAACCGTATTTAGCAATTTTTAATTGCTCTATGGTGGTTAGCCATCCTATGAAATTTTTGTACAACAAAATAAACCCTCTACACTATCCGACTTTCGCATCCTCATAGGAATCTCGGATAACTCCGGCTGCACATTGATATTGCCGTAAAAACTGTACGACAATAAATGCCTATCACGGCTCGCAATTTTTTTGTACGCTAAAAAATCTCGCGTCAAAATCGCAAGCTAAGGCTGGGCGAATATTCGCCCAAAATCTTCCGCGCTTTATGAGCAATTCCACGCACGCCCACCGCAGACACCTACCCTTATTCGAAGGGCAAAATACGACCTATGCCGTACAACTTAATTATATCACAGATTTTACATATGTCAATAGTTTTCGAACATTTGTTTGTAATATTTTTTCTTTTATGAAAGTAAAATGACGAATTTCTTTACTTAATAAACCGCCGACGGATTTCCGTTGGCGGCATTTATTGTGATTCCTTATCATTATTAAATATCTTATAAGTCCAATATTATGTTTCGTTATGGCAGGATAGTGGGAATATAAGCTTTCCCATTGCTATTCTCAATTTCAGTTGTTTGCAAATTGCAATCAACTAATTGTTTCGCCGTTTCAATCATTACAATAAGAACGGTAAACCACTATTATTAAAACTACGGCCAAAAAACTAGCACAAAACTATCATTACGAAACTCATCTTCCCAAACGGTTCCAATTGGAATATTTTCGAAAAATCTAATCTATGTCTTCATAGTACTAGTTCAATCCAACATTTTTTATTATAGACTACGTTTATTTAAGTTGTTGTCTTTTATGTACTTTGCAACAGTCATTCTGTCAACTTTAAAAATTTTAGCTATTTTGACAATTGAAACACCCTGCTCAAGTAAAGTTTTTATAGTTTCATCTTTTCCGGTAAGTTTTACGTGGCTTGATTTCCGACCAATAGGTCTCCCAAGGACAACACCTTCCGCTCGTTTACGAGCCAGCGCTTCTTTAGTACGTTGGCTTATAAGATTTCTTTCTATTTCTGCCGATAGCCCAAACGCAAAAGCTAATACTTTGCTCTGAATATCATCTCCCAACCTATAATTATCCTTAATTGTCCACACGCGACATTCCCTATTCATGCAGATATTAAGAATTTCCATTATCATAAACAAATTGCGCCCAAGCCTTGAAAGTTCAGAGCAAATAATAACATCATCTTTGCTTACTTTTTTTAGTAATTTGCCAAGTGCCCTTTTAGTATAGGTTTTTGTGCCACTAATCGTTTCTTCAATCCAACCATCAATGGTTATACTTTGCTTTTCGCAAAAATTATTAATTTCGAACCTTTGATTTTCTACTGTCTGTTTGTCGCTACTTACTCTTATGTAACCGTAATACATAGTTCACTCCTTTAGATTATTTTTTATTATATTATAGGAGCGTTTTTGTTCAGCAGTATAGCGTATTGACTAATTATCAAACTCAAGAAAGTTGGGTAATAT
>JAIDSX010000027.1 GCA_029060985.1 Clostridia bacterium | reverse complement strand
CCGCAATGCTTGCAAGATAGAATCTCACCGTTCCGTCATCGGCGGAGCTGTTGGGAGCGTTCGGGTCAGTCGAAGGCAAATAGAGCGACGAATCTTCGGGATTGACCAGCTCCTCTCCCGGCGCCACGGTGAAGCTCACCCAATCCGTATAAGTCAAATTATTATCAAAGATATAATTTCTCGTTCCCGCGCTGTTAATGACTGCGCGCACCCTGTACGTCCCCTCGCTCAGATCGCCAAAGGCAATGGCGTTGCCCGCATTGTCGATATATTCGTACGAAACGTACGTCTTCTGCTCCTGCGTAATTTTTAATACGGGAGGTTTCGTTTCGGTTTTCCAGTTAATCGCAATGGTTGCGCTGTTGATCGTATAGGCGAACGAAGAAATTCCCTCAATATAGTAATCGTTCGTGTATTCGCTCTTCAAGCTGATTTGTGCGGTGTATCTGCCCACGTCCTTAGGCACGTTATTTTGTCGGATGTCACCCTTATAATAAGTGATTTCGAACGCGTCGGTCGTGATCGCGCCCTCCGTCACCCTGAACTGGAAGTTGATTTCCTTTCCCCAATAGACGTACTCCGTCTTTTGGGAAGCAAGGTGCACCTCTGTCAGCGTATGACCCACCTCGAACACCGTCGAGCGGTTGGTCGCCTTGCCGTTTTCGAAAACGTATTTTCCCTCCAAGTTCGACTTTATCGATACTTCCGCAACGTAATACTTGATCGTACCGTCTATGAATTTGAGATCGCTCTCGCTGATAGCCACCGCATCTGCGGCAACGTTCCCTCTGCTGTCCGATTCGTAATACACGTAATCGAGATATAAGTCGTAGCCGCCTTCGAGAGATTTTACGTTGACCTTCTTATTTCCGCTTATCGTGATTGTGCTCACCGTCCAGTTGACGGGTATCACTGCGGACACCACTTCCCAATCCTTGGACCATTCGAAGCCGTCAAGTCCGCCGTTTGCCTTAAAGATATACGTATCCGTATCCCCGTTTTCGGGCAAAACGTAATTGTTGGAATCGGTAAGCTCGAAGACCACGGTCGCCGTACCCTCTTGTCCGAACTCGGTCACGCTGTGCGAATCGTCGTATCTTTTTACTTTGAGCCCTTCGGGCAGCGTATCGGGATCGATTATGATACTCATTCTGTCGCTGAACGCGACCTTTCCGTCCTTAGGCAGCCACCGCACGTTCGACAAATCGATTAACGCCTTGTCGATCGTCCATTCGATGCTGTAATCCTCTGCACCGTCGCTACCCGTAAGGTGCGCGTAGGTGATATACGTCCCCGCGTCGGTGACGGAGGTAAGCGCAGTAGAATCACCCTTCTTTACCGTTTTGTAGCCGTTCGTGAAGTCGTTATCGTTGTAACCGGTATCCACTTGATAACCGATTCCCAAGGCGTTGATCTCGAAATAATAGCTCTTCCCGCTGTACGTGATTTTCTTCGTGTAGATTAAGCTGTTCGACGCGTCGGGATCGGATTGACTGTTCACAAACTTACTCTCCGACATTAAAAACCAATCCAATCCGCCCGTAGACGTTGGTCTTTTGACCGTAAACGAATACGTTTGATTAAATTCGAATACGTAATTCTTAGCGTTTGAATCGTTGGGATTTTGATAGGCAATTCCCAGATTATAGACGTCCGCAGGCAAATCGCTTGTATCCAACGTGACCGTTTGCACGCTCGACGAGCTGCCAAGGTTAACAAGAGCGATATTTTCGCTGTAACCGAAACAATCCGCGCTCACGTAGATTCCCATGTTCCCCGAAACAAGCGCAGGCAATACAAGCGTAGCCGTTGTCGTTTTACCCGCCGTCACCGACCAGGAAGACGAATAATTTTGCAACGAAATCGTCTTTTTTATCGGCTTAATTTCGAAGGACATGGTGATATCGTCCGATTTTCCTGTGGAATCCCAAACGTATTCGTTCTTGTCAGCTAAAGAGAGCACGACCTCGTATACGCCCGCGTTGACGGCGCTGAATTTTTGATTGTTATCTTGGGTTACGTCTTCACCATAACCCGTTTTAAGCGTTGCCGTTGCGCTTCCGCCGTTAATCGTCAAAATGAAACTTTGCTTAGCTCCGTTGTAATCCTCGCTTTGAGATCGCCAATTAGCCTTCACTCTTGTGGCGGGATTGGTAAAAGTCAGTTCAACCGCATTATCGGGCTCGTAGTTCGGGTCGTCGAATTCCGCCCGCGCTTTATATTGCGTTTTGGCTTTCAAGACGGAAGCGTCTGTACCTAAATCCTTACCCGTCATATCGAAATACCGAATTCTGCCGTTTACCGTGTCGCCGTCGAACGGACTTCCGATAACCGAAAGAGCCGGTACCTTCGTAGTGGAATCAACTGCAAAATTCACTTTCAGCGGTTTCTTTTCAATGGTGAACTTCACCGTACGTGTATCATCCGTAGCACTTGTCGCGTCCGCCCAAACGTAACCGCCATTCAGCGTGATAGTCGCAGTATACTCCCCTGCGTCTTTGGGATCGACCGTGTCGCCATTGACGTCGGTATACGTAACGATACAACTCGTATTGTCAAAAATATCCGCTCTGTACCACGCTTCTTTGGCTAAGGTCTGTTCCTCGCCGTTGTACGTCGTTTTGTACCCTTCCCCTTTCTTTGCATCTTCTTTCTCGGACTCGGGCGCGGGAATAGGTGCGTTCTTTACAATGGCGTCTAAATCTAAGTGAAGCGCGGGACGAACACCGTAGGAATTGTCAGGACGATCGCCCAAATAAGAACCGCCGGAAGCAATTCGGAACACATAGTAGTAAGAGTCGCAACTGCCGCTACGCAACCAACAATAGTTTTGAGAATGTACCCTTTGTTCATCGCTTAGCTTCCAAATAGTTTTACCGATCAGCCTATCGTTTGTCCCCGTTTCGCTCATGCTCGGAACCCAAATATAATCGTCGCCCCATGCGTCGTAACGAACACCGCCGATTACGTCTCCGGGCAAATAAGGATTGGCGACAAGATTCGCTTGCCATGTGCCGTTCGTAGGCGTTTCTAGTGCTTCGTTAGGAGCGTTATCAGTGACCCACGGCTCCGCTCTACCCTTTAATGTCTGTTGTCTTTGGTAGGCAATATATTTGGGCTGAACTAAAAAGTCCGCCTCGAAATCGGCATTCTTGTTCGTTACGCCCGTGCTCTTATCGAACAGTTTCAGCTTTTCGTAATTCCCCGATCTCGAGTTTATATTATTGCGCAGAATACTGCGGCTGTACATATTGTTTCCTTTTATGTCTCGATAATCGCTATAATATTGCGATGTAACTCTGGCGGTATTTGCGGAATTCATTAAATCGTCCGCAAGATAGAGCGTGATCACGGGCTTGTCGCCGTCTGCAAGCGTCATCGAGGTGACCATCCAATCCAGCCCGCCTAATTTAACGATTAAGCCGTAATTATTGTAACTTGCATTGATTTTCGAAGCGTTCACCACATAACTGTTCGTCCATGCCATTTCTTGCGCGTCATAATTATCGGGGTCTTTGATATACGATACGGCGTTTGCAGATGCCGAGCCGAACAGTTTTTCCTTTAAGTCTTTGACCACGGCGTAATCAAAATGCTGATTTGTGCTGTCCCACAAGTCGTCGCCGTTGCCGATTTTTGTTGCGGAGCTGATTGTAGTAGAGTTGAGCGCTTCCGCTTTTTGGGTGTTTTTTGTAGCAAAAAAGCCGCAGAAAAAGACTGCGGCACATAAAAATCCAAATATCGCATTTAAAAATTTCTTACTTTTTAATACCCCCCCCCTAACTA
>JAIDSX010000026.1 GCA_029060985.1 Clostridia bacterium | reverse complement strand
GTTTGTATCCCCGTCCGAACAGTGAATGGTATAATGAGATGCGCTTATACAATTAGAATCCTTTTCAATATTATTCCACTCTTGTATTGTTCCCGCATAATAAACATCTGACACACTGAATGCACCATTGCCGATATAAGTTATACTGTTTGGTAAAGACACACTCGTAAGTGCATTGCACTTTTCAAACGCCATTTTACCGATAGACTTTGCGCCATTAGAGATAGTGACACTCGTAAGTCCGCTACAACCGCTGAAAGCACCGAAGTCGATCAAGTTTACGCTGCCCGGGATCGTCACACTCGTAAGCCCGCTGCAACCTTTGAACGCGCTTGCGCCGATTGTGGTCACGCTGTTACTGATCGTCACACCCGTCAAGGCTGTGCAATTATAAAACGCTTCATATGCAATACACAACGTACCTGCTTTTACGCTGTAACTACCTGTGATCGTATCTTTTGCTTTGATCAAATGATTGCCTATGTACAATACTCCGCTTGTCCAATTGCTTGCATTTTCATAATAAGCTGTGCCAAAAAACGCTTCCGGTGAGATCGAGGTTAAACTATCCGGTAAATTTATGGTTTTTAGATCTTTACAATTATAGAAAGCATTCCGCAAGATTTTGGTAACACTTTCCGGTATTGTCACGCTTGTCGCCCCGTCGTGACCTTTGAATGCTTCAAAAGCGATCTCAGTTACCGGCAAATCTTGATACGTTGACGGAATTTCAATTGCATATTCACCGTCGGGTACGCTGGAAGTACCTTTGACAGTATACGTATTGTCTTTTAATTCATAAGAGAGCTTTAACTGATTGTTGCTTTCACCGCAGGCGGTAAATCCCACGGCGGCAATGGATGCCGTAGCGAGTGCTAAAAGCGATACGAGTAGTTTGTGTTTCATAATTTTTTCTCCTTTCATTGCCTCTCGACAAATTTTAATTGACACGATTATACAAGAAGTTTTCTTCTATGTCAAGTGTTTTCAGAAGATTTCTTCTAAAATATTTATATGGCTAAAATCGGAGACAAAATCAAAGAATTACGGTTGGAGAAAGGACTTTCGCAAATGCAACTCGGCAAGCTGGTAGGCGCAAGCCAAAAAGCAATCGATTATTGGGAACGTTCTGTAAACGAACCCAAATCAAGTTATATTATTGCGTTAGTTAAAGTTTTTGATATAACGTTTGATGATTTTTTTGAGAACGTAGAATAAGCGCAGGGAGAAGAAAACAAAAAAAGGCGCGGTGTGTAACCACGCCTTTTTTTAACTCTGCCGCAGTTTTTTATTATAAAATATGTGTCTGCACTCGGTAAGCGCCGTCTTTAACTGAAACCGTGACGATACCGAGCTCGTCCGTTCGAAGCACCTCGCCCGAATGCGCGGCAATGCGCGAAAGCGCGTTATCCGACGGGCGCTCGCTTTGATTGCAGCAGATGACCGTCGTCTTTGGATTCAAAAGGGACAGCCACGCCTCCGATGAGCCGCGGTCCGAGCCGTGCGAGGGTGCGAGCAGAATATCCGTTTGATCGAGCCGCACGCGAAAGTTCCCTTTATCGAAAACGGATTCAAAGAGCGTATATTCGTTCACGAGCTGTCCTTCCCGCTTTGCGGTCAAGTCGCCCGTAAGGACGATATTCACGCCCGCATACGAGAGATACAAAACGGTTGACGCCTCCTCTTCGGTTGCACCCTCTTCTTGGGAATAGGGCGAAAGGCATACGGCGTATGCGCCCGAACTGTTTTCGATCGCGGAGTAGCGGACGAGCTTTTCCTTCTCACACCCCTCTTTATCGACCGCCGAAAGAAATCTTGTAAACGCTCCCGTATCCGCAGAGAACGCGGGAAAATAGGTCTTTTTCACCTGAACGGTTTCAAAGAGCGCACACATTCCGCCGATATGGGAGGTGGAATCACTCGTTGCAAGCACGCTTAAAGAAGTCATATCGAGCCCGCGCAAAAACCTGCAAAGCGTGTTATCGCCCTCGAACGAGCCGTCTCCCGCGTTCACGACAAGGACTTCGCCGTCCGGAAACTCCACGACCGTCACGCCGCCCTTCAAATCCAAAAAATGCAACCGAAGCTCCCCTTCCTCCCGCGCGGCAACCTTATAAGCGGGAAGCATGAGCCGAAAGGGAACGAACGAAAAAAAGACGGCAAGGAACAAAACGATACTTGCCGTCAATAATGCCGCGATAATTTTTCTGATGAGAGCAGAACGCTTCGCTCTTTGTGCGTTTGTTTGATATTCTTTCATTCCTCTTTTATGGTCTCTTCTTCCTCTTCGGGAAGAGCCGCCAAGGCTTCCGCCTCATGGAAGTACCGCAAATAATGGCGGCGGCAATAGCGAATGACCTTTTTATCCTCCACGGGCTCGCCGTCGAAATTGTATTTCCCGTTCACGCGCCAAGCGTTGAATATGGAGGGGCGCACTGCGTCCTTAGGGCATAGAAACGCGCAACCCATGCACCCCACGCAGTGACCGCCGAATTTCGGCTTGCCGTTCTTCATGGTGATGTTTCCGCGCGGGCACGCCTTTGCGCACAGTCCGCACCCAACGCAGAGCTTCTTCTTCGTATGAAAGCTGACGCCGAATACGGGCATGGCGGGGTGCTCGATCCGCACTAAGAACGTAAACGCACGCTTGAAGGGATTCACCCTTGCGCGCCAGCCCTTGCCCGCTTCCAGATCGTCGCAGTCCTTTACGATTTTCAGATCGCTTGCCCGATCCATGCGGGCGGCCATGCCGTCGGGGTGACGGAAAATAATGTTATAGGGCATGACGTGAGCAAACTCGCCAACGACGGAATGACCCCTTCTTTTCAAAATACGTGCGGGCACGATTCCCGAAGCGTGGTTGAGGGAGAGCGGCTCGCCCGAAGTTCTCAATAAAAAGACTTCCTTCCCCTCGCCCTTTTTGCATTTGGGGAACGCCTTCAAAAACTTATAAATAGGCGTGGGCGCGTTGAAGCCGTGCACGGGATAGCCCACGATAATGCGGTCATAGCCGTCAAGCGCGGGCAGCGTATTAGGAAGAATGCGGACAAGCTCCATTTCATGCCCCCGCTTTTCCCACTCCGCTTTGAGTTTTTCGAGAACGCGCTTCGTGTTGCCCGTTCCCGTAAAGTAATAGCCGACCGCTCTCATTCGTCCTGCTCCAAGGAGGCTTTGCCCTCTTTCGTCATCGAGTAAATATAGTTCTCGTCCTTGCTATGCGTATCGTACCAGAGCTGCGCGTAGAAAGGCATTTTCTTTGCAAGGCGGTCGAACTTCCAGGGAATGGGACTGCACTTGGGACACCAGTGTCCGCCGCGCAAAACGGTATAGGGCGTCATTTCGAACTCGTGCCCTTCGCAGCATTTCCATTTGAGGGGGGTGTAAGCGTCGCCCGCGTAATCCGAAAGGCACTCGCCGCCGCGGAACGAAGCGGCGGAGCGCATTTCTTCATCCGACCACTCCTCCTGCGGCTTGCTTTCGTCGTAGCCGTGCGAGAGAAGAACGCCCTCCTTTTTGGTATATTCTATTTTGCGCATTTCGTCGTAATCGCCGAACGCGCCCTTCGCCATGATCTTGACGTCCTTCCACTTTTTAGGGATCTTTTTATATTCCTCCTCCCCGCCGAAATACGCCTGCACGCGCGCCGTATCCTTCTTCTTGACCCAGGCAAAGGGAGAATTTTCGTGGTGGAGAAGTTTTCTGAACAGGAACAAATAGATGAGTCCCTTGGGCACGATCTTGCCCATTTTGTAAATTTTATGGTGGCTTGCGATTTCGTCCCAATACTCC
>JAIDSX010000025.1 GCA_029060985.1 Clostridia bacterium | reverse complement strand
ATATAGCGTAAAAACTTTTATACAATATTTTGTAATATTACTATTTTATCATTCCAAAAAAATATTGTCAAACAATCAATGATTGCTTTTTGTGAAATATAGGTAAAATTTAGGCGATAAATGAAAAACGCCCGCAATTTCTTGCGGGCGTTTTTCAAACCGATTATTCGATTCCTTCGTTGAGTTTTGAAAGCAGAGCGTCAAGATCCTCGCCGTGCGCCGAGACCGCCTCTGCAATCGTTTCGCCGTGCGCCATTGCGCAGCCGAGGCAGTGCATTCCCGCCGAAAGAAGGATTTCCGCCGCGTTCGGATTGAGCTTTAAGCAGTCCGCGATCAACGTGTTTTCAGTGATTTTAGCCATTTTGAAATCTCCTTTTCTTTTTTACCAAAGTATTATACCACGAATTTTATGAAATTACAACAAATTGATAAAAAAAACTTCAAAGTCCCAACAGCCAGTAAATAAGCCCCACCGCAGCGCCCGCGCTCACGCCGAACACGATAATGGGTCCCGCGACGATAAACATTTTCGCCGCCATGCCGTAAACGAAGCCCTCCGTCTTAAACTCGATCGCGGGCGAAGCGACGGAGTTTGCAAAACCCGTAATGGGAACGATGCTCCCCGCCCCCGCGTTCTTGCCGATCCTGTCGTACACGCCGAAGCCCGTCAAGAGCGTTCCCAAAAAGATGAGAATGACAGACACCGTTCCGGCAAGGATATCACCCGTCAGTCCCGCAAATTCGAGCATATAGCGGAAAAACTGTCCGATACAGCAGATGAAGCCGCCCACCATGAACGCCCTTCCGCAGGTCTTAAAATGCTGCGTGGGCGGGTCGAACGAGTTTACGTAGTTGATATAGTTCTGATTGAGATTTTCCTTTGATCTTCCCGTCACGGTCTTAACTCCTCCACTTTGGCGGAGGGGAAACAAGCCTCCCTCTCCTCCCGCGTCTTTCCGAGCGGGTTTTCCTTGATTTTCTTCATGCCTATAATTTGGGAAATTCAGGCGTAAAATATACGAAAAAAACGCGTTAACAGTACGATCGAAGTAAGTCGTATAAAGTTTGGTAGTATTCGCCCAAATAACTCCGCGCGAGCGTATCCGCGCCGTACGCTTTCAGGCGGGCGTTGGGATCGCTCGTCACGTCCATATAGTACTGTCTGACGACGAGGAAGCGTTCGGAATAGCTCAAATTGTAATTGGGATTCTGCGGATAGCGGTAAGGTCCTTTATCGTTCCCCTCCGACCCCAGCGCCTCGTACGCGAGCTGATAATCGAGATCGCTCTTCACGATTTCGATATCCGCATTCTTTTGGCTGTCGATTGCGTTCAGCGCGTCGCGTAAAGCCGTACTGCGCGCCGTATTGTTTGCGATCATAAAAAATTTGAGTTCGTTTTTGTCCTGCTCCGCCTTTTTTACGATCTTGTCTTTTTTGGACTGCGCCGCGCGCACCATCGCAAGCTGAATGGGAGACAGATTGGAGTAGTCCGCGCTCGTTAAATCTACGATATCGATCGTCATTCTTTTTCCTCCGTAAAGCGGAAGAGCACCGCACGAAAACGCGCTTTATCGGCTTCCTGTTGCCCCACGCTGATTTTTATATCGAAACCGTTGCCCAAAACGGGCGAACGGAGCTTCAAAATTTTATTTGCACTCCCCTTGACGGTACACTTCCCGCGGTTTGAAGATATTTCAATGGTAAAAGTTCCCTCTCCGTCGATCGCAATCGAGCGGAGCATTTTTTCGTTGCCGATTCCGAACGCAATTTTTTCCGCGGTAAAATAGGGCGTAAAATTTTCCGAAACGCCCCGTTCCGTCACGCGGTAAGCGTATCCGCCTTTCGTGAAGTAGAGCTCGTCGCCCGAGGCGATATCGACCGCGCCGTTCTCGATAAAGTGCGCTTCTTTCTGTTCGGGATCGTAGCAATAGATCGACGCGCCGCCCTGCTTTTTCGTAACCAGTGCATAGTATCTTCCGCAGTAGCTCGTCACCTTGTAGAACTTCGTAAAATCGATTTCGTCAAAGCGGGAGTCCTGCGCCAATTCGGAGACCGCGCCGTTGAAGAGGTAGAATCCGCGATCCGTGAAATAGCCGACCTTCTCCCCGCAGAGCGCCACGGTGTTTTCAATGAGTCTACCGCATTTCATGGGCATATGCACAGCCCTGAAATTGAGCTCGTCCCCCAAGACCCGCAAAGAGGTGATCCCCTGTTTTCGGAAAAGATAGAGCTTGTCCTTATAGGACTGCATACCGAGAATATCGCCCAGCTCGTCCGAATTAAAGTCCAAATATCCCCCTCCGTAACGCTTTTCCGTCCAGCTTTGTGCGTTGAACGGCACGGAGTAATACACGCGCGTCCCGCTCGCCGTAAACAATCTCTCGCGGAAGAACGCACCGTAACCGCCCTTATTGCTCCCCACGTGATTCGTTGTGTTTCCTTTGTAACAAAGAACTTCCGTTTTTGTCACGCCGTAAAGCTCCATCGCCCCCTTCGTGGAGAATACGCGCAAAACGCGGTACGGCTCCGGCGTCGAGCTGTAACTGACCTCATGCGCGGAAAGATCGGGCTTCATTAAATAGAGTTTTTTTAACTGCGGATCGTGCCCGAAGATTTTTCCCGGCACGGCGGCGATTCCCGTAGCCGCCAAAGGGAGCTTAAAGTACTGTTCTTCCCCCTCCGCTACGACGAGGCCGTCGCCGTCCTCTCTGAGATGAAAGGCGCGGCGGCGGTGTTTTTGTAACAGCTCCTTCGCCGAAAGGCGAAGGAGCGTCGTTTTTTCCGCGGGCGCTTCAAAGGTATCGCCGATGATCATACCCACCTCCTCGAACGAACGCTCACCGTTCTCCGCAAAAGATTTTTGGCGCGAAGCGCGTCGCGGAACTTTTTATCCCACAGAGCGGCGCGCCCGTTTTCACCGTTCACGTAGTAGTACTGCGCGGCAACGCCCAAGGCTAAGAGCCGCGCCGAGACCCCCGACTCCTCTGAAAACGCAGATTCCTCGTTAAAGGAAGTTTTCGTGTTCGGTATACAGTCGTAAACGACATTTGCGTTTCCCAGCCAGCCGTCGCTTAAAAGAATATAGGCGGGGTACGTCCCAAACCGTGCCAGATACCCTCCGCACACGACCTTGCGGATATTGACGGGCACGCTTGAAAGCTCCGAATAGTAAATTTTATTCTCCGAAACTTTGACCGTCTCCTCTTTTTTGAGCGGGCAATAATCGAGCGCGACCTCGTTTTCCACGAAATTGTACGCGCGGAGCAGCGCGTCGAGTTCGAGTTTTTCGTCCTCGGAAAGCGCGTTCTCCTCTTTATCGAGTGCGGACACGAGATCGTCCCTTCCAAGACACCCCGCCGCAAGCGCAATTACTTCTTTCACCGTCATATGATATTCCTCCTTAAAACTTTACCGCCCCGCTTATTTTAAGCGGGGCGGCTGTTTTTCGTTACGCTTACGCTTCGGTGATCCCCGTAAGGCGCGCCTGCCCCGCGGGGCGGTAGCACATGAGCTCCGCGTACTTCACGAGCGTTGCGCGGAACACGGGCTTATCGGAAAGCTGCTTCAAGACTTTGCCGTCCTCTCCTTCGAGCCACTGCCAGTCGCAGAGCTGATGAAGTCCGAAGTCCTCGGTGTTCAAAAGATACATCGTGTTCTTCTGGCAGAATCTGTCCGTGACGATGGGAATGCCGTTGAAGGAGATCGCGCGGAAGCCCCCTTCGAGCTCCATCGTCTCGATATGGCGGTATGCGGAAAGCGTGTTGAAGAACGCGCGGCGCACGCCGGGCGAGGTGACGATAAAGTTGATTTTACCGCCCGAACGCTCCTCGACGGTGTCGATCGCCTTTTGAAGCGCGGCTTCCGTTAAAGCACCTACGGAGTCCGCCTTGTAGGGCTCGAGCCACTCGTTGCCGCTACGGGTAACGCCGTAGAGCGTGTCGCTGTCGAAGATCGCTTTGAGCCCCGTGATCTCCAAGTCCTTGGAGCCGTGAATATAGATGTTGCCGGTGTCTCCCGTCGCAAACGTGACCGCGGCGCCGTCGATCTTGACCTTTTTGTTCTTTCTGTCTACGCTCAAAATCTTTCCGCCGTCGATGACCTGCGACGTGCCCTTATACATATCGACGATCATGCCCTCGGCAAGATTGTCCACGCCCTCGCAGGTGTAGACGTTGCTCGAAGCGCCCGTCACCTTGGCGATCGTGCCCGAGCCGTCGCCGAAGAGCATTCTGCCGAAGTTATAGGAAGCGCTCTCCACGAGCGACTGCATTTCGTCGTTCAAAAGATCGACGAACGCGCCCTCGTTGCTTGCGGACGAGCGGATCGCCTTATCGGAAATTTCGATCGTTCCGTACAAGTTCTTCAAGGTCGAAACGAACTGTTCGTAGCGGTTGCCCGAAGCCGTGGGAAGCGTTCCCGTTTCCGTGCCCGCGCCGATGCCGCCGTTGAGCCCGACGCGCACCGCCTTTCTTACGTCTCTGCCCCACACGTCCGCGGCGGTCTGTTTGATTTGCGCGAGAAAGGGATTTACGCTCTTGTTGAGCTGATCCGTGACCGCGCTCAGATAATAGGATTTTAATACGTTATCTGCCGTCTGAGTTGTTACCATATAAAAATTTTCTCCTTATTCCTTGTTTTTTTTGAGATAACTGAGAGC
>JAIDSX010000024.1 GCA_029060985.1 Clostridia bacterium | reverse complement strand
TTTTGCGTTCATAAAAGTATATAAATAACGGGCAACTCACCGAGCCGCCCGTTTTCGAAAGTGTTTCTTGTTTTGTATCAGGTCCAAATGCCCTCGAATTGAAGAATGAAGAATACGACGGCAAAGAGTCCCAAAATTCCGAGACAGATATAGGTTGCAAGTTTGAGTTTTGCTTCCGTCGATCTTCCTTTGTTCTTTCCGTAGAAGGTTTCGCTCGACCCGCCGAGTGCGTCGATTCCCTGCGAGTTGCCCGGTTGGAGCATTACAAGGATAATTGCGGCAAGTGCGGCAACGCCCATTAAAACGATCAAAACAATGCTGACGATGCGGTAAGTCTCGTAGAGGGGAGCGGTGCTCGCCGGAACGAGTAAATTTTCGACAAGAGATTTAACGTTCATACTTTGATTCCTTATTTGCTAAAAATCAAATAAGAGTATAACATATCCTTTTGAAAAAGACAAGTTATTTTAAGCGGTTTTCTTAAAAAAATTCCCTCCCGCGAAGGGGAGGGAATTTGTATGAAACTTACTTTTTGGTGCTTTTGAAAATATCGAAGGACTTTTGGCTAAGCGAGAATACGTATACGCAGTTTCCGCTGACGGTATCGAGCTTTTGAATCGCTTCGGAAATTTTCTTTTCGTCTTCTTCCGTTACGTGCTTTTTCATCTGTTCTTCAAGCTCTTTGGTGGACTTGAACTCCGCAATAATTACGGTGCTGGTAGCGGCGGCAGCTTTGTCCAAAGCGTTTGCGTCGTCGGCGACCTTCAATTTGAGTACGTGAATGGTGAGAGTATCCGCAACGTCTTCACCGAACATGTCGGTTACTTTGTCTTTGTACTCTTTGCTTATTTCAATTTCCTCATAGCCCTCTTTCGTGTAGGCGCTCTTGATGGAGCTGTAGCTCGAGCACGCGCAGAGCGTCACGATCATAACCAAGAGAAGCGCAAGGGAACTGAAAATGAGTGAAAGTTTCTTTTTCATAACAATAACTCCTTTGTTTGATGTTATAAATATTATAAAAAACGCCCGCGGGGTTGTCAAGTAGAAAACAAAAATTTCTCCGAAAAAATTTGCACTTGCGCCCGCGCGTGTTTGACAATTTTTTTTCGTTGAATTATAATGTATTGGATATGAATAACGTGGTGCTGATCGGAATGCCCTCGTCGGGAAAGAGCGCCGTCGGAATCCGTCTTGCTCAGCTTTTTGGCTACGGATTTATCGATAGCGATCTCGTCATACAAGGAATTGAGGGGAAGCGCCTTTCTAAGCTCATCGAAGAGCACGGCGCGGAGGGGTTTTTGAAAATCGAAGAGCGCGTGAACTGCGGGCTCGACGTTTCGCGCTGTGTGATCGCCACGGGCGGTAGCGCCGTCTATTCCGATCCCGCCATGAAATTCTTCAAACAAAACGCAAAAATTGTCTATCTTAAAATCAGTGCGGAGACGGTCAAAAATCGCATTCCCGATCTCGTATCCCGTGGCGTCGTGATGCGCGGAACGCTCAATAGCGTAGACGATTTATATAGAGAGCGCATTCCGCTCTATGAAAAATACGCGGATATCACCGTAGAGTGCGACTCGCTTACGCTGGACGAAACGGCTTCTCGTTGCGCCGCGCTTGTTCGGGGGAACTAAATGAGATTGATTTTGATTCGCCACGGCGATCCCGATTACGAGCGCGATACCTTGACCGAAAAAGGTTGGAGGGAAGCAAAGCTGCTTAGTGAGCGCGTTCAAAACTGGAAGGTGGATGACGTGTTCGTCTCTCCTTTGGGGCGTGCGCGCGATACCGCAGAGGGCTGTTTGAAGGCGTGGAAAAAGCAGGCGAAAGTATTGCCTTGGGCGCAGGAGTTCATCTACGGCGATAAGTTGCTTTGGGATTATTATCCCGCCGATTGGACCTCACGCAGTGAGAATTTTTGCGAAAGCGATTGGTTAGGGCTTCCGAACGTAGACGAAAAATCGCGGCAAGCGTACAAATCCGTCTGCACAGAGCTGGACAAGCTGTTATCGAACTACGGTTACGAGCGGGACGGCAGATTTTACCGCGTAAAGAAGCATTCGGATAAAACGATTGTTTTTTTCTGCCATTTCGGCGTCAGTATGATATTTTTATCGCACCTTATCAATATTTCGGCGCAGGCGCTTCTGCACGGAACGTTTTTACCGCCGACTTCCGTCACGGTACTCAATACCGAGGAGCGGCGGGGCGACGAGGCGTATTTCAGAATCGAGAGAATGGGGGACTGCAACCATTTGATAAACGGCGGCGAACGCATTTCGGAAAGCGGTTATTTTACTGAAATTATGCAGGAAACCAAGCAAAGAGAGGAGTAATTATGGACTATCAAAAACTTGCCGAGCGGCTTTTGCCGGGGAACTATCCAAAGCTCTCTTATTACGAAGAAATTTATCCGCCCCGCGCGATAGAGAAGGGTGCGGAAGTGACCCGTCTTGCGCCTTCGCCCACGGGCTTTATCCATTTAGGTAATTTGTTCGTTGCCATCGCAAACGAGCGTATCGCACATCAAAGCGGCGGCGTGATGTATCTGAGAATCGAGGATACCGACGATAAACGCAGAGTGGAAGGCGCGGTGGAGGCGGTCAAAAACGCGCTTCGCTATTTCTCCATTCGTTTTGACGAGGGTGCGGAAATCGAGGGGGACAACACCTACGCCCCTTGGTATCAGCGCCAACGTGCGGATATTTACCGCGCATTCGTCAAGGATTTGATCGCCCGCGGCAAGGCTTACCCTTGTTTCTGTACGGAGGAGGAGCTTTCCGCACTCCGCGACGAGCAGACCAAGGAGAAGAAAATCACGGGCTACTACGGCGAATACGCCCGCTGCCGCAATCTTACGGAAGCGGAAGTTTATAAAAACCTCGACGCAGGCAAACCCTTTGTCATTCGTTTGAAGTCGGCGGGCAATCCCGAAAATAAAATCACCTTCCACGACGAGATCAAGGGCGATATCACTGTTACGGAAAACGATCAGGACGTCGTTATTTTGAAGAGCGACGGGATTCCCACTTATCACTTCGCCCACGCGATCGACGATCATTTTATGCGCACGACGCTCGTCATTCGCGGCGAGGAATGGCTTGCTTCTCTTCCCATTCATATCGAGCTTTTCTCCGTGCTCGGCTTCGACCGCCCGCGCTACGGGCATAACTGTTCGCTTATGAAACAGGACGGGGAGACGAGAAGAAAACTTTCAAAGCGCAAAGACCCCGAACTCTCCCTTGAATTTTACCGTCAAGAGGGGTACTTCCCGCGTGCGGTGCGCGTTTATATGCTGACTCTTCTCAATTCCAACTTTGAGGAATGGTACGGGAAGAATCCCGAAAAGCCGCTGGAAGATTTCCCGTTCTCCGTCAGGAAGATGGGCAAGAGCGGCGCGCTCTTCGATTTGGATAAGCTCAACGATATTTCCAAGAATGAGCTTTCCCGCCTTTCCGCGGAAGAGACCTTTGATTTCCTGAAGGCTTGGGCGGACGAATACGGCAGCGACGAGGAGAAGGGGTATTTCAAAAACCGCGAATACCTTATCAAAATTCTCGAACTCGTCATGGGCACGAATGGAAAGAAGCGCAGAAAGGATATCACGACGGCGCGGCAGGCGATGGGACTCATCGGGTATTTCTTTGCGAAAGGCAAGCAAGAGGACGAATACCGCGTGGACAAGAAGACGAAGTCAGACATTCTGAACGCGTTCTTAAAAACTTACGATTATAGCGACGACGCGCAAGCGTGGTTTTCCAAGGTGAAAGAGGTTGCGGGAAGCCTCGGTTTTGCGGCGGAGATGCGCGACTACAAGGCGAATCCCGAAGCGTACAGGGGGAACGTATCCGACGTTGCGGAGGTTTTAAGAATCGCCGTAACGGGTAGGGCGAACACGCCCGATCTGTGGACGGTCATGCAGATACTCGGAGAAAACGAAACGAAAAAACGCATTCAAGAGGAAACGGTATGAGCAGAGCGGACGAAATCTTCATTCAAAACTGTAAGGACATCATCAAGAACGGCGTTTGGGATACGAATCTTCAAGTGCGTCCCCGTTGGGAGGACGGCGCACCCGCGCATACGGTCAAAAAATTCGGGATCGTCAACCGCTACAACTTACAAGAAGAGTTTCCTATTTTGACGATCCGCCGCACGGCGTTCAAGTCCTGCGTGGACGAGCTGTTGTGGATTTGGCAGAAAAAGAGCAACAATATCCACGATTTGAATTCGCACATTTGGGACAGCTGGGCGGACGAAAGCGGCTCTATCGGCAAGGCATACGGCTATCAACTCCAAAAAAAGGCGATCTATAAAGAAGGGGAATTCGACCAAGTCGACCGCGTTCTATTCGATTTGAAACATAATCCCGCTTCCCGCAGGATCATGACGAATATCTATAACTTCGAGGACTTGCACGAAATGAACTTGTATCCGTGCGCCTATTCCATGACCTTCAACGTGTCGGGCGATACTTTGAACGGAATTTTGAATCAACGCTCCAACGATATGCTCACGGCAAACAACTGGAACGTCGTGCAGTACGCGGTGCTTTTGATTATGTTCGCACAGGTCAGCGGACTTAAAGCGGGGGAGCTCGTGCACGTCATCGCGGACGCGCACCTCTATGACAGGCACTTGCCCATCGTGGAGGAGGTCATCAAAAACGCGCCTAAGAAAGCGCCCGTTTTGAAGGTCGATCCCGCTATCAAGAATTTCTATGACTTCACGGTGGACTCGTTCACGCTTGAAGATTACGAATATTCCAAACTCGAAACAAAAATTCCGGTGGCGATATGAGAGCGATTTTTCACGCAGACAGAGATTGGGGAATCGGAAAAAAGAACGATTTAATGTTTTCACTCCCCAAGGATATGAAGTTTTTCCGCGAAACGACGAAGGGAAAGGTCGTCGTCATGGGACTGAATACCTTAAAATCCTTCCCGAACGGCAAGCCCTTAAAAAACCGTGTAAATATCGTGCTTTCTCCCGATAAGGTGGACGAGGACGTCATTACCGTCCACAGTCTTGAAGAATTGTTCGAAGAATTAAAAAAATATCCTGCGGACGACGTGTTTGTCATCGGCGGGGCAAGCGTGTACCGTACGCTCATTCCGTACTGCACCGAAGTGCTCGTGACAAAGGTAGAGGCTTCGGGCGGGGCGGACGTGTTTGTTCCCAATCTTGACGAGGACGAAAATTTCCGTTTGGTTTACGAGAGCGAGGCGGAAGAGGACAACGGCTACACGATCAAATTTTGTACTTATCGTAATTTATCTCCCACAGAGGTTTAATCAATGAGAAGAGAAGATTTAAGAAATATTGCAATCATTGCGCACGTCGACCACGGCAAAACGACGCTCGTCGATCAAATGCTCAAACAGGGCGGCACCTTCCGCGCCAATCAGGTGGTGGAAGAGCGCGTCATGGACAGCGGCGCGTTGGAGCGCGAACGCGGAATTACCATTTTAGCAAAGAACACGTCCATGCACTATAAGGACGTAAAAATCAATATCGTCGATACGCCGGGACACGCGGACTTTTCGGGTGAAGTGGAACGCTCCTTAAAAATGGTTTCGGGCGTACTTCTTTTGGTGGACGCGGCGGAAGGACCTATGCCGCAGACCCGATTCGTCACACAAAAGGCGCTCGAACTCGGCTTGAAGCTCATAATCGTCGTCAATAAAATCGACCGTCCCGACGCGCGTATCAAAGAAGTCGAGGACGAGGTGTTAGAGCTTTTAATGGATTTGAACGCTTCGGACGAACAGCTTGACAGTCCCTTCGTGTACTGTTCGGGCAGAGACGGCACGGCGTCCTTAAACGCAGATAAAGTCGGAACTGATTTGACGCCGCTCTTCGATACGATTTTGTCGCACTTCCCGCCCCTTGATTTAGACGAGAAAGGTGGTTTGCAGATCCTTGTTTCGTCTATCGACTACAACGAATACGTCGGGCGTATCGGGATCGGACGGATCGAAAGGGGCGTTTGCCGTCAGGGTCAGGAAGTGACCGTCTGCAACTTCAATAAAAAGGACGTGAACGTCAAAGGCAAGCTCGTCAACCTCTATGAAATCGAGGGCTTAGAGCGGGTCGCCTGCGAAACGGCTTCCGCAGGGGATATCGTCTGTTTTTCCGGACTTGAAAAAATCAATATCGGCGATACCGTTTGCGCGACCGATTGCGTAGAGCCCGCACCCTTCGTTAAAATTTCCGAGCCGACGGTGGAAATGATTTTCTCCGTCAACGACTCTCCGTTCGCAGGAAAAGAGGGGAAATTCGTAACGACGCGCCATTTGCGCGAACGTCTTTACAGAGAGCTTCTGCGCGACGTTTCCCTGCGGGTCGAGGACACCGACTCTGCCGACGCGTTCCGCGTTTCGGGCAGAGGGGAAATGCACCTCTCCATTTTGATTGAGACCATGCGCCGCGAGGGCTACGAATTTCAGGTGAGTTCCCCCAAGGTGCTTTATAAAGAGGTGGACGGCGAACGGTACGAGCCTGTCGACAGACTGACCTGCGACGTCCCCGAAACGGTCACGGGTCCCGTGTTCCAAAGCATGGGCGAGCGGAAGGGCGAGCTCGTGCACATGAGCGCGATGGGCTCGCGTATGCGCCTTGAATTTATGGTCCCTGCCCGCGGGCTCTTCGGTTACAAGAGCGAGTTCTTGACGGACACCAAGGGCGAGGGCGTTATGAGCTCGGTGTTCTTCGAATATCAACCTTATAAGGGAGAGCTCACGAAGTCGAGAGTGGGCTCGCTCGTCGCGTTCGAGGCGGGGGAAGCGGTCACCTACGGGCTCTTTAACGCACAGGGAAGAGGAACGCTCTTTATCGGCGCTGGTACGCCCGTGTATGAAGGTATGGTCATCGGATTCTCTCCCAAAGACGAGGATCTGAACGTGAATGTGTGCAAAACGAAGCACCTCACAAACACGCGTTCTTCAGCTTCGGACGAAGCGCTCCGCTTGATACCCCCTAAGAAAATGAGCTTGGAGGAGGCGTTGGAGTTCATTAAAGACGACGAGCTTTTGGAAATTACGCCCAAGTCCGTCCGCGTCAGAAAACGCATTTTGGACAGCGAATTGAGGGCAAAAGCCCGTGCAAAAGCCAAATTGCAGTAATTTACAAAGTATTATGTCACACATAAACGCTTAAATCCCGCCCTTCGGCGGGATTTTTTGTGATATTTTTGAGGCTTGTTCAATATAATGGAGTTATGGAAAATAACAGCATTCTCACGGTTGAACAGCAGAAAAAGATTTCGCTCACGGGCGTAGAGAGCGTAGACGCATTTTCCGATACGGAGATCCGCTTAACGGTGGCTGGTAAAAAAATGCGCATTACGGGGGCAGGACTTAAAGTGTTGTCCTTCTCAAAAGGGAGCGGTGCGTTTTCGGCAATCGGGGAAGTTTCGCTCATTCGCTACGGGGGCGCCAAGGGGAAATTCTTTCAAAGGCTTTTCAAATGAACGGTGCGGATCAATTCTATATCTTTTTAGTGTGCGCCGCCTTCGGGATATTCAGCGGCGTCATTTACGACGTGTTTTACTGCGCAACGCTTCCCTTCAAAAAAAGTTGGGTTAAAATTGCGGGCGATTTTGCGTTTTCGCTGATATTTATTCTTTTATACGTTTTCGTTTCGCTCATGTTCAGCTTTCCCGCGTTCCGCTTGTATATGTTTTTGGGGTGCGCGTTCGGATTTTATTTATATTTGAAAAGTTTCCATAAAATTGTTGCATTTTCCGCTGCAAAGGTGTATAATAAGATTTACACAACGAAGAGGGATAAAAAGAAATGTCACGAAAGATCCATGACCCCGCGTCAAGCGAAACGGTCGAAACGAAAGCAAAAAGAATCGCAATAAGTGCCACTGTTGCAGGGGTATTGCTTATCGTATTCCTTGTGGTGATTTTGATCGTTCAATTTGTAAAAATCGGCGTAAAGAATGCCGAGAAGAGTAGGTTGGAGGATACGATCGAGAAATACGAAAAGCTCAGTGAAAAGACGGAGAAGGATTTGGAATATTTCAAAACGGAAGACGGACTCAGAATGCTTGCCGTTTTGAACAACTGGAAGAAGAATCCGAGTGGAAAATGATAGCGATAATCGATATTGGTTCTAATTCCGTTCGCCTTATGCTATGGGCGGACGGAAAAACTATATTTAAGAGGATTTTAACGACCCGTCTGGGTGCGGGAGTCGAGAATCGCTGCCTTGCAAAGCCCGCTATGGTGCGTAGCGCAGAGGCGGTTTCTTATTTTTATCACGAGGCGGTCAAGGCTGGTGCGGAAAAGGTGTTCGCGTTTGCGACCGCCGCCGTAAGATCGGCTCAAAACAAGGACGAATTTTTAAGGCTCGTGAAAGAAACTGCGGGGCTAAACGTGGACGTCGTATCGGGAGAGGAGGAGGCAAGGCTTGCCGCGCTCGGCGCGCTCGGCAGGGGCGACGGGATCGTCGTTGACGTAGGGGGCGCAAGCAGCGAGGTTATCTGCGTACGGAACGGGGAGACCGTCTTTGCAAAGAGCTTTCCGATCGGCGCGGTCACTTTAACGGAAAAAAGTAAAGATAACGGGCAAAACGCCGAGCGGTGCGTACACGAAATCTTTGGTGCTCTTCCCTGTATGGCGGGAAAAGTGTATGCGGTGGGAGGAACGGCGACTCAACTTGCCTGCCTCATGCTGGAATTAAGGGAATACGACGCCGAGCGGGTACACGGCTATTTTATAGCAAAAGACGCTTTAAGCGGATTAAAGGAAAAGCTTTTTTCCTTGACGGTCGGGGAACGCAAAAAACTCATCGGAATGGAAGAGAGCCGTGCCGACGTGATCGCGTGCGGGGCTTGTATTCTATCGGAAATCACAAAAAAACTCGGTGCGGACGGAATTTGCGTTTCCGATTGTGACAATCTCGAAGGCTATCTCTATGCGCGGGGGCTTGTATGAGCGGAAGAGGAAAGAGAACGTTATATTATTGCGTTACGGCAATTTGTTTGCTTGCCGCGATTTCGGCGTGCATTTTAATGGCGTATTCCGTTTATCTGGAAAGCCAAACGGTTTTATATACGGTCTTTTCCTTTTTGCTTTTTTGCGGCGTATACGTTTTGTTTTCGCCTTGCGTGCTCGTGCATGAGTGCGGACATCTCATTTTCGGCGCTTGCGCCCGTATGAAGCCCGTATCGGTGCTCGCGGGAAATCTTTATATCGAAGGAAAAAAAGTGCGGTTTGCATTTTCTTCTGCGGCGGGCAAAACGGAATTCGTGCCGCTTGGAGGAAATAACGTTCGCGGGCGAATGATGGCGTCTTCGCTTGGCGGGGCGGCATTCAATTTTCTTATCGGAATCATTTTTACCGCTCTCTTTTTCGCGCTTCCCGCAAACCCCGTGTTGCTCTTTTTCGAATTGTTCGCGCCCTTGCACCTATACGAAGGAATCGCGGCGATTCTTCCCGCACAGCTCGATTCGGGGCGCACGGACGGAGAGTTATTCCGTCAATTAAAAAACGATACGGCGGAAGCGAAAGTATTCGTAAACGTGCTTACTGCACAGGGGATTTTACTTTCCGGAACCTTCGATAAGGTGGACGAAGAGCTTCTCTTTGATACGCCCGTCGTGCGGGAGGACGATCCCGCATTCCTTTCTCTGCTACACCTGAGGTGGCAATATCTCATGTGGAAGGGGGAGACGGAGCGCGCAAAAAAGGAGCTTTCCCGCCTCATAGAGTTAAAGGACTATCTCGACGAGCGCGCTGCCTCCGACATCGAGTGCGACGGAAGTTTCATGCGTCGCATCACG
>JAIDSX010000023.1 GCA_029060985.1 Clostridia bacterium | reverse complement strand
TAATGACCATTCAGGAATTGGAATCTATCAGAAAGGCGAAAAGCGACCTCATTCAGGTGAGACGCATCGTCCGCGAAGAGGGCGAAAAACTCGCAAAAAAGACGGGCTACCGCAAACAGGTGCTCGTGTGCGGCGGTACGGGCTGTACTTCCTCGAAGTCGATGCAGGTCATCGCACAGCTTGAAAAATCGCTGAAAGAACTCAAAATCAACGACGTGCTCATCGTTAAAACGGGCTGCTTCGGGCTCTGCTCGTTAGGTCCTATCATGATCGTATATCCCGAGGGCGCGTTCTATTCGCAGATGACGCCCGAACACGTGAAGACGGTTGCGGAAAAGCACCTCGTAAAGGGCGGCGAAATCGTAAAAGAGCTCCTTTATCAGGGCACCGTTATGAAGGACGGCTCGGTGATTCCCTTTGCGGAGACCCCCTTCTACAAAAAGCAACTTCGTATCGCGCTTCGTAACTGCGGCGTTATCGCGCCCGAGGACATCGAAGAGGCGATCGCGGCGGGCGACTACGAAGCGCTTGAAAAAGTGCTCACCTCGATGACGCCCGACGACGTTATCAACGAAATGCTCGCTTCGGGCTTGCGCGGCAGAGGCGGCGCGGGCTTCCCCACCGGAAGAAAGTGGGCGTTTGCAAAGGCTTCGGCAGGCGATATCAAATACGTTTGCTGTAACGCCGACGAGGGCGACCCCGGCGCGTTCATGGACCGTTCGGTTTTGGAGGGCGACCCCCACTGCGTTCTCGAAGCAATGGCAATCGCGGGCTTTGCGATCGGCGCGCATCAGGGTTATATCTACGTGCGTGCGGAATATCCCATCGCCGTTCAGCGTTTGAATATCGCGATCAAGCAGGCGCACGAGAGAGGCTTGCTCGGTAAGAACATTTTGGGACTCGGATTCGATTTCGATATCGAAGTCCGTCTCGGCGCGGGCGCGTTCGTCTGCGGCGAAGAGACCGCGCTCATGACCTCGATCGAGGGTCACCGCGGCGAGCCCCGTCCCCGTCCTCCCTTCCCTGCGGTCAAGGGTCTGTTCGGCAAGCCCACCATTCTCAATAACGTTGAAACCTGGGCGAACGTCAACCCCATCATCACGAAGGGCGCGAAGTGGTTCTCCGAGATCGGAACGGAAACCTCCAAGGGCACGAAGGTATTCGCGCTCGGCGGAAACATTACGAACGTAGGTCTCGTGGAAGTTCCTATGGGAACGACGCTTAGAGAAATCGTAGAAGAAATCGGCGGCGGAATCCCCAACGGCAGAAAGTTCAAGGCGGCCCAGACGGGCGGACCTTCGGGCGGCTGCATTCCCGCGCAGTGCATCGATACCCCTATCGACTACGATAACCTTATCGCAATCGGCTCTATGATGGGCTCGGGCGGTATGATCATTCTCGACGACAGCAACTGCATGGTCGATATTTCCAAATTCTACCTTGAATTCACGGCGGACGAATCCTGCGGAAAGTGCACTCCCTGCCGTATCGGAACGAAGCGTCTTTTACAGCTTCTTACGAAGATCACGGAAGGAAAGGGTGAGCCCGACGACCTTCAGAAGATCGAAGAGCTTGCATCTCACATGAAGTCCTCTTCCCTCTGCGCACTCGGACAGAGCGCACCCAACCCCGTGCTCTCCACGATGCGCTACTTCCGTAACGAGTACGAAGAACACATCAACGAGAAGAAATGCGCCGCGGGCGTGTGCAAGGCGATGCTCAACTACACGATCGACAAGGATAAGTGTATCGGCTGCGGGCTCTGCGCAAAGAACTGCCCCGTAAGCGCCATTTCCAAGACCGACTACGTTGCCGCAGGGCACAAGCTTCCCTCCATGGCAATCGACGGTGCGAAATGTATTAAGTGCGGCGCGTGCCTTGCAAACTGCAAATTCCACGCGATCGAGAGAAAGTGAGGTAAACGACAATGGCGAAAATTATCAATTTGAAAATCAACAATATTCCCGTCTCCGTTCCCGAAGGAACGACGATTTTGGAAGCGGCAAGACTTGCCCACATCGAAATTCCCACACTCTGCTATCTGAAAGACGTCAACTGCGTCGGCTCCTGCCGTATGTGCCTTGTAGAAGCTACGGGCGCGCGCGGCTTGGTCGCGGCGTGCGTGTATCCCGTTGCGGAGGGTATGGAAGTCAGAACGAACACCGAAAAGTGCCGTCAAAGCCGTAAAATGACTTTGGAGCTTCTCCTCTCCAAGCACAAGAAAAAGTGCCTTTCCTGCGAGAGAAACCACAACTGCGAATTGCAAAAGCTCTCCTTGGGCTACGGCGTAGACGAGGATCGCTTCCAGGGCGAGAACTACGTGCTTCCCATTGACGACGCGGCTCCCGCGGTCGTCCGCGACAACGACAAATGTATCAACTGCTCGCGCTGCGTTGCGGCTTGCGAAAAGCAGCACGTGAACGCGATCGGTCATATCGGCAGAGGCTTCAACGTGCATATCGGAAGCGCGTTCGATATGCCCCTTAAAGAATCCGTCTGCGTGGGCTGCGGTCAGTGTATCGTTGCCTGCCCCGTCGGTGCGCTCTCCGAGCGTTCGACGATCGACGAAGTCTGGTCGGCGATCTCCGATCCCGCAAAGCAGGTCGTATTCTTCACCGCTCCCTCCGTGCGCGCAACGCTCGGCGAGGCGTTCGATCTGCCCGTAGGCACGAACGTCGAGGGTAAAATGGTTGCGGCGATCCGCCGCCTCGGTCCCGATCACGTGTTCAATATGGACGTGACTGCCGACCTCACCATTATGGAAGAGGCAAGCGAGCTCATCAACCGTATCAAGACGGGCAAGCCCATGCCTATGTTCACCTCCTGCTGCCCCGGTTGGGTCAAATTCGTAGAGAAGAAATATCCCGAAATGATCCCCCACCTCTCCACCTGCAAGTCGCCTCAACAGATGTTCGGCGCGCTCTTGAAGAGCTACTGGTGCGAGAAGAACGGAATCGATCCCAAGAATCTTTACACCGTATCCGTGATTCCCTGCACGGCAAAGAAGAACGAATGCAAGCGCGAAGAGATGATTACGGACGTGGACGCGGCGATCACGACGCGCGAACTTGCCCGCATGATCAAGACTGCCGGCATCAAGTTCACGGAGCTTCCCGACGAGCAGTTTGACAACCCCTTCGCTACGGCGACGGGCGGCGGTGCGATCTTCGGCGCGACGGGCGGCGTTATGGAAGCGGCGCTCAGAACGGCGGCGCACATGATGGACGGCAGCTTCGAAGTTCTCGACTTTGCCGAAGTGCGCGGAACGCAGGGCATCAAGGAGGCCTCCTACCTCGTTGCGGGCAATACGATCAAAGTTGCGGTCGCTTCCGGACTTGCAAACGCGGAAACGATCATCAAGCAGATCAAGTCGGGCGAAAAGAAGTACGACTTCATCGAGATCATGGCTTGCCCCGGCGGCTGTGTAAACGGCGGCGGACAGCCCACCCTCTCCGACAGCGTACGCAACAGCGTGGAGCTCAAAGAGTCGCGCGCCAAGGCGCTCTACACGGCGGATAAGAAGAACGAGCTTCGCCGCAGTGCGGATTCCCCCGTTATGGATGCTCTTTACAGCGACTACCTCAGATTCCCCAACAGCCCGCAGGCGCACAAGATTTTGCACACGAGCTACAAGGAAGATAGGAGAATTTAAAACCTCATCAAAAAACGACGCACGCATGGGAAATCCCATGCGTGCGTTTTTTTATCGTTGACTTTTTTTAGGCAACCGCATATAATGTTTGCGTATGCACAAAGAGGTAACGAAAAAATTATTCGGGATCTTATTTATTCTCGGGGCGGCGCTGTCGTTTGCCCTCATGAATCTTTTCGTGAATCTGGCGGGAGAGCTCCCTCTCATGCAAAAGGTGTTCTTCCGTAACTTTTTTGCGACGCTGATCGTATTCTTCATCCTCCTCTTTTCCAAGGAGAAATTCCGCATTCACGACAAGAGCTGCATATTGTGGCTCTTTCTCAGAGCGGGGATCGGCTTTTTGGGCGTCGTTCTCAATTTCTATGCGATAGACCATATCGGCAGTATTTCCGACGCTTCGATTTTGAACAAGCTCTCCCCCTTCTTTGCAATTCTCTTTTCAGTCTTCCTTATGAAGGAAAAGCCGACGATCCCCGAAATGATATTCGTGCTTATCGCCTTTGCGGGCGCGATGCTCGTCGTCAATCCCCGCTTCGATATGCAAATTATTCCCGCGGTTTCGGGCTTTTTAAGCGGCGCGTGCGCGGGATTCGCCTATACCTGCGTCCGCGTGCTCGGCAAAAAGGGCGAGCGGAACTATATGATCATTTTCTTCTTTTCCGCCTTTTCAAGCCTGCTTTCCCTCCCCTTTATGATCGCGTTCTACGAGCCCATGACGGGAATGCAGTGGCTGTATTTGGTGCTTGCGGGACTCTCAGCAGCGGGCGGACAATTCTGTATTACCGCCGCATACAGGCAAGCTCCCGCCAAGGAGATCGCCGTGTTCGACTATGCGCAGGTGCTCTTTGCGGCGATCCTCGGATTCCTGTTCCTAAATCAGATTCCCAAAACGTTGAGTATCATCGGTTACGTCGTGATCATCGGTGCGGCGGTCGGAAACTTTATCTATCGGCTCGAAAAAAGCAGGCGCGAAGCGCATAAAAAAGAAATTTCACAAAAAATTAACAAGGATAGCGGATAATTTCTTCCGCCTTGCATTGCTTTTTTTCAAAATCTATGGTAAGATGTAATTAGTATGGAAGAGAACGAATCTAAAATTCCCGAGGAAAAGGCTACCGCACCCGAAGAAACCGAGCCCGCAACGCTTGACGAAAGCGTAAAAACGCGCGAAGAAGAGACGACTCAAATCACCGAAGAATCCGAGGAAGAGGCGGAAAAAAGGGAGCAGAAAGAGCTCGAAGCTACGACGGACGGCAAAGAATTTGCCGCCCGCTATCAGTCTGCAAAAGAGCGCGACCTCGAAAAGCTCTCCAAGGAAATGGAAGACCGCTCTCAAAATAACACTAAAAAGAAGAAATGGAAAACCGCCGTTAAAATTATTTTGATGATACTTCTTCTCGGGCTCTCCGTGGGAATCATGTTCGGACTCGGAGATTACTTGGGAGGAGATCAGTTAAGTTTTGTTGAAATGCTGAAAACCTCTTTCAGCTGGCAGTATTTTCTTGTGTTCCTCGCGGCGATTGCGGCTTATATCTTCTTCGAAAGCTTGAAATACGCCTATCTTTTGAAAATTTCTACGGGAAAATGGCGGCTAAAAAACTCCATTAAAACGATGTTCCTCGGAAAATATTATGACGGCATTACGCCTTTGGGCACGGGCGGACAACCCTTCCAAATTTACTATCTGCACAAGCGGAAGATTCCCGCAGGCGTTGCGACCGCCGTTCCCCTCGTCAAATATATCGTAACGACTTTCGTATTCGGAATCATGTGCGCCGTATTCCTTGGCATTGCGCCCAGTCATTTCCAGGGCGATACCACCGTTTCAAACGCGCTCTCCATTAGCGCTATGGTCATTGCCTGGGTATCCCTCTTTTTCAGTCTAATCGTTCCCACGGTCATGATCCTTCTCTCCGCTTTCCCCAAAGTAGGCAAGAAAATCATCGTTTGGATCGTAAAGGTGTTGCACAAAATGCACATCGTAAAACACAAATACCCCGTTACGAAGAAATACGTTTACGAAGTGGCGGAGTACCGAAACGCGCTCAAACTTCTCATCAAAAAGTGGTATATGCTGATTCCGCTGATTTTAATTACGATCGTGGAATCGTTCATCTATATTTCCTTACCCTTCTTTGCCGTGACAGCCATTGCAGGTCAATTCGTGTCTCCTACGGTAGAGTTGCTTATTCAGATTTGGTGTCTTGCCTCCGTATCCTTCTTTGCGGCTTCCATGGTGCCTACACCGGGAAACAGCGGCGCGTCTGAGCTGGCCTCGTCATTTGTCTTTGCTACCATAATGACGAACGAACTTGTGAAATCGGTAAGCGGTTGGGTTATCTTCTCTTGGCGTTTCTCTACTTTCTATATGTATATTTTAGTAGGAATCTGCATGACGGTATTCACCATGATACGCAGCGCGGTCCGCGCCAAGCGCGCCAGAAAAAACCAAAACGAAAACGAAATAAAATAAGAGAGACTTTCGTCTCTCTTTTTTTTACAGTAAACTCACGATCGTTGCCGTGGGTTTTTTATTATGTATTACAAGATAACAGTAGCTCGGATCGGTGTACGAGCCCGCAGACCCCGGATTGATACACAGTACGCCGTCCACCTCTTCCACTGCGGCGCGGTGCGTGTGCCCGTAGAGCGCAATTTCGCAGTCAAGCTCCCTGGCGCGCGCCGCAAGGCGAGAAAGCCCGCTCTTCACGCCATACCTATGCCCGTGGCAACAGAGAATGGAAAGTCCCTCCGCCTCGATCACGCACTCGTCCTCTCCGCCGCCCGCGTCGCAATTCCCCTTGATAAGATAGGTCTTTTCGGGAAAGCTCCGCACGATCTCTCGGAAATCCCCCACCCCGTCGCCGAGGTGAACGAGATAGTCGTTCTCCGCCGCAAGCAACGCAACTTTTTCGACCGCTTTTCTTCTTCCGTGCGAATCGGAGACAATCAGAAAGGTTTTCATAAAACCCCCTTCAAGGAATCGAACAGCTTTTGAAGCGCCCTGCCTCTGTGCGAAACGGAATTCTTCTCTTCGTCGGAAGCCTCTGCAAAGCTCTTATGTAAATCGGAGCTCATAAATAAGCTGTCGTAACCGAAGCCGTTCTCTCCGCGCTCCTCGCTTAGAATCGTGCCGTAAGTTTTACCGATTGCGGAATACTCCCTGCCGTCGGGAAACACGAGCGCAACGGCGCAGGTAAAGCTCGCCGCGCGATCCGTTACGCCTTTCATATTCTTCAATAAAAGCTTTCTGTTCTCGGCGCTGCCGCCGCCCGAATAGCGCGCGCTGTAAATGCCGGGCGCGCCGCCCAACGCGTCTACGTTAAGTCCGCTGTCGTCCGCAAGCGCAGGCCGCCCCGTCTTTTGAACGACTGCCCGCGCCTTCAAAAACGCGTTTTCGAGAAAGGTCGAGCCCGTCTCGTCCACTTCCTCGAAAAAGCCCGCCTCCTTTGCGGAAATCACCGTATAGCCTTTCAGAATTTCTCTTATTTCCTTTAACTTATGCTCGTTGCCCGTTGCGGCAACGATTACTTTTTCTTCCATAATTACTCCTTGATTTGAGAGGATACGAATTCGAATTTATCCACGTCTACAAGTCCTTTGTCCGTCAGGCGCAGTTTGGGAATGACCGCAAGCGGCAAAAACACGAGCGACATAAAGGGCTCTATCCCCTCTTCCACGCCCATGCCCCGCGCGTGCGCGGTGATTTCTTCCGTCTTCCTTATGACTTCTTCATAAGGCGCGCTCGACATAAGCCCCGCAATATCGAGGGCAAACGACTTCTCGAATTTGCCGTTCACGATCGCCATACCGCCGCCCGCCCGCTCTAAAAGCTCCGCAACGCGCGCCATCGCCTTGTTATCGTCGCCGACTATGACAAGGTTATGACTGTCGTGCGCAACGCTGATTCCGAGCGCGCCGTCCTTCAAGCCGTACCCGCTCAAAAGGCACTTCCCCATATTCCCGCTTGCAAAGTGCCGTTCGATGACGGCGAGCTTACAAACGCCTTGGGGGAGAACGACGTCGCCGCTCTTGCTTTCGACTTCGAGGATTTCTTCTTCGGTCATAATGCCGTTTGGCTTCACGCGCATGACGCGCGCCTTGCCCGAAAGGTCGAGCTTGAAATCGTCCGCATTGACCTCTTTGATTTTGACCGTACTCTTCACTTCTTCGCTGATATAGCGTTCCGCGGAAAATAACGCTTTCTCCCCCTCTGAAACGAGCACGCCGCGCTTAAAAGTCGCTAAAACGCGGAACTCCTTCAAGTCCTCTACAAGCGCGATATCCGCATCGTACGAGGGCGCGATCGCACCCTTGTTTCGTAAACCGTAGCACTCCGCCGTGTTCAGGGTGGCGGAGGCGATCGCCCAGGGCGCGGGTACGCCCGTCTTGACAAGCCGACGGAGCGCGTCGTCGATTTCACCGTGGTTTTTAAGATCGTAGGCGTTCCGATCGTCCGAACACAGAATAAAACGACGGTAGTTATAAGCGTTCATTGCCTTTGCATTCTCTTCGATATTGTGCGCGGAAGAGCCGTTGCGAAGCTGCACGTAGAGCCCCTTTTTGAGCTTTTCAAGGCAATCCTGAGCGTTCACGCATTCGTGATCGGTCTTGATGCCCGCCGAGGCGTAGGCATTGAGCGCGTCGCCCGAAAGCGCGGGCGCGTGTCCGTCGATGATTTTATTGCTTTCAACCGCCGCCTCTATTTTTTGAAGCGCCTCTCTATCCGCGCCGATCACGGCGGGATAGTTCATAAACTCGCCGAGTCCGTAAAAGAGGTCGCGCTCCACTTCCCACTCCGTCTCCCTGCCGTCAAGCACCGCGCCGCTCGTTTCAAAGGGGCTTGCGGGCACGCAAGAAGGTAGTTGCAAACAGACCTCCAAAGGATTCACGCCCTCTATTTCGATGTGCGAGAACGCCTCCTTCATATACTCCGCACCCGCGATCCCGCACACGTTTACGATCTCGTGCGGGTCGGCAATAATCACGCCCGTGCCGTGTCTTACGGAAAGAGCGGCAAATTCTTCGGGCGAGAGCATGGAGCTTTCGACGTGGATATGCGCGTCGATAAAGGACGGCAACGCGTAAGCGCCGTTTGCGTTGTAAGCGCGTTCCGCCTCGTACCCCTTTCCGATCCCGACGATTTTACCCTTCTTTACGGCAATTTCGCCCTCTTCTGTCTCCCCCGTAAATACGTTGAACACCTTTGCACCCTTTATCACAAGGTCGCATTTTTCCCGCTTCATAGCGGCGTTGATAAGCGTTTTCATATTACCGATTATAGCATAAAAGCGGCTTGATTACAAGCCGCTTTTATTATCTTTTTTTCTGCGGATTTTTACCACCCGCTTTGTCATGATTTTTCGTCCGATCAATTCGTACAAAAACTTTTTCATTCCGCGGTATTCCTGCGCATGATCTGAAAAGAACTCGTCGGGCGTTGCAAAAATTCCTAAGTCTTCCACCACGGCAAGGCTTTGGACGAAGGTATCTTTTCCCTTCCAATCAAGCTCCAAGTTTTCAAGATTTTCGACCGCCACGGCGTAATCGAAAAATTTTCCCTGATTCGGATAACGGCATTTAAGAGCGCCGATATATGGTTTATCCGCTATTACGCCCTCCAATGCGATCCACTCTCCGCCGTAAAAGACTTCCGCCCAAGTATGCACGAAAATAGGCGGCGCGAGCCTTGCCATTATTTTCGGCATAAGACTTTTTTGAAATTCCTTCGTAACCTTCGCTCCGTGCAGTCTTGCGGGGATTCCGAGCGCCCGCAAAAGCGCCATCAATAGAGTCGCTTTCGTATTGCACTGCCCGATACCGTCACGCAAAACCTCGGTCGCGGTCAGTCGGTCCGACTTATTGTAGCCTAAAAGAATTTCGTTTTGCACGAATGCATAGACCGCGCCGATCCTTTCAAATTCGTTTAAGTCTTTCCATTTTCTTTTTTCAATCAAATCCTGAATTGCCTTATCGCCGTAATTCAGCATTTTTGTACTTTGCAAATATAAATGATCCATAGTATTTTATTTCAATTTCGCGCGCATTCGCATGGAGTTGAGAACGGCAAGGAGCATGACGCCCGTATCGCCCAACACCGCCGCCCACAGCGGTACGAATCCCAACACGGACAGTACCATGAGCGCGACCTTTACGACGATTGAAAAAACGATATTCTGCACGACGATCCTGCGCGTCTTTTTCGCGCCCTTGACCGCCTTGGGAAGCGCGGACAGCTTGTCGCTTGCAAGCACGAAATCGCTTGCCTCGATTGCGGCGTCGCTACCCAAAGCGCCCATTGCCGCCGAAACGTCACTCGCCTTCATGACGGGCGTATCGTTGATTCCGTCGCCCACATAAAGGAGCTTTCCCTTTTTCGAAAGTTTTTCCGCCTCTTCCGCCTTCTCTGCGGGGAGCAAATCGGAAACAATGGTATCGAGCGGAAGCCCTTTTAAGCTCTCTTCCGCACGGGCGCGTGTATCGCCCGTGAATACGGCGATTTCATTTACGCCCGCTTTTTTGAGCTCCAAGAGTGCGTCCTTCGCATCTTCTCTTACGCAGTCGTCGATTTCGATACTTCCCACAAACTTCCCCTCTTCCGCAACGTACACGACGAGGCGGGAGGTTTCGGCTTCGGTAAACTCAATTCCCTCTTCCTGCATAAGACGAAGGCTTCCCACAAGCACCTGTTTGCCGTCTATCACGGCTTTTAATCCTCTTCCTGCAATCTCTTCACACGACTCCGCACGCGCCGCCTCGACGTCCTTGAACGCCTGTGCGAGCGGGTGGGAAGAACACTTCTCCGCCGCCGCGGCAAGGTAAAGCGCGCGTTCGTCGCCATTGACCTTGGCGACCGTGAACTTTCCTTCGGTGAGCGTTCCCGTCTTATCGAACGCGGCGCACTTGACCCCAGCAAGAATATCGAGATACACCGCGCCCTTCGTTAAAACGCCGAGCCGCGCAAGCGTTCCCACGCCCGAAAAGTAGGTGAGCGGAACGGAGATGATGAGCGCGCAGGGGCAGGATATGACGAGGATATTGAGCGCTGTCATGATCCACTTCGAAAAGCTGTAACCATCAAACAAAGGCGGTACGACCGCAATTAAAATTGCAATTAAAACCACGACGGGCGTATAGATTCTTGCAAACTTCGTAATGAACTTTTCGGGCTTCGCCTTTTTAGAGGTGGAGTTCTCGACAAGCTCCAAAATCTTTGCCGCCGCGCTCTCATGCTCGGGGCGCAACACTTCCGCCGTGACCGCCGCGCCTGCGTTCACGCAGCCGGACAACAGCTCGTCGCCTTTATGCTTTTCCTGTAAATACGCTTCGCCCGTCATGGACTTTGCGTCAATTTCGGCGTATTCCGAAAGCAATTTGCAGTCCGCGGAAACTTTGTCGCCCTTTCTTAAAAGAATGGTATCGCCCGCCTTTAAGTCCTCGGGGAGCACCTCTTCCTCTTTGCCGTCTTTGAGAAGGATCGCGCCGTCGCTTTTGAGCGAAGCAAGTTTTGTGATCGCCCCGCGCGACGAGCCGACCGCAATCGACTGCAACAGCTCGCCGATCTCGTAGAGGATCATGACGATCGCGCCCTCCATGCTCTCTTTGAGCGCAAACGCGCCCGCCGCGGCTATCGTCATTAAGAGGTTTTCATCAAGCAAAATTCCCAAATGGAATCCGCCCTTGAAAATCTTGGGGATATTCGTAATGACCGTCCAAACGACCGACCAACCCGCCGCCGCGAACGAGGCAAGATAGAGCCCGAAGCTCACCCATTCGTTGATATTTTCAAAAAAGGATATGACGAGCGCGGGAATAAAGAACGCGATCGCAATCGCTAAACTTACGATTTCTTTTACGTGCCGTTCCTTTTTTTCTGGCGCGCCCGCCTCGACGATTTCCACCTCTTCGAAGTGGGAAATGGCGTATCTCGCCTTTTCCTCGCTCTCCTTAGCGGTATCGTCCGCAAGAGTGAGGCTTACGCGCTGGGTCATAAAATCGACCTGCGCTTCCTCAACGCCCTTGATTTCCTGTAATTCTTCCTGCAATTCCAAAGCGCACGCCGCGCAGTCGAGATTGCGGATTTTAATGACCTTTTTCATAGCTCCTCCTTGCAATCGATATGCACAAGCGCAAGTTCCAAAACGGCAAGGATATGCGCGTCCGCAAGCGAATAGACGATATTCTGTCCATCCCGACGCGCTTTGATAATGCGGTTGTCGCGTAAAATCCTTAATTGATGCGATACGGCGCTCTGATTGCCCCCTACCGCCTCGACGATATGATATACGCACATCTCCCCTTCGCGCAAGGCAAGCAGGATTTTTAATCTGCTCGGCTCGCTGATCGCCTTAAACTGAGCGGAGAGCTTTTCGATACTTTCGTTCGTCGGCATATTTTCCTTGGCGCGCTTTGCCGCAAGCTCGTGTTCTTGTTCGTGATTGCATTCCATATCCGTTACCTCTATATATTAGTATATGAATAACTGTTCATATATTACCATAATAAAAAACGCCTGTCAAGCGTTTTTCAATAAAAAAATTAAATTTCTCGCGCCGAGCTAAAAACCTTTCCGTTTAAGTAGGCGAGCGCGCCCGAAAGCTCTAAGCTAAGCTCTTTTGCAATCAACCGTTGGCGCGTAAGGTTGTGGGCGCGATTAAACTCGTCGTTCCCGTACTTGGTATCGCCCGCGACGGGGAAGCCCAAATAGGCAAGGTGGGCGCGGATCTGATGCGTTTTGCCCGTATGCAAGGTCACGCGTAAAAGGCTCGTTTCCTCCCTCTCTTCCAATACCTCGTACTCCGTGACGATCTTGTCGCCCCTGTCCTTGGATATGCGCACAAGGGATTTCTTTTCGTCCTTTTGTAAATACGCCTCTTCGACGGCGTGCCTTTTGGGTATTTTTCCTACGACAAGCGCCAAATAAATCTTCTTAGTGCGGTGTTCGCGGAATGCGGAGAGAAGCTCCTCTTCCGCTTCCTTCGTCTTGGCAAAGATCATAACGCCCGCCGTATTGCGGTCGAGGCGATGAATAAAATACGCTTCGCCCCGCTCTGAAAGCGCGGAAAAGACCGCCTCGGAATTGACGCCGTCCTCTTTGTCGGTAACGCAAACGTTGTCGTCCTCGTAAACGACGGAAAACGCCGCCTTTGCCTCCTCTTTGGCGGTGAGAAGATAATCTACCCTATCGCCCGCAACGAGCGGACAATCGGCACTTACGCGCTTGCCGTTCACCTTGATTCTGCCCTCTTTGAGCAGGATTCTAAAGCGGAAGGATGCCTGCGCCGAAACGTTATCGGTGAACGTTTTTAAGGTTACGTTTTCTTTTGCTTCGTAAGTTTTCAAAGGTCTTTTTCCCCAAAATCAAGATTGCAAACGGAACGGGTAGAATAAAGATACAAGCCGTTCCGAAGGAGAGCGCAAAGTAGGTCACGTACGACAGGAGCAGGGCGCTCACCGTCTGTATAGCGGCGTAGAGCGCCGCGCGGCGCTTGCCCACCTCTCTTGCGCTTGCCGCGATCGCGGATACGCAGGGCGAGGTCGCAAGCATGAATACAGCGAACGCAAACGCGCTTCTTGCGCCGTAAGGGAACGCGTCGCCGAAGAACATCATAAGCGATCCCGCCACGTTCTCCTTTGCAATAAGCCCCGAAAGCGCGGCGTAGGCAATGCGCCAATCGTTCATGCCGATGGGCGCAAACAGATACTTGAAGCCCGCGCACAGCGTTGCGAGCATACTCCCCTCCGCTCCGCAAAACCTAAACGAAAAATCGAACGAGGACAGGAGCCAGGAGAGTAGGAAGAACGCCAAGATGACCGTCGCTACCTTTATTATAAACTGTTTTACCTGAAAGAGCAAGGATTTTACAACGAATGCGGGACGCGGAATTTGCAGGGGCGCAAGTTCGAGCATAAAAGGCTCGCGCTTTTTCTCTTTCAGGAAGAGTGCGGCGATAAACGACAGCCCCACGCCGAGCGCATAAAGTAGCACGACCGCAACGAAGGGATTACGGAAAAAGGACGCGGACAGCGCGAGATAAACGGGCAGCTTCGCGCTGCACGAGATATACGGAAGGCAGAGAACGACCCGCCTTTGCACTCTTTTATCGTCCAGTCCGCGCGTGGTGGCGATTGCCGCCGCCGTACACCCGAAGCCCATTAAGAGCGAGAATGCCGCTCTGCCGTTCAAGCCCACCTTCGAGAACGCGCCGTCCGTGAGCGCCGCAAGACGGGACATGAGCCCGCTTTCCTCCAAAAGTATCAAAAACAGATACAACAAAGCGATTTGCGGAAGAAAGCCCAACACGCCGCCCACGCTCGACAACAGCCCGTCTTTGATAAAGGATTTAAGAACGGGAGAAGTGATTTTATCGGCATGGGAAGCGAGCGTTTCCGAAAAGAGCGATTCGAGTCCGCTCTTCAAATAATCGCCCAACAGATTCGGATAAAAGGTGACAAAAAAGGCGGCCAGCAATAAAACAAAAAAGAAGGGAAAGCAAAACCAACCGTTCGTTAAGAGCTTATCCGCACGGGAGAGCCCCGCCTTTTCGGGACGGAAAACGGAAGCGTCCAAAACGTTTTCGCGCGCTTCAAAGAGCTTCTGGGGCAAAAATAGAAAATCGTTTACCGCGCTTAAAAGCGCTTTTTTATTGTATTTCTCCGCGGAAATGACGGGGATACGTAAGCGGCTTGACAGCTCTTTGATATCGACGATACCGCCACCGCGTAAAAAACGTTTTTCCTTCGTTAAAACGAGCATTGCCCTGCGCCCCTTGGCAAGGCGGGTAAAGAGCGGGAGCGAGCGGTCGAGAGAGCCGCATTCCGAAACGAAAATAAGGGGCGCGTTCTCCTCTTTTTTTATGTATGAGACGGCGAGCTTTTCTTCCATGCTCAGCGCGTCCTCGGCATAGATACCGGGAAGATCGCACACCGTGACCCTGCCGCTTTTGAGTGAAATACTTTTTTGAAGCACGCCCACGGTTACGCCGTGCCAATTCCCCACCTTGGCGTGCCCGCCCGTTATTTTATTAAAGAGCGTGCTTTTACCCGCGTTGGGGTTTCCGACGAGCAATAATTTTACTTCCTGCATACCTTGATCCCCTCGGCGACCTCTCTGCCGATTGCGATTTTTGCGCTCCGCGCCTGTATAAGATAGGTTTTTTTGAAGAAGGACACCTTCAATAATACGAGGGGCGCGCCCGCCGTTACGTTCAAATAGCGAAGCCTTTCGCAAACCGCGTCTTCAAGCTCCACGCTTTCGACGACCGCCTCTTCCCCCGTTTTCATATCGCAAACGCTCATAATATAAAAAATGCGGACGGGGCGGTTTTTATGCCCTGTCCGCATTTCGATTTTTATGCGTTGTCCGTTTCACGCACCGTTCTGTTCCCTCTCAGCTTCAACGCCCCGTTCGTGATGATCGGAGAAACGATCAGCCAAATTGCAGCAAGCAGAATGATCGAATAAACGATGATCGAGCCCACGCTGCGGGGTCCCATGAAGATTGCGGAAACAAGGTTGAAATTGAAAATTCCGTAGAGCCCCCAGTTTACCGCACCGAGAAGAACGAGAATATAGGAAATAAGATTTGCAATAACCATTTTCTCTGCCTCCGATACAAGTATCTGCAATCGGCGGCGTATTATTCATGAAAAAAGAAACCCGCCTTTCGCTTGGAAAGACGGGTTTCTTTTTTACTTCTTTTCGTTCTTGGCTTTCTTCTTGCCTTTGAGTTTTTCAAGATCGACTTCTTCCACCTTCTTATCGGAGGGCTTTACAAGGAAGAGCACCACGACGACGATTGCAAGCACGCCGGCAATCGCAAACAGCACGACGGATACCACGTTCTCCTCCAACCATTGCGACTGACCGGGAATGGTATCGATAGGGTTTCTAACCTCGATCACTTGGTAAGCAACTTCCGATTCCCCAAGATTCTTGCCGTCCTCGACGAGGAGCTTCAAAATATAGAATCCTGCCTCCTGCGGAACGAATGAGAGCGAAGAATCGGGGTCCCAATAGTAATCGTTATCCGTTCTGTTCCACTTCGCCTCGTCGTCCTCGTCAACGTCCGCGTCGAACACGCTGATTTCGTGAAGAATCTTTTTATCGTTCTCCACACCTTTATCGTGCTCTTCAAAATACTCCATATAGGACTTTGCGCCTTCTACAAAGCTCGAATAGGAGCTCGGCGCTTTTCCTTCGGGCACGTTCGCGCCGTTATAGCGGTAGAGCGTGTATTTCGTTTGATAACCCGCAAGCGCAACGATATCGAAGCTGCTGAAATTATAGGTATCGTTTCTGTAACCTAAGCTCTGCTCTTCGGTCTTCTCGATCGTAGGACCGCTGTACCCGATTTTGAATCTGAATTCGGGAATCCCTTCAATGTCCCAGACGTTGCTGCCCGTAACGGTTACAAGCTCACCGTCCAGATAATACTGCATAGCGTTGCTTGCGGAATCCTGTGCGAGCACGCGGAACTTATACCAGCCCTCTTTATCCACTTCGAATTTGAGTGCGTTATAGCTGAGAGAGGTCTGCGACGAAGCAGAGGACGAGCCCTCTTTATAGTAATAGATACTGAATTTCAGATTTCTGTAACCCGCATATTTGCTTTCAATAAGCCCGCGCAGGGAAGGCAGATACATATACGCACCCGATCCCGCACTCGTATTTTTTGCAACTTCGTTTACCGCTTCCTGATAGGCATTATACGCTTCATCGTATTTATCTTGATCCGCGATCTTGTTTTTGTTTTCGTTTTCGTTCGCTTCAACATATTTGAATTGAGGTCCCTTTCTTTCGCGGTCAACTTTGATGAAATCGAGCTTAGCGTCGTTGTCCGAAACAATCGTCTTATCGCTTCCCTCGCCTTCCTCTTTATAGGCAATACCGCCTATCTCATCTATCGCGCTGTCCGCCGCGTACCAACTCAGATAAACGTAGGTTTCGTTATCCTTGGTATCGTCGTCTAACTTAAAGCGAATGGAAACGTATTCGGTAGGATTTTCGGTCTCCGCCTTATTGTCCTGCGAAGGCAGGAAATAGGTGGAGGTCGTAAGCGATTTATAATTGTAGGACTCGTATTTCGTTTCAACGCCGTCCTTGTTTTTTAACTCCGTTTCATTGGGGAGATAATTCGTTCCCTCAACGGTTTTGAGCATATAGTATTGGCGCGTTACGGTCACGCTGTCGTCCAAAACGTCGATCGCCTTATAGGAGAGCGAGAACTTCTGCCCGAGTTTGAAGGAATACACCTCTTCGTTGAGAACGAGCACTGCGGAAGCGGTGTCGTCCACTCTGTCGCTCGAAGTAAGCGACAACGGCTGATTGTTGAGCGACTTCATGAAAAACTTTTGACGAACGCCCGACTCCGTCTCCGCGGGGAAGGTCGCCGTAAAGGTGATGGGCGTGTTTGCCTTGGAGGACGAAGTGGAACGGTATTCCAAATAGTAATCGCCGATATTCTTAAATTGTCCTACGAGCTCTTTATTCTCTGCGTTTTCAACGTAAACGTCGAACTCGCCCGCTTTGCAATCTGCGCCTTCGTCCAACGAAATCAAAATATCCTTCGTCTTATCGATAAGAACTTCTTTTACTTGCGTTCCCGTTTCGTTCCCGCTTTCTTCGTTGCTCTCGTTATCTGTTTTCTCCGGCTTATTGACGGATACGTAAACGTCGTCTTCCTTCTTTTCGAAAATAATGAAATTGGTCGCCTTTCCGTCTTTTTTGGAAATATTCTCTTCCGCACTCTCGAAGTCGATCGTGAATTTTTCGAAGTTGATATCGCCGAAGGAGAATTGCATGGAGAAGTACTTCGCCTCGTCTTTCCCCTCGTACCACTTTAACGCAAGGTCGCGGCGGTAATACACTTTGCCGCCGTCGGAAAAAGTAAACTGAACGTACGCCTTCGCGTCGTCCCCTTCGCCAAACTTATCGCTTGCGCCGACCTCGCCGCCCGTGCCCGCCGAGAATATGCTCGAAGGCGAATAGGTGTTTGCAGAAGCCAACGTCTTCGGCAAGCCGAGTGCGAGCCCCAAAATCAAAAAAAGAGCCGCAAACAGCGATATAATTGTGATCAAACTTTTTTTAACCTTACTCATGAATAACTCCGCATGGACGTAAAGTCCGAGTATCCTATATATTTTACACGAAATTTGTCTTCCCGTCAAGCGGTAATACACACTTGTCCGAAAAAAACAAAAATTTCATTGTCCGTGTACGCGTCTCATTACGGCGGAATCGTCGAATAAGCTCCACGGAGCCTCGTCTACGGGCGGCTCCGCCACGAAGCGCATACGCTCTTTGGTCACGGGGTGGGTGAAGGTGAGCGAATAGGCAAACAGCGCAAGCTTGCCCTTTTTCGCCTTCTCCCCGCCGTAACGCATATCGCCGTAGACGGGATGATTGATCCCCGCCATTTGAACGCGGATCTGATGGCTTCTGCCCGTATGCAGTTTGATTTCAGCAAGCGTCAAATCCCGTTGCACGCTCTCCGTACGGTATTCGAGCGAGGCAAACTTCGCCCCGTCCGTGGCTTGCGGACAGAGATAGACCATGTTGTTTACGGTGTTCTTTTTGAGGTAGTTTTCGAGCTTTCCCTCCGCGGGATCGAGCTCGCCGACGAGCACCGTAAGATAGCGTTTATCGAAGTCGCCCGAGCGCATCTGCTCCGAGAGCCTGCCCGCCGCCTTACTCGTTTTGGCGAACACCATCACGCCGCCCGTGGGACGGTCGAGCCTGTGCACGAGCCCCGTATACACGTTGCCCTTTTTATCGTAGGTGGTTTTGAGATACGCCTTCACGCTGTCGAGGGCGTTATCGTCGCCGCTCTCGTCGGGGCAGGACGCAAGATTCTGCGGCTTTACCACGACGATTAGATGATTGTCCTCAAAGAGAATGGGAAATTCTTCCGTTCCGAGTTCAGTCATGTATAAAAATTCCTCCCGCGCCGCAGGGCAGCGCCAAGCCTTCTTCCGTGGGAAGCCCCACCTCGTAAGATTCCGTTCTTCCCTTTCTGCCGCTCAAAGCAAGCGAGAGAAGATTATCGAGCACCGCGGGCTGTAAGCCCGTCGTATAGCTGTTGATGAGAAAGAATAGAGGCTCGTCCGACAAGACCTCCGCACAGAGCTTTACGAACGGAAATAAATCGGATTCGATCTTCCACATTTCCCCATTCGGACCTCTGCCGTAAGAGGGCGGGTCCATGACGATCGCGTCGTACTTGTTCCCCCGCCTTATTTCCCGCCGCACGAACTTTAAGCAGTCGTCCACGATATAGCGGATACCTTCCGTGATTCCCGAAAGACGCGCATTCTCGCCCGCGCGCTCCACCATGCCCTTTGCGGCGTCCACGTGCGTGACTTCCGCGCCCGCCTTTCTCAGAGCGACAGAAGCGCCGCCCGTGTAGGCAAATAAGTTCAGAATTTTGATTTTACGGTCTGCGTTCTTTATAAGCTCCGAACACCTGTCCCAGTTGACCGCCTGTTCGGGGAAGAGCCCCGTATGCTTGAAGCCCATGGGCTTTACGCGGAAGGTCAGATCGCGGTAGGATATTTTCCAGCTTTCGGGAACGGGCTTTTTATATTCCCAGCCCCCGCCGCCCTTCTCGCTCCGACGGTACACGGCGTGCACGGGATAGGAAAAGAGGTCACGCTGTGCGCCCCAAATGACCTGCGGATCGGGGCGGAGCAAAACGATTTCGCCCCACCGTTCGAGTTTGTATCCGTCGCCCGTTGCGATGACGGAATAATCTTTCCATTGATCTGCAAGCTTTATCATACTTTATTTACCACGCCCGAAAAGAGCGTAACATTATTCTTATCCGTAATCACAAAACCGAACGCTCTGTCCAACACAAAATCTGCGTAGACCTTTTTACGTTGAGGCGGTGCGGAAGTCGCTTCGTTCGCCACAACCGTGACCGCCGCACCCTCAATGCCCGTTTTGTTCACTCTTAAATCGGTGACGTGCTGAATTTTTGCACAAAACGCGGACATATCCGTCATTGCGGAGTAATCGCAATAAACATCATCGAAGAGCAGCTTGATTCCGAATTTTTCTTTTAAGATTTCTTTAATATCCTCATTGTACTTACATTTGTATTCGGGGAAGAAACAGCGGGTATAGTATTCGGTCGTTTGCTTTTCGTTCATAGGCAGATAGTCAACAACTGCGTTCGCTTCCGCAATATTTTCGGCGGTGAACACTTCGTCGAGAGTCTTACCCTCTTTGGGCAGAATGAACTTTATTTTATATCCGCCCTCCGCAGAGGTATAGAATGAAGAGAAGTTCTTACCCTCGTAGACCCTGCCCGGATGATAGTAGCCCTGCAAGAGATTTACGGAAGCGGAGCTTCCGTCTGAATTACTAAAATCATACTTTTGTTCTGTATAGGGCAAATCCCTTCCGTTCGCACTCCAAACCGTTTTCAGATACAGTGTATTGATAAGTGTGAAAAGCGTATATTGGGAGAGCTGAAAATCCTGATCGATCAGTCCCCTCGTCTGCTCCTTGACAAAGTCCCGCACCTCTTGATTGGCGGCGGCGTTGTCATTTTTGAAATCCGCCGAACGGGTCTCGCTTTGATAATACGAGTTAAGAGCGTCGATACAGGACTGCTTATGATCGAGCGCTTCGTCCAACCAAACGGAATTGCCGAGCGAAAGCATATCTACGACTTTCCCCTCGTCCTCGTGCGTTTGATTCAGCGAACGATACAGCGCAGGATAATTCGCCCTCAACTGTTCATAGGTGACGCCGAGTGCGGATAATATTTCCGTTCTCGTGTCCCCCGAAGCGCACTCTGCGGCAAGCGCAAGCGCGGAATAAACGGAAATGGGCGAAACGGTGAAATTGTCCGCTTTCCCGTATGCCGCGTACGTTTCCGCCGCAAAAGAGGACGCAAACGCATCCGCCTTCCACCGAAAGGCGGGAAGATTTTCGGGTTGTCCGTATTCAAACTCAACGGGTTTGCCGAGCTGATTGCTTCTGTCCCCGTCACCGCAGGCAGCCATGGAACAAGCGCATACCGCCGCGCACGCAAGTGCTGCAAACGATAAAACTTTTTTCTTCATAAAATCCACCCCTTTTATTATAAACGGAAATAAATGGAAAGTAAAGTAAATTCGACACAAAAAGTCAAAGCCGAAGGAGCGTTGCCCCTTCGGCCTCAGCAAGTAAAATTAAAACTCGCAGATATCGTCGTAGAAATAGCCTCTATTGACGTTCAGGCTGTACTGCATGACCTACTCC
>JAIDSX010000022.1 GCA_029060985.1 Clostridia bacterium | reverse complement strand
CCTCGTCGTGATCCTCGTCGTCGTAGGTCGAGTAGAAGTACGGCGTCTGCGCCGCGAACTCCGCCGCGCAGGTATCAACCATTTTGAACACGGCGCGTCTGTGCACGGGGAGCTTTTCCCCGCTCATCGCTTCGAGGTCTTTATCGGTATAGCCGAGCTGTTTGCCCGCAAGATATTCCGTCTTGCTGAGTTTTTTGCCCTTGATTTCGTTTTCGTAATTGATAAGATTCAGAAGTTTATTCAAGAACCATCTATCGATTTTGGTGAGGTCGAAAATTTCGTCCACCGTTGCGCCCGCCTTCAATGCGGCGTACACGATAAACAGTCTTTCGTCCGTGATCTCGTCGAGCTTAGAGAGCAGCTCTTCCTTAGGCAACGGCAGGAATTTGGGGTGGTTGAGCGTGGAGAGCGAAATTTCCGCACCGCGCACCGCCTTCATGATCGCCTGTTCGAAGGACGTGCCGATCGCCATGACCTCGCCCGTCGCCTTCATACGCGAGCCGAGTCCCCTCTTCGCGTACAGGAATTTGTCGAACGGCCACTTGGGGAGCTTGACGACGACGTAGTCGATCGTGGGCTCGAAGCAGGCGTAGGTCTTGCCCGTGACGTCGTTCTTGATTTCGTCGAGGGTGTAGCCGAGCGCGATCTTCGTCGTAACCTTAGCAATGGGATAACCCGTCGCCTTACTTGCAAGCGCCGAAGAGCGCGAAACGCGGGGATTGACTTCAATAACCGCATATTCGAAACTGTCGGGATAGAGCGCGAACTGACAGTTGCAGCCGCCCTCAATTCCGAGCTCGGTGATAATGTTCAAGGCCGCCGTGCGCAGCATCTGATATTCCTTATCGGAGAGCGTAACCGCAGGCGCAATGACGATCGAGTCGCCCGTATGCACGCCGACGGGGTCGAAGTTTTCCATAGAGCAGACGGTCAAAACGTTGCCCGCGCTATCTCTAAGCACTTCGAACTCGATTTCCTTCCAGCCGCCGATATATTTTTCAATGAGTACCTGCGTAATGGGCGAGAGCATAAGCCCGTTATGCGCAATGAGGCGAAGCTCCTCTTCCGTCTTTGCAACGCCGCCGCCCGCACCGCCTAAGGTGAACGCGGGGCGCACGATCACGGGATAACCGAGCTTATTCGCAATGTCCACGCACTCCTCTACCGTGTAGGCGATATCGGAGGGAACGACGGGCTGGTTGATTTTTTCCATGGTCTCTTTGAAGAGCTCACGATCCTCCGCCCTGTCGATCGCGTCGAGCTTCGTACCGATCAGCTTTACTCCCCATTCGTCGAGGAAGCCCGATTTTGCGAGCTTACAGCCCATCGTAAGTCCCGTCTGCCCGCCCAGGGAAGCAAGCAGGGAATCGGGACGCTCTTTAATGATAATGCGCTTTAAGCTGTCCTCCGTCAAAGGCTCCAAATAAATCTCGTCCGCAAGCATTTTATCCGTCATGATGGTTGCGGGATTGGAGTTACAAAGAACGACGTTCACTCCCGCGTCCTTCAACACGCGGCACGCCTGCGCGCCCGCATAGTCGAATTCCGCCGCTTGTCCGATGACGATAGGTCCGGAACCGATCACGAGTACTTTTTTGATATCGCTTCTCTTAGGCATATTATTTACGCTCCTTATGGTTTTTCATTCTTAAAACGAATTCGTCGAAGAGTTTGTTTGCGTCGTGCGGGCCTGCGCACGCTTCGGGGTGGAACTGCGTCGTGAACGCGTCGAGTTCGGGATAGTCTACCCCCTCGCACGTTCCGTCGTTTCCGTTTACGTAGCTGAGTCTGCCGCACTTTAAGCTCTTGGATACCACTTCGTAGCCGTGGTTTTGGCTCGTGATAAAGATCCTGCCGCTCTCGACGTGGCGCACGGGCTGATTCGCGCCCCTGTGCCCGTATTTCATTTTACGGGTCTGCCCGCCCATCGCAAGCGCGAAGAGCTGGTGACCCAAACAGATACCGAATACGGGAACTTTTCCCGCGATTTTTTTAATGTTTTCGATCACCCCTACGTTCTCCGCGGGGTCGCCGGGACCGTTCGAGAGCATGATTCCGTCTGCAATTTTAAGCGCTTCCTTCGCGGGATAGTCGGCGGGAACGGTAACGACTTTTAAGCCTCTATTCAAAAGCTCGCGCTCGATATTGTGCTTCGCGCCGAAGTCATAGAGAACAACGGTATATTCTCCCTCGCCGAGCGTTTTCACCTCTTTGGAGCTGACCGAAGCGACCGCGTCTTTGATTTTATAGCGCTTCAAAGCCGCAAAGTCCGTAAAGGGCTTGAAGGAGATCGCGGCGTTCATAACGCCCGCTTCGCGCACCGTCTTGGTGAGCTCGCGCGTGTCGATCCCGTATACGGCGGGAATGCCCTCGCGTTTGAGGTAATCCTCCACCGTCCCTTCCGAACGGAAGTTCGAAGGCGTGTCGCACTTCTCACGGACGATATACGCCGTGAGGTAGCTCTTCATGCTCTCGGAATCGGCGGAAATCATGCCGTAGTTCCCTATTAAAGGGAAGGTCTGCGTGACGATCTGACCATAGTAGCTGGGGTCGGTCAACGTCTCGATGTACCCCGTCATGCCCGTTGTGAACACGAGCTCGCCGATGACTTCCTTCTCCGCGCCGAAGGAGTACCCTTCGAACACCTTGCCGTTTTGCAGCGTTACGTAAATTTTTTTGCTCATTGATTTATCTCCCGCAAGTTTTTCCTAATTTAATCCTTCATGAGTTTGCACATGACGGCCTTTTGCGCGTGCAGTCTGTTTTCCGCCTCGTCGAAGATTTCGTCCGCGTGCGCTTCCAAGACGTCCGCCGTGATCTCTTCCCCTCTGTGCGCGGGCAGGCAGTGCAATACCATTGCCCCCTTGTTTGCCGCCTTCATGACCTTTTCGTTCACTTGAAAGCCCTTAAATGCCTTTTCGCGCTTTGCCTTCTCCTCTTCCTGACCCATAGAAGCCCATACGTCGGTATACACGATATCGGCGTTCTTCGCCGCCTCTTCCGCATTGCGGCAGAGCGTAAATTCGATATTTTTCTTTGCAAGCTCCATGAGCTCTTTATCGGGCTCGTAGCCTTCGGGACAGGCGATCGAAAAGCTCATGCCCGTTTTGCAAGCTCCCACCATCAAAGAGTTCGCCATATTGTTGCCGTCGCCGATAAAGCAGAGCTTTAAGCCCTTGAAAGAGCCCTTGCGCTCCCTTATCGTCATAAGGTCGGCAAGCACCTGACAGGGGTGGCAGTAATCGGTCAATCCGTTGATAACGGGGATCGTGCCGTACTTGGCTAAATCCTCCACTTCCTTCTGCTCGAAGGTGCGTATCATAATGCCGTCGAGATAGCGCGAGAGAACGCGCGCCGTATCCTCTACGGGCTCGCCGCGCCCTATCTGCAAGTCGCGGTTTGAAAGGAACAGGGCGTAGCCGCCGAGCTCGTACATTCCTACTTCGAAGGAAACGCGGGTGCGCGTCGAGGACTTCTGAAAGATCATGCCGAGCTTTTTGCCTTTCAGATAATCGATCGCAACGCCGTTTTTGCGCTCGAATTTGAGCTGGTCGGCAAGGTTGAGAACGGATAAAATTTCCTCCCTCGACAAGTCGTTCAATTTTAATAAATGCTTCATTTCTGTAACACTCCTCTGAGGATCGCTAAGCCCTCGTCCATTTCCGTTTTTGTGATCGTGAGCGGCGGCAGAAGGCGCACGCGCGTGTGCGCGGTCAATACCAGCAAACCCCTTTCAAGGCACTCCGTTGCAACCTCTTTGGGGGGCTTGTCCGTTTCGAGCCCGATCATGAGCCCCATGCCCGTCACCCTTTTCACGCCGTCGATTTTAGAAAGTTTCGTCCGCAAATACTCCGCTTTGCCCGTGACTTCGAGTAAAAATTCTTTCGTCAAGCGTTCCACGATATTGCACGCGCCCGCGCAAGCGACGGGGTTTCCGCCGAAGGTCGAGCCGTGATCGCCGGGGCATAAAACGTTCTCCGTTTTTTCGTAGAAGAGACACGCGCCGAGCGGAAGTCCGCCCGCGATCCCCTTTGCCGTCGTAACAAGGTCGGGCTTGATCCCGTAATGCTCGTAGGCGAAGAATTTTCCCGTTCTGCCGTTGCCGCACTGCACCTCGTCGCAAATAAGCAAAATATCGTTCTTTTTGCAGTAGGCTTCGAGCTCTTTTACAAACTCTTTATCGAGCGCGGTGACGCCGCTCTCCCCCTGCACGCATTCGATCACCACGGCGCAAGCCTTGCCGTCTCCCGCACTTTCGATTGCTTTTATACTCGCTTCCGCGCTCGTAACTTCGGGCACGAAGGGATCGAAATATTGATGAAAACAGTCTTGTCCCGTGGCGGTAAGCGTAAAGAGCGTTCTGCCGTGAAAGCTGTCTTTAAGCGATATAATTCTGGCTCTTCCTTCGCCGTATTTTTGGAAGGCATATTTTCTTGCCGTTTTGAAGGCGCACTCGTTGGCTTCCGCGCCCGAATTTGCGAAGAATACGCGCTTTGCGCCCGCCCTCTCGCACAGGAGCTTACTAAGCCGCGCCTGCGATTCGATATAGTAAAGATTGCTCGCGTGTTGAATTTGATTGAGCTGAGAGACGACGGCGTTCTTCCACTCCTCGTCGTTCACGCCGAAGATATTGACGGCGATTCCAGACCCGAAGTCGATATATTCCTTGCCCGCTTCGTCCACGAGCGTGGCGTTCTTGCCGCCCGTAAACGCGACGGGAAAGCGCGAAAAGGTCTTTGCGCCGTACTTCGAATCGAGCTCTTTGATTTCTTCTAACTTCATATAACTTGTCCTTACAACCTTCTATAAGGGTCAAACCGAAAAAAGAGACTGATTAAAAAATCAGTCGCCTTTCACAAACATCGTGCCCATACCTTCATCGGAAAGCAATTCGAGTAAAAGAGAATGCTTGACCCTTCCGTCTGTAATAAACACACGGTTTACTCCACGGCGGATCGCCTCTTTACAGCAATTGATTTTCGGAATCATACCGCCCGATATGATTCCCTCGCGTATAAGCGATTCTATATCCGATACGTACACTTTCTTAATTAAACTGCTCTCGTCGTCTTTATTCCGCAAGAGCCCCTTCACGTCGGTCATCAAGATGAGACTTTCGGCTTGAAGCGCGCCCGCAATGCACGAAGCCGCGCTGTCTGCGTTCACGTTATAGATATTGCCCTCGTCGTCAAAGCCTACCGAGGAGATGACGGGCATATAGTCCTTTTCCAAGCAGTCGAGAATGAGCTCCGTGTTGATTTTCGTGATCTTGCCTACAAAGCCCAGCTGCTCGTCCAGCTTTTCGCAAAGGAGCATTCCGCCGTCCATGCCCGAAAGCCCCACCGCCGGCGCGCCCAGACTTCCGAGCATATGCACGAGCGATTTGTTGACCTTGCCCGAAAGCACCATTCTGACGACTTCCGCCGTCTCTTCGTCGGTATAGCGAAGTCCGTTTACAAACTTCGATTGAATGCCCATGCGCGAGAGCGTTTCCGAAATTTCGGGTCCGCCGCCGTGCACTAAAACGACCTTCACTCCCACGCAGCGAAGAAGCGTTAAATCGCGCATAACCTCGATTTTCGCTTCGTCGCCGAGCATGGCGTTTCCGCCGTATTTTATGACGAGGATCTTATTCCTGTATTTTTTAATGTAAGGCATCGCCTCGATCAAAAACTCTGCCTTTTTATCGATCTCCGTCACGTTCTGTAATCCCCGTTGATTTTCACGTAGTCGTAGGTTAAGTCGCAGCCGTATGCGGTCGCGCTATCGATCCCGTCGTTGAGATCGATCATGATATGAATTTCCTTTTCGGAAAGAATTTTCTTTGCAAGCTCTTCGTCGAACGGGCGCGCAAATCCCCTTCTGTACGCTTCGACGATTCCCGCCGAAGAGCAGAAGCTCACGTTGATCTTCGTGATATCGATATCCGCACCCGAATAGCCGAGCGCGCACATCACTCTGCCGCCGTTCGCGTCCGCGCCGAACACCATCGCCTTGACGAGGTTGGAATTGACGACCGCCTTTGCCGCAAGGCGCGCGTCCGCCTTCGTCTTAGCGCGCTTGACGTGGCATTCTATGAGCTTCGTCGCACCCTCGCCGTCCGCGGCAAGCATTTTACAGAACTTCGTCGTGACGACGTGAAGCATTTCTTTGAAAATGTTGAAATCTTTCCCCTCTTCTACGATCTCTTTATTGCCCGCAAGCCCGTTCGCAAGGATACCAAGCGTATCGTTCGTGGAGGTGTCTCTGTCCACGGAGAGCATATTCAGGGAATCGTCCACCTCTTCGGAGAGCGCCTTTTGGAGCATTTGCGGGGAAATTGCGGCGTCCGTCGTAATGAAGAGTAAAAGCGTCGCCATATTCGGGCAAATCATTCCCACGCCCTTTCCAATCGCGCCCATCTTGACTTCTTTGCCGTTCAAGGTAAACTTGATCGCAAATTCCTTCTTGACGGTGTCCGTCGTCATAATGGCTTCCGCCGCCGCCCAGCTGTTGTCTCCGAGTCCTGCGGCGAGTTCGGGCATTCCCTCTTTAATGGGGTCGATCACGAGCTTTTGCCCGATGACGCCCGTAGAGCCTATTATCACGTCCTCTTTGGGAATTTTCGTGTAACGCTTGACGAGCGCGCACATTCTGTTTGCAATGCTGATACCGTTGCGGTTACAGGTGTTTGCGTTGCCGCTGTTTACGACGATCGCCTGCGCGTACCCGTCTTGAAGGTGTTCCTTCGTTACGATCACGGGCGCGCCCTGCACCAAGTTCGTCGTGTACACCGCCGCGGCGGAGCACCTTTTTTCAGAAACGATCAGAGCAAGATCGCGTTTTTCTCTGTTCTTGCGGATTCCGCAGTGAACGCCGTTCGCCTTAAAACCTTTGGGCGCACATACGCCCCCTCCAATAAATTCTACCATGTTATCACCCTATCCGATTGATTATATCACAATCCGAGGCGTTCGTCAAGCCCCAGAGCGATATTCATATTCTGAATTGCGGCGCCGGAAGCACCTTTTCCCAAATTATCTAAGGTCGCCGTGAGCAAAATGCGCTCTTCGTTGCCGTTTACAAAGAGCTCCATGTTGTTTGTTCCCACGAGAGCGTTTGCGGAAATAAACCCCTCTTCTTTCTTTATATGCACGAAGCTGCTGTTTGCGTAATGCTTTATAAGAATTTTTTCCACCGTCTCTTTGGTCGTCCCCTTTTTGATGAGTCCGCAAAAGAGCGGAACGTTCACGGTCATACCGTTATAGTAATCGCAGATATACGGATTGAACACGGGCGTTCTTTCAAGCCCGCACACCTTGACCATTTCGGGCAGGTGCTTATGCTCCAAGCCCACCGCGTACAGGCGGGGCGTATCGAGCGCAATATCGCGGGGCGAGCCTTCGTACTGCGCGATCGCCTTTTTGCCGCCGCCCGAATACCCGCTCACCGCGTGGCACACGAAGGGATAGTCCTTGGGAACGATCCCCGCCTTCACCAGGGGATAGACGAGCGCGATAAAACCGCTTGCGTAGCAGCCGGGATTTGCAATGCGCTTCCCCTTTGCGATTTGTTCGCGGTGCTCTTTGGAGAGCTCCGCAAAGCCGTACGCCCAACCCTCCGCCGTTCTGTGCGCCGTAGACGCGTCGATGACGATAGTTTTGGGATTCGTAACGAGCGTGACCGCCTCTTTGGCCGCCGCGTCGGGCAGACACAAAAAGGTCACGTCGGAGGAATTGATCGCTTCCCTCCGCGCGGCAATATCCTTTCTGAGTTCTTCAGGCAGTACGATTACTTGAATATCGTCCCGAAGCCGAAGCCGTTCGTCGATTTTCAGCCCCGTCGTGCCCTCTCTTCCGTCGATAAATACTTTGATCATTTGAGTTTCTTTTGATCGAGAAGCGCTTTGACCTTGATGGGAAGCCCGAAGAGGTTGATAAAGCCCTCGGAATCCTTCTGCGAGTACGCGCCGCCGTCGTCGTCGAAGGTGGCAATATTTTCGCTGTACAGCGAGTGCGGCGAGGTAATGCCCGCGCTCGTGATATTTCCCTTGTAAATGCGGAGCTTCACGTCGCCCGTGACCGTCTCCTGCGTCTTATCGACGAACGCCGTGAGCGCCTCTCTGAGCGGCGTAAACCACTGCCCGTCGTAGACCATTTCGCCGAATTTGATTGCAATGAGCTGTTTATAATGCTGGGTCGCTTTGTCGAGGCAGATCATTTCAAGAAGTCTATGGGCTTCGTAAAGGATCGCGCCGCCGGGGGTTTCGTACACGCCGCGCGACTTCATGCCCACGAGCCTGTTCTCGACGAGGTCGGCAAGTCCTACGCCGTTCTTTCCGCCCACTTCGTTGAGCTTTTCCACAAGCGCGACGGACTCCATCTTTTTGCCGTCGATCGCGGTGGGAATACCCTTTTCAAAGTGAATGGTGATATACGTAGGCTTATCGGGCGCTTGAACGGGTGATACGCCGAGCTCCAAAAAGCCCTCTTTTTCATAGAGCGGCTCGCTGGCGGGGTCTTCGAGGTCGAGCCCCTCGTGCGACAAGTGCCACAAATTTTTATCCTTGGAATAGTTGGTTTCGCGGTTGATTTTGAGGGGAATATTGTGCGCCTCTGCGTAGTCGATCTCCTCGTCGCGGCTCTTGATGTCCCAAATACGCCAGGGAGCGATGATCTTCATTTCGGGCGCGAACGCCTTGATCGCAAGCTCGAAACGCACCTGATCGTTGCCCTTGCCCGTGCAGCCGTGACAGATCGCGTCCGCCTTCTCCTTCTTTGCGATCTCTACGATCGCCTTTGCGATACAGGGACGCGCAAACGACGTGCCGAGAAGATAGGTCTCCTCGTACTTCGCGCCCGCCTGCACCGTGGGGAAGATATAATTTTCCACGAAATCCTTTTTGAGGTCGAGCACGTAGAGCTTGCTTGCTCCCGTCTTTTTCGCCTTCTCCTCCAAGCCGTCGAGCTCCGTGCCCTGCCCCACGTCGCCGGAGACTGCGACCACCTCGCAGTTATCGTAATGCTCTTTGAGCCAGGGGATAATGATCGACGTATCGAGTCCGCCCGAATAGGCAAGCACTACTTTTTTGATTTTTTCCATATGATACCTCTTTTTGTTTTTTCATTATTATATCAAAGCAAAAGGCGCAAATCAAGTGATTGCGCCCCGTTCCGAAAAAATATTTTGACTAAATTTATAATTATATGAATATATTCATTGGATTATAATAATTTATACAAATGATATGAATATATTCATTTTTTAGCGTATATCCATCGTCTCGATTGCGGGATAGAAACGGGCGATATCCGCTACGGTGAACTGCTCCTCGTGATACTTTGAAAAGAGCACGCGGCGGTAGAAAATAAACTTGTCTCGCGTCTTATCCGTTGCGAAAGTACCTATAAATTTATTGCCCTTGACTTTGATGTTTTCGCAGCCCTTTTGAAGATCGTAGGTGTACGTTTTGCGCTTGGTTTTCAGGTGCACGACCTCGTTCGTGACCTCGATCCCGATGACCGTGCCCAAGCTCACGCGCATCGCGTACAGTCCGTATACGATAAGCCACAGAAGGAGCAGCGCAGGCGCGATAAAGTAGAACGCGAAGACCCGATTGAACGCAAACACTGCCGAAACCATAAGCGCCAACAGGTCTATAACCGTGAACGCAATATACAGTTTTCTGATGAGATTTACGTATTTTAAGATTCCCTCTTTCATTCGTTTGCTCCCTTGAACGCGACGAAAAAGCGCGTCGTCGCCTCGCCGTTCACGCACGCTTCTATCGCCGTCCCCTCTTCAAAATCCTTTCTGAAAAAGGCGACTTCCTCCCCCGCCTTCACCTGCTTTACATAGGAGATACGGAAGGACTTTACGCTTTTATTTTCAAGCTCCGCTTCCGAAAAACAATCCATAAAAAAGTCTGCGTACTTCGCGTTGTTTACGTGGCGGAAATGGTCGCAGTGCGAAAGGCGGGTCTGCATGGAATAAATCTCCTTCCCCTCGCCGCGGAGCTTAGGAAGCGACCAATCGGGCGTTATTACCCGTTCGTCGCGGTAAGGGCACGCGGCGTGCGCCTTCAACCGTTCGGGAGGCAAAATCTTTTGCGTATCCAAATCGACAAGGCACCAACGGGAAGCGAGAAGGGCGACCGTTTCCTCCCCTCTTTTCACCGCGTAATCGCGTTCGAAAATGCCGTGGCGGGGCGTTAAGGGCCAGGAAGAAAAATGCAAAATATCCCCTACGCGGATAGGAGATAAAATTTCGCAACAGGTGGTCGCAATAAAGAATCCGCACCTGTCGATAATCGTATCTTTGTAGCCGAATTTAAGCTCGTCCGCGCTTTGTCCCGCAACCTCCTGCGCAAAATTAAGGAGCGCGGAAGGTCTTACTTCGTCCTTATGGTCGCAGTCGGAATAGAGCACGGGGAAATTTTTCTCAAAAGAATAACCGCTCATGATTTTATTATATCATGAGCGGAAATGCTTGTCAACCGTTCGCGGCGGAAGAAAGATATCGAAGCGCGCCCTCTGCAATCGCCGCCGCCACCCTGTCGCGGTAGCCGTTGTCGAGCAAAAGCGCCTCGTCCTCCGCATTGGACAAAAAGCCGCATTCCACGATGACGGAGGGATAATCGTTGCAATTCAAAATGTAATAGTCCCCCTTCAAGGGATCGCTCTTGCGGGCGCATTCGGGCATCGAATTGAGCGAGGCTTGAATCAGGCAGGCAAGCGTTTGGGAGCGGGCGTTCGATTCGCGGAAAAAGACCTGCGCGCCACGGCGGGAGCGCATGGAAAAGAAGTTCTGATGTACGGAAATGACGAGCGCGGGATTGCTTTTATGGATGATTTCCGAACGCTTCAACATATCCCGCTTCTTATAGCCCGAAGTCGCCGTGCCGTACAGTCCCGCCTCCGTTTCCCGCGTCATCACGACGGAAAAGCCCGCGTCCTCAAAACAGCGGGAAAGCCGACGCGACAAATCGAGGTTGATATCACTCTCCTTCGTTCCCGACTCGATCCCGACGACCCCGCCGTCCACTCCCCCGTGCCCCGCGTCGATGACGACGGTGAGCTTGACCGCCTCGGAAGCGGAAGCGGTCAAGGCAAAAATACAGACGCCGAATGCAAAAGCGACCGATAAAAAGATACACGCCACGCCGAGCGCCACGCGATGCCGATAGAAAAAGTTCATATTTTATTGTATGAGATTGTCCCGTTTTGTATGAAAATACGTTGCACCCAAATATTGTTAGAAAAAAGCGAGTTTAATTTCTTGACTTATCAACAAGTTTTCGTTATAATTATTACAATATTATACTTTATGGAGAAATAATCATGGCAAACGTAAAAATCGTAACCGATTCGAACAGCGGCATTACCCAAAAAGAAGGTGAAGAGCTCGGTATCACCGTGCTCCCTATGCCTTTCGTGATCAACGGCGAAGAATTTTTTGAAGATATCAATTTGACGCAACCCGAATTCTATGAATATCTGAAAAGCGACGCGGACGTGCACACGAGCCAGCCCGCGATCGGAAACATTACCGAGCTTTGGGACAAGCTCCTCGAAGACGGCAGCGAAATCGTGCATATTCCCATGTCGAGCGGGCTCTCCGAGTCCTGCCACACGGCGGAAGCGCTTGCAAAGGAATATAACGGCAGAGTACAGGTCGTAGACAATCAGCGCATTTCGATCACGCAGCGCCTCTCCGTTCTCGACGCGATCAAGCTCAAAAACGAAGGCAAGAGCGCGAAGGAAATCAAAGACGCGCTTATGGACAATAAGTTCAACAGCAGTATTTATATTACGCTGAATACCTTGAAGTATTTGAAAAAAGGCGGAAGACTCACCCCCGCCGCCGCCCTCATCGGCACGATTCTGAAAATCAAACCCGTGCTCACGATCCAAGGCTACAAGCTCGACGCATTCAAAAAAGTGCAGACCATGAAGAAGGCAAAGGACGTCATGATCGAGGCGATCAGAAACGATCTTAATACCCGCTTTGCGGAGTTTGTAAAGAAGGGCGAAATGAGAATCTTCGTTGCGCACACGGCTAACGACGAAGAGGCAAAGATTTTTGCAGAGGAGCTCAAAGCGAACTTCCCCGATATTCCTTTCCTCTACATCAATCCCCTCTCCCTCTCCGTGTCCTGCCATATCGGACCGGGCGCTTTGGCTTGCGCCGTTGCCCGCGCTCTTTAAGTAAAAATAAAAAAATCCCTCGGCAATGCCGAGGGATTTTTTTATTTGTTCATTATTCAAGTTCAAACGCGCCCGTATAAAGCTGATAATATTGCCCCTTCTGCGCAATCAGCTGTTCATGCGTGCCGCGCTCGATAATTCTGCCGTGGTCCAAAACCATGATGGCGTTGGAGTTCTTGACCGTGGAGAGGCGGTGTGCAATGACGAATACCGTTCTGCCCTCCATGAGCTTATCCATGCCCCTCTGTACGATCGCCTCCGTGCGGGTATCGATGGAAGAGGTCGCTTCGTCCAAAATCATGACGGGCGGGTCTGCAACGGCGGCGCGGGCAATCGAAAGAAGCTGACGCTGTCCCTGCGAGAGATTCGCTCCGTTTTGGTGCAGCATGGTATTGTAGCCCTCGGGAAGCCTTGTGATAAAGTCGTCCGCGCCCGCGAGCTTTGCCGCGGCGATACAATCCTCGTCGCTTGCGTCAAGCCTTCCGTAGCGGATATTGTCCATGACCGTGCCCGTGAAGAGGTTGGTATCCTGTAAAACCATACCGATCGCACGGCGCAGTTCGTCCTTCTTGATCTTGTTCACGTTGATCCCGTCGTAGCGTATCTTGCCGTCCGCAATGTCGTAGAAGCGCGTCAAGAGGTTGGTAATGGTCGTTTTCCCCGCGCCCGTCGCACCCACGAACGCCACCTTCTGACCGGGCTTTGCATACAGGGAAATATCGTGCAGAACGATTTTATCCTCGGTGTAGCCGAAGTCCACTTCCTCCAAAACGATATCGCCCGTCAGCTTGGTATAGGTGACCGAGCCGTCCGCCTTGTGCGGGTGCTTCCACGCCCAAATGCCCGTGTGCTCTTCGCACTCGGTAATGACGCCGTTCTCCTCTTTCGCGTTCACGAGCGTTACGTAGCCCTCGTCCGCCTCGGGCTTTTCGTCGATCAAATCGAACACGCGCTTTGCGCCCGCAAGACCCATGATAACGGAGTTCAGCTGCTGCGAAACCTGATTGATATTGTTAAAGAACTGCCGCGTAGTCTGCAGCGACGCAGCAAGCAACGCCATACCGCCCGTGAGTACGAGCGCGCCCGCCTCGTCAAACGCATAGAATTGCGAGCCGGAAATGCTCAGATTCCAAACTTTATTAAAGATAAACGCCGCGCCGACAAAGGTAATGATAACGTAAATCACGTGCCCAATATTGCCCAAAATGGGCATGAACATATTCGCATAGCGGTTTGCGCGGTTGGCTTGATCGTATAAATGCTCGTTCACCTTATCGAAGTCGGCTTTCGCCTCCCCTTCATGGCAGAACACCTTGACGACCTTTTGCCCGTTCATATACTCTTCGATAAAGCCCTCCGCTTTCGCCACGGCGCGCTGTTGACCGATAAAGTATTTTGCAGCTCCCCCGCCCACGGTCTTTGTAACGAACAGCACGAGCAAAACGCCGAAGAGAACGATCAACGTCAGCCATACGCTGTAATAGAGCAAAATTGCAAGCAACGTAATGACCATGATCGACGAAGTCAAGAACTGCGGAATGGACTGTGAAATCATTTGGCGCAGCGTATCGACGTCGTTCGTGTAATAGCTCATGACGTCGCCGTGGTTGTGCGTATCGAAGTAACGGATAGGCAGATCCTGCATTCCGTTGAACATCTGCGTGCGCATTTTTTTGAGATAGCCCT
>JAIDSX010000021.1 GCA_029060985.1 Clostridia bacterium | reverse complement strand
AAGGGGATCCCTTCGATTTCGAAGTTGCGGGACGTAGGGTCGAGCGTTGCGAACAACGCGTCCTTCACAAAGACGTCCGCTTGCGTGAATGCGTTCATCAACGTTGATTTTCCAACATTCGTATATCCAACGAGAGCGATCGTACGCACGCTCTCTTTTTTTCTGCGCTGAACGGTAAAGGAACGCCTGCGTTCGGTATTTTCGAGCTTTTCTTCGAGTGCGCGGATACGCGATTTGATATGCCTTCGATCCGTTTCGAGCTTGGTTTCACCCGGACCGCGCGTGCCGATCCCGCCTCCGAGACGGGATAACGCCGCTCCCTTGCCTCGAAGCCTCGGATAAATATATTTGAGCTGTGCAAGCTCGACTTGAATCTTTCCTTCGCTGCTTTCGGCGCGAAGGGCGAAAATATCGAGAATGAGAGTCGTGCGGTCAATCACTTTCCTGCCGCCGAGCGCCTCTGAAAGATTGAGCACCTGCGAAGGGGAGAGGTCACCGTTAAAGAGAACGGTCAATTCTTCTTCGCCCAATGTCGTATTGATTTCTTCCGCCTTCCCGCTCCCGATATAGGTTGCGGGGTTAATTTCGCGAATATTCTGATAGGTCGTGCCCGCATATTCCGCGCCCGCGCTTTCAATCAAGGCGACCGCCTCGCTGTGAAGCGTTTGGAAATTATCGTTTTCAACCGGTTGAATAATGTAGACTTTTTCGCTCATTCGTCGTCCTTTTTATGTAGACGCACAGCACTCGCGACGGAACGGCGGTGATCTTCCGTGATCGCAGCGTAATGCTTCCGCGTCGTGTTTACGTCTTTGTGCCCAAGCACGTCCGCTACGATATAAATATCGCCGGTTTCCCGGTAGAGGTTTGTGCCGTAAGTGGAACGCAATTTATGCGGCGTGATTTTTTTGAGAGGGGAGACGATTTTCGCGTACTTCTTTACAAGGTTTTCCACGGCGCGCACCGTGATCCTGCGGTACTGCATAGAAAGGAACAGCGCGTGCTCGTCGGGCGGTATTTCCTTATCTTCCTGCTTTTGCGCAAGATACGCCGCAAGTGCGTCGCCGACCTCCTCCGAAAAATAAAGAATCGCCTTGTTACCGCCTTTCCGCGTTACGATAAAGGAATTATTGCTGAAATCGATGCTCTCGTCGTTTAGCCCCACGAGCTCGGAAATACGGATCCCCGTTCCCAAAAAGAGGGTAAGAATTGCCACGTCGCGAATCTTCGTTTTGTCGTGATAGCCGCGTGCGTGCGAGGGGAGCTCACTGCCGTATTCCGCAACGTCCAAAATAGAGGAAACCTCGTCGCCTTCCAGGCGTATGATTTCTTTTTCATGGAGCTTCGGCGTGGCAACCTTGGTGGAGTTGTTTACGTCGATAAGACCCTTGTTGAAAAAGTACTTATACATGGAACGTACGGTGGAGAGCTTCCTTGCCTTGGCGCGCTCGTCGCAGGAGAGCCGCTTGCCGTTATATTTATAATGTGAAAGCCAACTTAAAAATATTTCAAGATCGGTATCGGTAACGCTGCCCAAATCGTCAAGCGTAATATCCGTTACGGCTTTATTGCGGAATTTGCGCTCAGAGAGGAAGTAGAAGAAAATACGAAGATCGTAGCAGTAATTCAAGCGGGTGAGCGTGCTCGTACGCGTCTCAACGCCGCGCAAAAAGTCCTCGACAAAATAGGGGAGGTCCTTTAACAGCCCGTCGATTCTTTCGAGGTTATTCAGATTTCGCTCTTGATAGTAATTCTCGTCGTTTTTCATCGTTTTTATTATAGCAAAAACTGTACGCTTTGTCAATTTTGAAAAAAATCAAAGAAAGGGCGGAGGGAATTTTGATAGAGAAAAACCAAGATAACTATTCGCAAAATTACAGTTTTAAGAATAGTTAGGGGTTATTTTAGGCGATTACAGAGGATTTTTATGTTTTTTTACTATTTATTATTCTAAAAAATAATCTGTTAAAAATACATGGTGCTTTGATATAAAACAATTTATTCTGTGAAATCACCCGTATAATTTGCCAAAATCAATATAAAAACCAATATTGTTATGACACGCATAGTAATACTATGTGACACATACTATTTTATTCTTAGCAATATTCCGTAGGAGTACGGCTGAACTTCCAACTTATCGCAAAAGCTCTTTCCCGTCAGAAACTCCTTAAATTTCCCTTGGAAAGTCATATTGTATTTTCTGCCTGAATTGTTTACAAAGACATAGGCGCAATCAGAATTAGATCTTCTTTCAAAAACAATACAGGAAGAATCAGAGAATATTTCCTTATAAACGCCTTCGCTGAAAATATCTTTCAAATCGTTCCCGCGTATCTTACCCAATTTACGGTAATGGGCGCGCAGTTCCTCGTCGGGATTCTCCCAATCGTAGCATCTGCGGCAAAACGGGTCGCGGTCTCCCTCCATGCCGTTCTCGTCGCCGTAGTAAACGCATGGAACACCGGGGAGCGTGTATTGTAAAAATGACGCCATTTTCAGCTTTTCCTTAGCGGCGCTTTTCACCTCGTCGCTCAAACGGGCGATCTCCATTTCTTCCTTCGTTTCACAGCACTGGTTGCCGAGCACTGTCAGAATACGCGGCGTATCGTGCGTACCCAGAATATTCATTAAAGAGTCGAGCGTCTGTTTGGGATAGTTATCGATCAGTTGAAAGACCGTCTCGCGAAGCATCGTCGTGTTTTTCGTTTGCACAAAGTTGATGATCGCATCCTTCAAGGGATAGTTCATAACGCTGTCAAGCTCGTTGCCTTGCAGATACTTCCTGCGCACGCTGTAAGCGACCTTATTTGACGCATCCTCCCAAACCTCGCCGATGATAACGGCGTCCGTGTTTTCTTCCTTTACGGAAGTACGGAGCATGGATAAAAAGAAATCGGGAATTTCATCGGCAACGTCGAGCCGCCAACCCATAATTCCGTGGTTGAGCCAATTTTTCAGAACGCCATTTTTTCCGAGAATGAAATTCTGATAGCTTTCGGAATTTTCATTGACTGCGGGGAGCGTAGCGATCCCCCACCAGCTGTCGTAGCCTTCGGGGAACTCGTAAAAGTTATACCAATCAGAATAGGGCGAGTGCGTCGCCTGATATGCGCCGACTTCAGGATAACGGCCGTAGCGGTTAAAGTAACGGCTATCGTCGCCTGTGTGATTAAACACGCCGTCAAGAATAATGCCGATTCCGCACTTCTTCGCCTCTTCGATCAAACGGTCGAAATCCTCTTCCGTACCGAGGAGCGGGTCGATTTTCATATAGTCGCCTGTATCGTAACGGTGGTTGGAATAAGCCTCGAAAATCGGATTGAAATAAATTGTTGTAACGCCTAATTCTTTTAAATAGGGCAATTTTTCACGAACGCCGTTCAGATTTCCGCCAAAGAAATCGTTATTCAAAACTTTACCGTATTCGTTCGGTTGATAGCGCGGCGTGCCGCCCCAATCGGAGCGGAGAATTTTGTGCTCGGCAGCGGGAATATCGCCAACTTTATGAAAGCGGTCGGGGAATATCTGATACATAATTCCGCCCTTGAACCAATCGGGCGTTTTATAATAGGGCTCGAAAACGGTGATCTGCCAATAGCGGTTGGAATCGGAAAATTCCCCTTTTCGCATTCTTCCGCAAAAGAATCCCCTACCGTCAATCTCAAAACGGTAAAAATAAAGTCCGCTCTGATAAAAACGCAGCGTGATTTCAAAACCGCCGTTTTGCGGTTTCATGGTAAGTCTTTGCTCCGATTCGCCGTCCTTGCAAAGAACGAGCGTACAAGTTTGAGCGGAGAAGTTTCCTTCTCCGCTTTCCCTTTCGATAATACGAAGCGTTAATTCGCTCATCCGCGGGATTCCGCCCGTAATGTTCTTACAGGCTTCGTCCAAAGGATTATAGTAGTACCCCATAATACGATCCTAAATTTTATTTATCAAGTTGTTTCAAATTCCAAATATTCTTGGCGTATTCCCGAATGCTTCTGTCTGCCGAGAAGTGCCCTGCCGCCGCAATGTTGTAGACGGATTTTTTGTTCCATTCCTTTTTGTCGTTGCGGTATAAGTTCGAAATCGCCTCCTGCGTCTGACAATACGATTCATAGTCCGCAAGACACATATACGGATCGGCAACGGGAGTCGCGCGGAGCAAATAGTTTGCAATATCGCCAAAGGACATTCCGTTAAAGCCCACGATCAGCGCCTCGATCACCTTGCGCATATTCATATCTTGATTGTAATAGGAGCTCGAATTGTATCCCCTATTCCAAATTTCGCTGACTTCGTCCGCTTTCAGACCGAAGATAAAGATATTGTCGCTTCCTGCAAGCTCCGCCATTTCGACGTTCGCGCCGTCGAGTGTTCCAATCGTAAGAGCGCCGTTGATCATGAACTTCATGTTGCCCGTACCGCTCGCCTCTTTTCCGGCAAGGGAAATCTGCTCGGAAATCTCGCTTGCAGGCATCAGCTTTTCGGACATGGTAACGTTGTAGTTCTCCATATATACGACGTTGAGTTTTTCTTTGATTTTCGGATTCTTGTTGATATCCTCCGAAAGATAGCAGATGAGCCGCATGATCTGCTTTGCCATATCGTACCCTGCCGCGGCTTTTGCACCGAAGATATACGTCTTGGGCAAAACATCGAGATCGGGATCGTCACGCAGCGTGATATAATCGGAAATGATATGCAGAACGTTCAAAAGCTGACGCTTATACTCGTGCATACGCTTTGCCTGCACGTCGAACACCGTATTCGGGTCGATGTCCACCCCTTGGTATCTCTTCGCAAAGTCTGAAAATTGTCTCTTTTTGATTGCTTTGATTTCGTCAAGCCGCTTTAATACGCTGTTATCTTTCGCAAATTTTTTGAACTCGCCCAACTTAGAAGCATCTTTCGCATATCCGTCCCCGATGCAGTCGGAAAGAAGCGCGCACAGCTCGGGATTCGATTGATTGAGCCATCTGCGGTGTGCAATACCGTTGGTGACGTTCGTAAACTTTTCAGGCGTAAAATCATAGAAATCCTTGAAAATGCTCTTCTTGATAATATCGCTGTGAAGCGCAGAAACGCCGTTTACGCTGTGGCTTCCCACGATGGAGAGATTTGCCATGCGTACCGTATTGTGCGAAAGAATGGACATTCTTGAAATCTTGTTCCAATCCCCCGGATACTTCTTCCAAAGATCGTCGCAGAAGCGGCGGTTGATCTCCTTCAAAATCGAGTGAATACGGGGAAGTCTGCGGGAAACCAAATCCTCCGCCCAGGTTTCAAGCGCTTCCGCAAGCACCGTATGGTTTGTGTAAGCGCAGGTCGAAGTCACGATATTCCAAGCGGTATCCCATTCAAGGAAGTTTTCGTCAATGAGAATACGCATAAGCTCGGGTACTGCAAGCGCGGGGTGCGTATCGTTGATATGGATCGCCGCCATTTCGGGGAGCAGTAACAGAGAGCCGTAACGGCGCTTGTGGTCGGATACGATGCACTGCAAGGACGCCGACACCAGGAAATATTGCTGTCTCAAACGCAGAGATTTCCCCTCCGTATGGTTGTCGGAAGGATAAAGCACCTTGGAAATGAGCTGTGCGTTCGAATCGTCGCGCATTGCCTCGTCGTAGTTGCCGAGCGAGAAGAGCTTCATATCAAAGTTCTGCACGGCACGGGACTGCCAAAGGCGGAGCACGCTGACCGCTTCGGAATCAGCGCCCGAAACCATCATATCGTATGCGGTTGCCTCGACCTCTTTCGCGTCATGGTAAATAATTTCCATGCCGTGATCCGTCCACTTCTCTTCGATTTCGCCGTCGAAACGCACGATAAATTGTCTATCGGTGCGTTGCGTAAGCCAAACGTCGCCGCCGGGAAGCCACACGTCGGGAAGTTCGAGCTGCCAACCGTCTACGATCTTTTGCTTGAAGAGACCGTATTGATACAAAATCGAAAAACCCATTGCGGGATAATTCTGTGTTGCAAGTCCGTCCAAGAAGCAAGCGGCAAGGCGGCCGAGTCCCCCGTTTCCGAGACCTGCATCCGGCTCCTCTTCATACAAATCTTCGAGCGAAACCTTAAACTTTTTTAACGCGCCCTGTATGGCGTTTTCAATCCCAAGGTTATAGATGCTGTTTTTCAGCGATCTTCCCATAAGGAATTCCATGCAGAGATAGTAGACGCGCTTTGCCTTCGCCTTTTTATTTTTTAGATAAAATTTCTGGCGCTTTTGCAGCATTATATCTTTAATGCTCATGACGACGGCTTTATAAATCTGCTCTCTCGTCGCTTCTTTTGCACTGACTCCGAAATAGCGCGTCAGCTTTCCGGAAATCATTTCCTGTGCATCTTGTTCGGTTAGTTTTTCCATTCTATTTTATAACTCCTAAAAGACTTTTACTGTAACATACCGTTATATAATTTGAGATAATAATCCGCGGACTTCGCCCAAGTAAAATCGGTCGTCATGGCGCGGTGTACTAATTTTTGCCACTCTTCCCCGTCACGATACACGTTGAGCGCTTCGTTGATCACGTAGAGCATATCGTATGCGTTGTAATCGCGGAAGGTGAATCCGTTTCCGCCCGCGCCGTACGGCGTCTTGGTGGCGCGAAGCGGTGTCTTTTGCGGAGCTCCGGGCCGG
>JAIDSX010000020.1 GCA_029060985.1 Clostridia bacterium | reverse complement strand
AAAAAGCTCATCGGCGTAAACCGCGTCAGCAAGACGGTCAAGGGCGGTAGAAATATGCGCTTTGCGGCGCTCGTCGTCGTAGGCGACGGCAACGGCAAAGTCGGTTACGGCACGGGAAAGGCAAAGGAAGTTCCCGAGGCGATCGAGAAGGCTACGCAGGCCGCCAAGAAAAATATGATCAACGTTGCGATCGTGGATACGAGTATTCCCCACGAAGTGCTCGGTAAATTCGGCAAGGGCGCGGTATTGATGATGCCCGCCGCAGAAGGTACCGGCGTTATCGCAGGCGGTCCCGTCCGTGCCGTTATGGAGGCTGCGGGAATCAAGAATATCAGAACGAAATCTCACGGAACGCAGAACCCTCAGAACTGCGTGAAAGCGACGGTCGCGGGACTTGCGGAGCTTAAAACCGCAGAAGAGATCGCGGCGCTTCGCGGCAAGACCGTGGAAGAGATCGTGGGCTAAGGAGGATTGAAATGGTTAAAGTAACGCTTGTAAAAAGCACGATCGGCGAAGTCGAATCGGTGAAAGCAACGGTTGCGGCTTTGGGCTTGCATAAGATCCGTTCGGAAAAGACCTTTGAAGATACTCCCGCGCTTCGCGGACAGATCCGCAAGGTTGCTCACCTCGTGAAGGTCGAGAACGTATAAGGAGTGATATCATGAGAGTAGATACAATTTCTCCCGCCGAGGGAGCAAGAAAGGACGCAAAGCGTTTGGGACGCGGTATCGGCTCGGGCTTGGGCAAGACGAGCGGTAAGGGTCACAAAGGTCAATGGGCGCGTTCGGGCGGCGGTGTCCGTCCCGGATTCGAAGGCGGTCAAATGCCTCTTGCGCGCCGTATCCCCAAGCGCGGATTCCACAATAAATTCGGGAAAGACTACGTCATTATCAATCTTGACGAGCTCAATAAACTTCCCGAAGGGACGACCGTTGATCTCGGCTTCGTGCTTTCCAACAAACTTGCGAAGGAAGTCAAGAACAACGCGGGACTCAAAGTGCTCGGAAAGGGCGAGCTCAAAGTAAAGCTCACGGTACGCGCCGCGAAATTCTCCGAAACCGCTAAGACGGCGATCGAGAAGGCGGGCGGCACAGCCGAGGTTCTTGAAAAGTGATCGTTTTTTCAGACGGCGTAAAAAAGGAGGTACGAAATGATTGAAACCTTAAAAAACGCCTTTCGTAATAAAGAAATCAGAAGGAAGATTTTTATAACCCTCCTTCTGCTTCTCGTTTTCCGTTTGGGCTGCTATATTCCCGTTCCGGGGCTTGACAGAGGTCAGTTCGAGAGCGCTATCACCGGCAACGATTTCTTACAGCTCATGAGCGGCGTTACGGGTAACGCGCTTTCGCAGGGTACGCTGTTCGCGCTCGGTATCGGACCGTATATCAACGCTTCGATTATCGTGCAGCTTTTAACGGTAGGTATCCCCGCGCTCGAACGCCTTTCCAAACAGGGCGAAGAGGGCAAAAAGCGTTTGACGCTCATTACGAGAATTATTACGGTAATTCTTGCAGTCGTGCAATCGGTCGGTATCATTATCAACTTTGCAAACGAGAGCAACGCGATCAACACCACGCTCTTCGGCGGAGAAGTGTGGGTTGCGGGTATCTATATGGCGGTCGTGTACACGGCGGGCTCTATGCTCGTTATGTGGCTCGGCGAGCGCATCACCGACCTCGGCGTGAGCAACGGTATTTCCATGATCATCTTCATCGGTATCGTTTCCACGGCAGGTATGTCCCTTCTCAATAAGTTCATTGCGATGGGCGACGGTACGCTTAAAATCGGCGACGGACTTCTCGAAGTCGGTATCTTCATTATCCTTGCGGCAATTATCTTCTTCCTCGTCACGTTCGTTGACTTGGCGGAACGCAAGATCCCCGTGCAGTATGCAAAGCAGGTGCGCGGGACGAAGATGTACGGCGGTCAGTCCTCCGTCATTCCCATGAAGATCACGGGAAGCGGCGTTATGCCTTTGATCTTCGCTTATGCGATCGTGTCCTTCCCGTCCATGCTCATCAGCCTCTTCTGGCCGAATACCACCGCGGCGACCAATCTTGCCAAGTGGTTCTCGGGCAACGGCGAATGGTACGGTCAGCTCATCTATTCGGTTGTGCTCTGCCTGTTGATCTTTGCGTTTGCATTCTTCTATGCGCAGATCCAGTTCAACCCCGAGGACGTCAGTAAGTCCATTCAGCAGAACGGCGGCTTCATTCAGGGTATCAGACCCGGTAAGCCTACGGCGCAGTACTTGAAGAAAATCAATAACCGCATTACCTTGTTCGGCGCGATTTTCTTAACGCTCGTTGCGTTTATTCCGTCCGTGGTGTTCAGCTGGGCGAGCTACGATCTCGTAAACGTGTTCTCTACGACGGGTATCTTGATCGTCGTCTCGGTTGCTTTGGAACTTGACAAACAGTTGCAGTCGCAGATCATGATGAAGAATTACAAGGGCTTCTTGAAATAAGGAGAATCAATATGAATCTGATTTTACTCGGTGCGCCCGGCGCAGGCAAGGGCACGCAGGCAACGAAAATTGCAGACCGCTACGGTCTCGTGCACATTTCCACGGGCGACATCTTCCGTGCGAATATCAAGAACGGCACGAAAATCGGACTTCTCGCAAAGTCGTATATCGACAAGGGCGAGCTTGTTCCCGACGAAGTGACCTGCGATATCGTGCGCGACCGTCTCACCTGGGACGACGTAAAGAATAGCAACGGCTATCTGCTCGACGGTTTCCCCCGCAACACTTTCCAGGCGGAGGAGCTCGACAAGTTTGCAAAGATCGACGGAGTCGTCAATATCAATATCGACTTCTCCCTGCTCATGGACAGACTTTGCGGCAGAAGAGTGTGCAAGGAATGCGGCGAGAGCTATCACGTTTCCACGCTGAACGGCGCAACCACCTGTTCGCGTTGCGGCGGGGAGCTGTATCAGAGAAAGGACGACAATCCCGAAACGGTCAAGAGCCGTCTCGACGTCTACACGGCGCAGACGCAGCCGCTGATCGACTACTACACGAAGAAGGGAATCATTCTCAACTTCACGGGAACGGAAGCTCCCGCAGAGGTGCTCTTCGGACAGGTCAAAGCCGTTCTCGATAAGATGGCGAAATGATCCACGTCAAGAGCGAAGAAGAAATCGAGCTCATGCGCGAACCCTGTTCGATCGTCGGGAACTGTTTGAAGTTCGTCGGCGAACGGATCAAGGCGGGAATGACGACGAAGGAAGTCGATACGCTCGTTTACGATTATATCAAGGCGAGCGGCGCAGAGCCCAGCTGCCTCGGTTATTACGGATACCCCGCTTCGGCGTGCGTTTCGGTCAACGAGGTGGTCGTCCACGGGATTCCCGACGACAGGGTGCTCGAAGAGGGCGATATCGTCAGCGTGGATATCGTGGCGTACAAAAACGGTTTTCACGGCGACTGCGCAAGGACCTTCTGTATCGGAGAGGTCTCCGAGGAAAAGAAGAAGCTCGTTCGGGTAACGGAGGAGTGTTTCTGGAAGGGCATCGAGGGCTTGAAGGCGGGAACGCCGCTCTACGATATCAGCTACAAGGTACAGCAACACGCAGAGGGAAACGGCTTTTCGGTCATTCGTTCCTACACGGGACACGGAATCGGCAGAGAGATGCACGAGGACCCGTCCGTTCCGAACTTCGGAAGAAAGGGTACGGGCGTAAGGCTTCAAGCGGGCACGGTCATCTGCGTAGAGCCCATGATCGCGGCAGGTACTTGGAAGGTAAAGGTAATGCCCGACGGCTGGACGGCGGTCACGGCGGACAGAAGGAGCGCGGCGCACTACGAAAACACGCTCGTCGTCCGCGAGGACGGATTTGAAATTCTGACGCTTGGAAGCGAAAAATAAAAAGGCGAGGTCACTATGTCGAAAGACGACGTAATCGAAGCAGAAGGCAAAGTAATCGAGGCGCTCCCCAACACCACGTTCAAGGTGCAGCTCACGAACGGGCACGTCATCACGGCGTACATTTCGGGAAAGCTGAGAATGAATTATATCCGCATTATCGAAGGGGATTCGGTAAAGCTCGAAATGAGCCCGTACGACTTGACGAAAGGGCGGATCACGTGGCGCAGCAGATCGTAACGAAAAGAAATTCACGGTAAATAGATAGGAGATAATATTATGAAAGTCAGACCTTCGGTAAAGCCGATGTGCGATAAGTGCAAGGTTATCAAAAGAAACGGAAAAGTGATGGTTATCTGTTCCAAAAACAAATCGCATAAGCAAAGACAGGGCTAAAACAAAAGAAAATACGTGATAAAATCGGTTGACAGAAACTTGCGTACTGTGATATAATAACTATCGCGGTTTTCTCGAAAAACCGAATTTAATCAGAAAATGAGCTGATTTCCGCGCAAAAAAGCGGGGAAAGTCGGCTCGCTTTGCGCTCTTTAAGAGAAAATAACCGCATTCGTGCAAGAAATATTTTCCACTGTTTCTACGGATCGCGGAGCACATAAAAAAATATAAAATAAAAACACCGAAAAAGACGGAGGAAAGAACATGGCACGTATTGCCGGCGTGGATTTGCCCAGAGAGAAACGCGTTGAAATAGGTTTGACCTATATCTACGGGATCGGGCTTTCCACTTCCAAAAAGATTCTTGCGGAAACGGGCATCGACCCCAACGTAAGAGTAAAGGATCTCGACGAAAACGACGTATCCAAATTAAGAGAGTATATCGACCATCACTATACCGTGGAAGGCGAA
>JAIDSX010000002.1 GCA_029060985.1 Clostridia bacterium | reverse complement strand
TCACTCTGCTCTTCTTCCGCAACCGCCGTTTCCTCTTGCGCTTCCTTTGTTTCCTTTTTCTCTTGCGAAACTCCGCTCTCCACGTTTTCGGAAACGCCCGAAAGCGTGATTCCCTCTTCGAGTCCGGAAATCACGGAAGATACTTTATGGTCGATCGCGTCCATTTTTTTATTCAGTTCTCTTTTAACGTCGTCAACTGCTTCCTGCTTTTCGTTTACACGACGCGCCTCTTGCCAGCGTTTGAGCTCCGAAATACGGTTTTGTTCATTGAACGCAATTCGTACGACGAGCACGATCAAGAGAACAAGCACGATCGCAGCGTAAACGATGAGCGCGATTTTGATCGTTAGCGCGTCGCCTATTTTTTTCATGATATCTGAAGCGGAGGACGCCAAAAGATAATTCCTCATCTGTTGTTACCTCCGCCGTTATCGTCGCCCCACGCGCCCGACGGATAGTTTCCGTATTCGTCTTGTCCGCCTTGATATCCGTTTTGGTAACTGCCGTAGCCGCCCGAATATCCGCCGTAACCGTCGTTTCCGTAAGAATTTCCGTACGGACTGCCATAGGGACTGCCGTAAGGATTTCCATACGGATTCGAATATCCGCCCTGACCGTATCCGTTCTGATAGCCGCCCGTATAGCTTTGAGCGTCGTCCCTCTCGTAAACTTCGTCATCGGAATCGTTTACCTCGTTAAACGCAGGTTCTTCTGCGGGTTCTTCCTTAGATTCTTCCACGGGATCGTCGGCAAAGATGGATTCCAAAGTCGGAACTTCCTCATCGTAATCCTCGTCGTAATCCGTTTCGGCGGTCTTTGCCTCTTCTTGGGGAGTTCCCTCGTGAACAGGCTCAAAAGTCTCTGCTCCCGCCTCGGGAGCGCCCGCATAAATCGTTTCCGAATCCTTGTCTTCCTCTTGGGGAGCTTCCTCGTGAACGGGTTCGGAAGGCTCTACTTCCGCCTCGGGAACGCCTGCGTAAATCGTTTCCGAAGCCTGTTCTTCCTCTTGGGAGACCTCGTCTTCGCCCTTAAAATCGGGCGTATAGAAGGTATTCCCCGCTTTCTCCTCGATCTTTTTGGGACGTTCGGAGAGCAGTTTCAGCACTTTTGCAAGCTCTTCTTCGGGAAATGCTTTTTGCAAATAATCGGAAAGAATCGTGATTCCGTCCTCCTCGGCGTACAGACGGGAGGTCTTTAAGAGCGGAACGATTTTGAAACGCAACAGGGAAGTGAGCGCCTCGCTCTCTTCCGCACCGCACGCCATTAAAACGGAAGTGAATTTTTCCGCCATAAGCGTATTTTTATTGCCAAAGGGCAAGCGTTCGTTGACGCTAACAAACTCGAAAAGCTCGTCGATCTTTACCCAATTCTTTTCGGACATGAAATGCTTCTCGCGCGCCTCGCGGACAAGCGCGCACAAATTCGGATAAGAAATCGCACTCTCCGCCTTCGTTTCCTCTTGCGCGCTCTCTTCGCGGCGAATGGAGATATCGATTTGAAGCGAAGCGTTCAAAACTTCCCGCGGGAGCTCCGTTTCGAGTCCGTTCTCCCTGGCAAATAAGAGAGCGCAGAAGTTTTGAGGAACGGTCAATTTCGTCTCGTTATTGAGAGCGATACGGTGCACCTCAGAAGGAGAAGCGGCAAAACCGATGATTTCCGCAAACCAATCGGGAAGATTTACGGAATCCACATTGCCGATAATCGCAACCGCGTTTTTATAATGACGACGCGACGCGTCGACGAGGGAATTCGTAAACGTGGAATAAGCGTTTCTTCCTGCGGATGCCTGCCACAGCAAATCTTCCAGGGTGTTCCATTTATCGTTTGCAAGCGAAACGCCGCGCCCGCCGAAGTAGCTATTGAGCGCAGCCATAAATTCGGGCAAAAGCTCTTGATTCTTGGACGTAATTAGAACGAGCCTTGACGAAGCGATCGCCGCAAGCAGTCTCCGCGCGGACGCCGCCCCGACGTTGATTCCGCGTTCCATGAAATATTGACGGAACGCAAGATACGTTTTTTCAAAGGAATCCGATTCGGGATAATCGCTCGGCTTATCGAGCGAGGGGGCGGCCTTCTTTTGGGAAGCCTCCTCCTTTTCTTCCTCTTTCTTTTTCTCGTTCGCTTTTACCTGTTCCGCTTCTTTCTTTTCTTGTTCCTCTTTCTCTTTTTCTATCTTTTCCTCTTTCGCCTTGCGCGCCTCTTCGGCTTCCTGTGCTTTTTTCGCCTTTTCCCGCTCTTTTACGGGATCGGGATAAGTGAGCTTTGCGATCTCTACGAATTCGTCCACCCCATTGATCATATCGGTTAAAGTTTCAGTCACGGGCACGAACTTCTTTTTCAGAACGACTGAAATAAAGGTAATCGCAAAAATCAAGAGCGCGTCGATAACGCCCGTAAGCGCCCCCACGAGTCCGTAGAAAAGATCCGTTCTCTCAACGGGAACAAAATCGGCAAACAGCAGCATAAACATGATTGCGTTATAGTAGGCAAAGAGCGAAATGAACAAGAAGAGTTTCATTCCGAAGGACATCCCCTTCTTCTCGACCAAGCCCCGCGACTCCGAGAAAGCGACTTTTTCTCCGTCTACGGCGGTTTCGGAAAGCGTGTTCGTAAACTGGCTTCCGTCGTCGGCGGCGATCTTAACTAAACCCGACAGCTTATCCACCGCCGCGTTCTCGCAAATATGCAACTTGTACTCGCCGCCCTGCACGCGGTATTTCTTTTTCTTTCCGTCGTAATAGCGGAAGGTGTTTTCGGTAAAGGGAATAGTAACTTTAACTGCGTCGCCCTTCTTGATAAACTCTTTCCTAAATCCCTTTAAGGTCTTAGAAGCGTATGCGGAATTGTCCTTTTGCAGATAGAGCTGAACGATTGCCGAAGCGTCGTAACTGCCGGTATTTTCTACGATAACGGAAACGCCGCTCTCGTCGATTTCAAGATCGCGGTAGGCAAAACTTGTATACGTGAGACCGTATCCCAAGGGATACCCGCCCGCAGCTTCGGTAAGTTTTCCCGAGGGACTGTATGCGCCCGTAATCAAATCGAACGCCGCGCCTGCGGCCTCCTGTCCGCCGCGACCCGTGTAGAGTATCGCCCGACAGCCGCTCGCAAATTTCGTATCGATGAGGCGGTCCGCCGAAATAACGGCAACGACCTTGATATTCCAACCCAAAAGCGCTTTTACAAGCAGTCTTTGATTTTCGGGAAGTTCGTTTTTACCGGGCTCCGCCGAAAGGAACACGATTGTAACGTCCGCACCCGAAGCAAGCCGCGCCGCGTTTGATACGAGCTCTTCGCTCACCCCTTCGCCCTTGCGGTAACCGACGGCGTAGCCCGTCACCGTCAAATCCTCAAATTCCTTTGCGACGTCGACGGGAAGGCGCGTTCTCGTGGGCTTGCAGGGGAAGTTCTCCTGTTGGAAATCGAAATTTTCCAAATATTCGCCGATGAGCGCAACCTTCGTCCCGCGCTTAATAGGAAGGAAGCCGTTCGGATTTTTTAAGAGCACGTAGCTCTCGCGCGCCGCTCTTCTTGCAAGCAGGGAGCGTTCTTCCTCTTCTTTTTTCTCTTGTTTGATTTCCGCCGCGGTCTTTTCGCCCGAAACCTTGATTTCCGCTTTCTTTTTCGCTTTGAGGTAATTGATCACGCGGTCGCACGCATTATCGATAATCGTTTCGTCGAAAATATCCAAAATGCGGGCACGGCGGTCGAGCTCCTTCATGCCGAGCCTGTGCTCGGTGTACTCGCCGTACGCCACTCTGTAATTCTTAATGCGCAAATCCAGGAAATTAAAAAGCTCGGTAAAGAAGTCCTCTTTCAAATACACGAACGCGCAGCCCACGAAGAAATAACGCGCCGCCTCTTCGGGCGACGAAGCAACGCCGTATACGAGCCCGTGGAACTCCTGATTCTTCAAATAAAGCTCCGCGTCCTCAACGGACTCCGCGATCAAAACGTCGGGAGCGCCCTCTTCGAGCATGGTATCGGTAAAGTTTTTGCGGAGCGTCTCTTCTCCGAAGGAAGCGACCGCAACGCGGTGCGCCGTGGGCTGTTTTTCCGAAACGCCCCTGTGTTTTGCGGAAAGGTATTGCGCCGAAAGAAAATGCGACGAAGAGAGATCGTTTGCCTGCGGATCGTTGCTTGAAAAATATCCGCCGTAAACGTCTTGCTTTCTCGCCTCGTCTCCAAGGGAAGCATACACCTTTTCGACAAGTTCCGTATTCCAGGACGAAGCAAGCGTACGGTCGGAGGGATACTGCGTTAAAACAGCGTTTTCTTTCCCTTGAAAAGGCTTCTCGCTAAAACGAACAACGGGAAACTCATAGGCTCCCACGGGCGAGCTCCTGTAAAGGGTCTTGCTCGTGATGAGTCTCAATTTTTGTTCTAAAACCATTTTGTAAATCAGCCGTTCATTGTCTAACATGAACAATACCTCTCAAACGACGCGCGGCAAGCGAATGAATTTACGATTCGCCGCTTATTTTATTATAACCGCCGCGCGCCTGACCTGTCAAGAAACTGGCGCTTATACACATCTGCCGCTGCCG
>JAIDSX010000019.1 GCA_029060985.1 Clostridia bacterium | reverse complement strand
GACGGCTAAGAACGAAAAAGAAAAGAAGGATATATTCGCAACGCTTGAAAAGGTGCTTAGCGTAGATTTCGGCGAAATTCTTTCGGTTTCCGAAACGGAAAAAGAGTTCAACGCCGTCGTCAATGGAACAAAACTGTTAAGCCTTTTCGGTTTGAATTTAGATCTCGGCGATATCACCTTGACGGTGGGCGCGGACGGAGTGGACTTGGGTGCATTCGGCGCAAACGTTTCGCTCGCCAAGGGCGGGGAAGTAAAAGCGCTTTCCGACGAAGAGAAAGAGACCTACGTCGATTTGAAGCCCGTGTTTGACGCGTTCCCCGAAATATTGGAAAAGAAAGCAATTTCGCTTGATGGCAAGCTCGTGCTGAATACGGGGGACAGCGATATTCTGCTTTCCCTCAACCGCGGCGTTTTGCGCTTTGCAAACGGCTTTGAAGGGTATTTCGATCTGTCGCTCGTCATGACGGAAGCGACGATCGATTTAGAGCTCTATATCAATACGAAATGCGTAAAAATCGCGCTCGGAAACTTCGGCGCGGAAATCGCGTTCTCCGATCTTTCCTCTCTCGGCGACGCGGTAGCTTCGCTGTATGAAGAGGTCAGAAAGACCTTGAATCCTATTTCGGAAAACGAGCTTCTTCCCGAAGCAAAGACGATCAAAGATATATTCGGTCTGCTTAGCGCGCTTCTTCCCAAGAGCGACGAAGCGGGGATCGAAAAGATTTTGTCGGGACTTTCGATTGAAAATTCGAAGGAACTGAACGGACTTATCGCAGTCAAATTCATGGGCGTTTCGCTCGACGTTATTAAGGAAGCGCAGGGCTTTATCGGCGCGAATGTGCGTTTCGAGAATGAGAATTTGTCCGTTTCGGGCGAGCTTAACAGTGCCGTATATGCGGATGCAATGCCCGAAATGCCTACGATCGGCTATTTGAACGAGAGCGACTTCGAAGAGCTTTTGGACTATCTCGTTGCGGCAGTTCATACGCTTAGTGAAAGCAATATCAATTTGACCGTATCGGGTGTGATCGGCGCGGACGATACCGCAAAATATCCCGACGGCGTGAAATATAACCTTTCGGGGGATATCCGCCTGTATTCGGGCGAATCCACCGCGATCCACCTCAACCTCGATAAGAAGAGCCTTTGGGTGGACAGCGATACCTATTTATATGCAAAGATCGCGCTCGATCCCGTTTTGGCGGAGGATCAGGGACTGTACCTTGAATTCTTCCTTTTGGACTGCGACGAAAACGGAAATAAAAACGGCATTCTCGACGCGTTCGTTTCGGTGTCCTTCTTTAAGGAGGGCGACACGCGGCGCAACCCGTTCACGCTGTACGCGTCCGCAGACGAAATTATGCCCATTCTCACTTCCGCGCTCGCGCTCTTCGGCGTGGATAACGGGATCGTAAACGATTACCTGCTTGCGCCCTGGCTCTCCCTTGAAACGACGGCGCAGTTGAAGGGCTTCGGCAAGAGCCTTATGCCGCTTCTCGGCGGACTTTTGGGCGGCTCTTCCGACGAGGCTGAAAAGACGGCGTTCGACGTGAACGCGCTCGTTTCCGCCATTCAGGTAGGGGATACGAGCTTCTCCCTCGCGCTCGACAGCAAGACGGTGTTCGGCAAAGAGGGCGACCCGCTCACGATCACGATCGGAAAAGAGCAGGGCGAAAACGGCTCGCGTTTGACCTTGCTTTCCGTTCAGAATATCGGCAATACCTCCGTTTCGGTCGGCATTACGTACGACGGGAAGAAGAGGGTAGCTCCCTCGTTCAAGGGCGCGTTCTCTCTGAACGGAATTGCTTCCCTCATTCAGACAATCGCACGGAGCACCACGCACCGCGTGGACGACGTGATTTCGGGCGAAGAGGCACAGCACGAATACGCGCTCAACGAAAACTTCTATATCGACGGAAGTATTCAGCTCGACGTCAAAGCGATCGGCGTGATCGACGTGAAACTGGATATCAAGCTCGTGGCGTTCTCCATTACCATTGACGAAAACGGCGTTTGGGGCGTGAACGTGCGCTTCGAATACGACGCGTTGAAGAAATTGGGCATTGTCGCAATCAACGGCAATACGCAGGTCGATCTGACGGGCAAGGACAATATGGTCTATATCAAGCGCGTACAGACGTCGGACGAGGACGGCAAGCCGCTTCCCAAGCCCGTCGTATTATACCGCGCAATGCCCCTTGGCAACTTCGTAAACGATTTGATCGGGCAGGCGGGCTTCCTCTTCAACCTCGGAGATAGAATTGCAAGCCTTCTTCCGAGCGATACGGGTAGCAGCGGAAGCACCGCGAAGGAAGCAGTCGATCTTGGTACTACTGTTTCCAATTACTTAAAATCCATCAACTATACGAACGGCGAAAACGGCGAAACCTGGGTCATCACCTTGAACGGCGCTGGACTTACGAATAATACGCTCGGCGACATCGTCGTTTCGTTCGGAAGCGACAGCGAAGGAAAACTCCGCACGCTTGTTGCGCATACCTCGCTCTCGACGACGGGTATTTCTTTGACGATCGACGCGGATATGACCTATCACAATCCCTGCGGCGTTATGGACGCGGGCGTGGAAGACGTTACGACGGATATTGCAAGTCTTCTTATTGACGGCATGAGCTACAAGCTCGAAACGGTCGATTGGGAGAATAAGACCTTTATCGAGGGTGAATATACTTCGGTCGAATATATCCTTGCGGGCGTGGTCATCGGCACGCAGGACATCGTGATCGCAATGGGAACGGACAAAGAGGCAAAGGGTACGGTCTACGGCACGCTTGCCTATCCCGACCTTACCGCGTACGACGTCGTAAACGGCTACAAGGCGGAATGGGTCACCGTGTACGGCAAGGACGATCCGCTCCCCGACAGCAGACAGATCTTTGCACAGTACATGGCTTGTACCTTCGAGATCACCGTTGTTCTCAAAGACGAAACGCTTACGCTCGATTACGTCTACGGCGGCGAATTCGAGTTCCCGATTCGTGCGGATGAAATCGAACGCGTTGCCTACTTTGTAGACGAAGAGGGCAACGAGTACAGAACGGCGGAGGATCTGACAGCGCTTTCGGGCGATACGACGCTTACGGCCGTATACGAGAAAGTGGAATACACCGTCATCTTTGTCGTCGGCGACGAAAGATTGGTGCAAAAAGCGACCTACGGCGATACGATCGTGTATCCCGCTTCGCCCGAAAGAGAGGGCTACACCTTTGCGGGTTGGGATTCTCAGCAGGCGATCGTGACGGGAAATGCGGAAATCACCGCGCTTTGGACGGCGAATACATATTCCGTGACCCTTGTGAGCAAGTACGAGGTAGAGGGCTTTGATTGGACGAAGAACGAAGACGGAAGCTATACGGCAACGCTTAACTTCGTTTACGACAGCAAGATTTCTCTTCCCCGCGGCGTGAGATACGATAGGGGCGGCAAGACTTACGTGCTCCGCGGCTTCTGTACGGACGGCGTATGCTACTTCGACTATCTGCCCAACGTAACGAAAAATACCGCGTTCACGGCACAGTGGGAAGCGCTCGGCTTCGATATCGTATTCGTGACGCGTGAGGGCGAGAAAATCACGCTCAACTACAACGGCGGCGATATCATTGAAAGCTCGGCAATTCCCGCAATCGCGGCGCGCGACGGTTATACGAGCTTCTGGCAGGACGAAGAGGGCAACCTTCTCGAAGGCGATTACCATGTGACGGGCGAGGCAAAATTCACGGTTTACGACGCTCCGAACACCTATCTTATCACGCTTGTGAGCAGTCAGCCGTATGCGGGCTTTGCACTTACGGACGGCGCGTATACGAAGACGCTTTCCTATATCTACGACGGCGCGGCGGTTGCGCTTGACACGCTCAATGATATACACTGCTATTGGTTTAAGGGCTACTATACCGAGGAAAACGGTGAGGGCTTAAAGACGGATAAAGTGGAAGGCATTCTCGAAGATACTTCTCTCTACGTTTACTGGCAGGACAACACCGTTACCGTAAATATTTGCAGCGACATTCCGTATGCGGACGCAGCCTTCGATATCCGTAAAAACGCTTACGTGACAACTTACACGTTTAACGACAACTACGCGCTTAGCGAGGAATATCTGCCTGTCGTCGACGGCTATCAGACGCTTGCGCTTTGGGTGGAAACCGAAAACGGCTATGCTCGGGTCACCGACGTGCGTAATTTGGACGGCGCGGATATCTGGGTGCTGTGGATCAAGAATATCAAAGTTACGATCACCGACTTCTATACGAACAGCCTGCTTGGCGGAAAGCAGTACAATATCTGCGGTACGGTAGAGGGCGGCGACGTGTTCGGCGCGAAGAGCCTTGAAATCTTCGGAGCGAACGGCTCGGTTGCTACGACTGCGTTCGTAGACGTTATGGGCGCAAGCGAATCCGATAAGAACGGCAACCTCGGTTGGGGCAACGAGCTTGAAATTACCTACAAAGACGGCGATAGCGTCGGAACGTTCAGCGTGTTGAAGAAGAACTGTTCGAACTATTCGGGTATCTGGCCGAGCAAAGTGGCGACCTACGGCGGCGCAATCATTATTAAAACCTTCACCTGCGGCGGCGAAACGGTCAAGACTTCTTCGGGCTCGTTCGTATCGCTTGAAACGTATACCGTCACCTATCAGGACGAAAACGGTCACGAAGTCGGCAAGGTGGAGGGCGTGCGTATTGCCTGCCCGTTCCCGTATAAGAAGGACGGCGTAACCTACGAGTTTGACCATAGCGTTTACGGCGATACGATCGCAGCGGAGAACAATATCGAAGTTCCCGTCAAAGAGGGTTACGAGGGCGCATGGTCGCACGAGGAAGTGCGCGGCAACGTGGTGATCAAACCCGTGTACACCGCAAAAGAGAACGAGTGATTTGTAAAATAAAAACGGCTTTCGCTGGAAAGCCGTTTTTTTTATGAAGAAACCGCCCGAAGGGGCGGTTTTTCTTACGCGTTGATATTCTTCTGTTTTTCGTTTTCGAAGGGCGTATTGTACAAATCCTCTTTCCTTAATATAAATAGGGGAGCGCCGTCCTTATCGTAGGTTACCTTCATGACGTGCGCATGGCGGTTGTGGTCGTTCAAAGGATCGCCCGAAATCTTCTCGTAATTGCGGAAGTGGAGAAGGGTGAGCTGTTCGCCCTCGTCGCCCTTTACGAAGCAGTTGTGTCCCGGTCCGTAAACCTTTAATTCCTCGTCCGTAGAGAGAACGGGGTGGCGGCTCTTCGTCCAGGAGCGGGGGTCAAGAAGGTCTTTATCCTCGTCCACGGACATGAGTCCCATGCAGTAGCACGCGCCCGTAGCCGAAGCGGAGAAGGTGACGTAAATCTTTCCTTTATTTTTGAGTACGGCAGGACCTTCGTTTACCCAAAATCCGCCGTCGCGTTCCCAATCGTAGTCGGGCGTCGTTAAGAGTACCTGCACCGTCTTTAAGCGGGTAGGGGTTTCAAGCTCGGCAATATAGAGATTGGAAATGCCGTTGACCATGCCCACCTTTTGCGCCCAAATTGCGTACCAAGTGCCTCTGTGTTCGAACACCGTCATATCGAGCGAAAAGTCGGTAAAGGAGTAGGGGTCGCCTTCGGCTGCCTGCATCATGCCGCCTTCTTCCCATTCGTCCTTCATAGGGTCGTTGCCCTTGCACACGAGGGTGAAGGGGCGTATCTTCCAGATATCGGGAAGCTCGCCCGCGGCAAAGTAGATGACCCACTTGCCCATGATATAGTGGATTTCGGGTGCCCAGATATGGGAAGCCATAATGCCCGAAAGGTGGCGCGTCCAAATCGTGCGGGGCTCGGCGGAAGCGATGCCGTTTACGGTTTTTGCCGAGCGGATCTCGATATGATCGTATTTAGGGCAGGTAGCCGTAAAATAGTAAGTGCCGTCCGTATGCTTATACAAATAGGGATCGGCACGCTGTGTGAGCAAAGGTGATAAATAATTCATAAACTCCCCCGAAGTTTTATTAGTAATATTTTACTATATTGCCATTTCTTTGTCAAGAGTGGATTTCTATTTTTTCGATATATTTGAAAAGTCCCTGCGCTATCGCGCAGGGACTTTTTAGGAAATCAGATTATTGCTTCTTTTTGCGGGGGAACATGAGGAAGGCGTAGCCTGCGATGATCACAAGGACTAATACGCTTAAAATCACGATCAAGCTGATTCTGAGTGCGTCCGTTTCTCCGCGCGAAATCTGATCGGCGTTGACGGTGCTCGAATAGAGTGCGCCGTCCTTTTCAACGACGGCGGTATAAGTTCCGTCCTCGTTTTTATACAGCTTTGCTTCCGTCTTTTCGGTGATCAAAAGCTCTTCGCCGTTTTCGTTCTTCAAAATAATTCCCGCGTCACCTTTCAAAAAGCCGAGCTTGAAGTTCTTTTCGTCAAGTCCGAGGGGGTTATTCTTGGTAAGATAGGAGCGGGGGACAAATCCTTTTTCCGTCTCTTTCGCGCCGTTTATGACTTCCACAAAGGCGTATTCCCGATCCTCGCCGTCGGCGTATCCCAAAACGTACACCTTCGTTCCGCGTTCCATGAGGTAATCGGAGAGGGGGGAGAGCCGTTCTCCGTCGGGTGCGATAAAGAGACAGGGGGAGGAGCAGAGGGAAACGT
>JAIDSX010000018.1 GCA_029060985.1 Clostridia bacterium | reverse complement strand
GCATAGGTCTTTGCAAATTTTTCTTTATCGAAGCCCTTTTCCGAAGAATATTCGATCTCCGCGCCGAGTGCGCTCTCGAACAGGGAAACTTCGGCAGTCGCCAAAGCGAAGGCGTAATCGAAACCAACGCTCTTTGAGGCAAACAGTGAATAGCCGAGCCCGACCGCCTTTCCCGTAACGACTGCGATTTTTGCGGTATCCGTCGCATCGAGAATGGAGAGATATTCCGCAATTTCTTTGAGCACTCCGCTGTTGTTTGCGGAAAGCGTCGCCTCCACGCCCGTGCAATCGACGAATGTCACGAGCGGCAGAGCATAGCAGCAGGCAAATTCCGCAAAATTCTTGATTTTACGCACGTTGTTCGCATTGAGTTTTACTTGATCGAACACAACCGCCGCGACCGCAATTCCGCCGATACGCGCAAGCACTGTTTTCACTTCTGGAAAGCTGTTCGCGCCGAGCTCCAAGCCGTTTTCCAAAATGGACAAAATCGCTTTCGCGTCCGCAGATTTGTTGAGCGCGGGGCTCGGTTTGTTGAGTTCTGCGTCTACGACGGGAAGAGCAAGCAATTCGGTGATCGCCTTGATATGCGCCCCCGCCTCTTTCACGTTCTTTACTTTGACGGCGGGAAGTCCCGCTTGGTCAAGCGCCGCATATCCGCCCACTTCTTCCGCTTTCAAGTTTTGATTCTCTTTCGCGGCAAGGACCAACGGAGAGTTGACGGAAAGAGCGCTCTTATCCTCAAAGAAAATGACGTCGCACACCGCAGCGAGCGCCGCAGCAGAGCCGTACACCCCACCCGAAAGATAGGCGTACTGCATGACCGTGCCCTTTAACTGCGTAGCTTTGAGAAGAAGCTCGGAAATGCCTTCGAGCACGTCAACCCCTTCCCCGATCGCAACGCCTTGGGAATGCAACAAATAGACGACGGGCGTATTGTTTTTTTCTGCGGCGTTCAAGGTTTTTGCAATTTTTTCGCAATTCGCCTTGGTGAGCCCGCCCGAAATCACGTCAAAATTTTGTGCGACGAGATAAAATGGATAGCCGCCGATCGTTCCAAAACCGGTCACGACCCCTTCGCCGCGCGCGTCGTCATCGTAAAATGCGCTTTTGGAAAAGCTCAAAGCCGAAAGCTCGACGAAGCTGCCTTCGTCCACCAGCGATTCGATTTCCTTGCGAACGCTCCCGCTCACCGTTTTTAATGCGTCTTTTCTTTTGCGCAACTCTTGAATTTTGTCCATAAAAACCTCTTTGCAATATTCAAAAAAACCAAATTCCTACAACTATCATTATACAATGTTTTCGAATAAATTGCAAGGGAATAAATGGAAATTTATTTTGAAAAATGATTGAGCAAAAATGAAAAGGCAGATTTCCGTAAAACGGAAATCTGCCTTGATTTAATCTCTATCGGGAGGGTTTTCTTTCTTCTCCTTCTCCTCCGTCTTTTTCACACCTTTCTTATATAAATCGCCGTTCGGCGTTATGATTTCGACCTGTCTCTTATAAAAATAT
>JAIDSX010000017.1 GCA_029060985.1 Clostridia bacterium | reverse complement strand
TTTGTCGGCGGGATCAAGGTTTCCGAAAGGACTTTGCGCGATTATAAAATCGAGCGCGGAAAGCAAATTCGCTTCCGCATTTACGTTCCCGAAAACGCCGAACGCAGGGGCGGCTTTACCCTGTTCGGCAAGGGCTTCGGGGACTACAACGAGGGAATCGTTTGCAACTTCGTAAGTAAGTAAGGGAGTGGGTATGCAAATCGGAATTTCTACGGCGTCGCTCTTTTTGCGGCTGTATAACGAGGACGCGATCGCGCTCATTTCGGAGTGGGGCGTTCAGACGTCGGAAGTGTTTTTGACATCATTTTGCGAATACGAGCCACGCTTTTCAGAGACTCTTATGAAAAAGAAGGGGAACTTAAACGTAAATTCCGTACACGTTCTCAATACGCAGTTCGAGCCGCAGCTCTTTGCCGAGCACCCGCGCGTGAAGGCGGACGCTTATTCCTGGCTCGATAAGGTGCTCTCCTCGGCTAATATTTTAGGCGCAAAGAACTATACCTTTCACGCGCTTGCAAGGCTGAAATCCACCTTCAAAGAAAATCTTGAAAAATCGGGCGAAAAACTCAAAGAGGTTTTTGATCACTGTAAAGAACGCGGGGTAAGGCTGTGCCTTGAAAACGTGGAATGGGCGCTCTACAACCGCCCCGGTCTTTTCAAAATTTTCAGAAAACACTGTCCCGATTTAGGAGCCGTGCTCGATATCAAGCAGGCGCTCATTTCGGGCTATTCTTACGGGGAATACCTCGACGACATGGGCGGAAGCCTTGCTTACGTTCACGCGAGCGACTTTGACGAAAACGGCAAAAAGTGCCTTCCGGGGAAGGGGTGTTTTAATTTCGAAGAGCTCTTCAAACGCCTGAAAGATTCGGGCTTCGACGGTGCGGTCTTGATCGAAAATTACAACGACGACTATTCCGAGCTGAAAGAACTCAAAGATTCCTACGATTATCTTTCGGAAAAGGCGGAAAAAATTTTTTAGAATAACCTGCCGAAACGCCCCGAAAAAGTTTGACAAGCGTATTCAAGAAAGTTATAATAGTATCGTTATTAAGTGCTTTGGCGAAGGAGGGTTGAATAATATGTCTACGATCAAAGTCGGAGAGAACGAGAATCTCGAAAGCGCGTTGCGCCGTTTCAAGAGAAAATGCTCGCGCGACGGCATCATCGGCGACCTTCGTAAGAAAGAATTTTACGAAAAGCCTTCCGTCAAGAAGAGAAAGAAAGCAGAAGCAGCAAGAAAAAGAAACAGAGGCTAAGAAATTTCCGTAACGAGAGTTACGGATTTTTTTTGCGAAAAAAGTCGAAAAAAGGAGGCGTGCTGTGGAAAAGACGCTAAAAACGCTTGCAAAAGAGGCAAAGCTACGCATGAAAAAGGGTTTCTGGAAGGAATGCGAAGAGGAACTTATAAGCGAACGCCTGCACGCCAAGGAAAACGGCATCAACGAAAGTAAGATGGAACGCTACTTTACCGAAAAGGTGACGACGAAGATCCGCGGCGAATCTCCCGACGAGTTCTATTTGAAGGTGCGGGATATGCTCCTTTCCGAGGGCGAGGTCTCCGACGCGATCGGGCGGCTCACCGATAAGGAGTACTACATGAGCCTTTCCTATGCCGAAAAACAGCGCTACACCTTGGAGCTTTCCGAAAAGTATCTGCGCGCATTGGAGCGCTTTAAGCGGGAGTATGAGTTTGAAATTAGGGGACGCTAATTTCTCAATACACTTGCCGTTTGTCAAAAAGTATGATATAATTTTCGGGTATGACAGTGTTATCCGATTTGAACGAAGAACAAAGAGACCCCGTCCTCGATACCGAGGGCGCGGTTTTGGTGCTTGCGGGCGCGGGGAGCGGAAAGACCCGCGTTTTGACGGCGCGTATCGCCTACCTCGTGGAGGAAAAGCGGGTGCCGCCCGAAAACATTCTTGCGATCACCTTCACGAACAAAGCGGCGAACGAAATGAAGGAACGCCTTGCCGCCATGACGGAAGTCGGGGGTATGTGGGTTTCGACCATCCACTCCATGTGCGTGAAGATTTTGAGAATGTTCGCTTCAAAGCGGGGCTTAAACGAAAACTTTTCGATCTATTCGGAGCAGGAGCGTTCGGCGGTCATCAAGCAGGCGTATAAGGAGCTTGGCTACAACGACGAAGAGCTTCTTAAAGCCGCAAAGTGGCATATTTCAAACGCGAAAATGCTGGGGCTTCCGCCCGTGGATTACAACAAGGAAAACCGCAGAAAGAACAATATCGAGGCAGTCACCGCCATTTATGCGGCTTACGCGAATCACTTAAAAAAGAACAACGCGCTCGACTTCGACGATCTTTTAACGGAGGCGCGCGCGCTACTTGCGGAGGATAAAGAGGCGCTCGAATATCTTTCGGGCAAGTTCCGCTATATCCATGTGGACGAGTTTCAGGATACCAACGCGGTACAGTTTGATATTATCAAAATGCTCACGACGACGCACGGAAATCTGTTCGTGGTGGGCGACGACGATCAGTCCATCTACGGCTGGCGCGGCGCGGAAGTGGAAAATATTTTAAGCTTCGAAAAGAGCTTCCCGAACGCCAAGACCTATAAACTCCAACAGAATTACCGCTCGACGAAGGCGATTTTATCGCTTGCAAACGCTTCGATTTCGCATAACCGTATGCGCAAGGGCAAGGAGCTCTGGACGGAGAACGGCGAGGGGGACAAGCCCGTCTATTACGAATCGGAAGAGGAGGCGGGCGAGGCGCTCTATGCGGCGCGTATGATCGCGGAGCATTTACGAAAGGGTTACAAATTTTCAGACTTTGCAGTACTCATGCGCATCAACGCATTGACCCGCTCTTACGAGCAGGAGTTCACCAAATACGGCATTCCCTATAAAGTGTTCGGGGGCTTCAAGTTCTTCGAGCGAAAAGAAATCAAAGAAATTTTAGCATATTTAAGAATCGTAGCCAATCCCTTCGACGACGAGGCGATCGAGCGCATTATCAACGTGCCCAAGCGGGGGATCGGCGACAAGACGATTTCCGTCATGCGCGAATACGCCGCGCAGGAGGATTTGAATTTATACGACGCGATCCTCGATTATAAAAATCTTGACGTAAACGCAGGCACGAAGGAAAAGCTACGTTTGTTTGGGGATTATCTGAAAGGGCTTGTCGTCTATTCGCAGGACGCGAGCGTGAAGGACCTTGTAAAGCATATCCTCGATACCTCGGGACTGTACGCGCAGTACGAGGGCGACTCGGACGAAAACGTAACGCGAAGAGCCAACCTCGACGAGTTCCAGAACTCCGTTGACGAGTTTACGCGTATGAACGAGGGAGCGACCTTATCGGACTATTTACAGCAGGTCACGCTCTATTCGGATACGGACGAAATGGACGAGAGCGAATACGTGACGGTTGCGACCGTGCACGCCGTGAAGGGGCTTGAATTCCGCTGCGTGTTCTTCTGCGGACTCGAAGAGGACATTATGCCCACCTCCCGCGCCGCGAAATCGGAAGAGCTCGAAGAGGAGCGGCGGCTCATGTACGTTGCGATCACCCGCGCCAAAGAAAAGCTGTGGCTCACGCGCTCCAAGAGCCGCTATCTCTACGGCAGAAGAGAGCCTTCGGTGCGTTCGCGCTTTGTAGAGGAGCTCAAAGACGAATTGAAGCTCACGCCGCAAGTATCGCGCCTCAGCGGATATAATAGCGGCTACAACAGCGGTTACAGCGGTTATAACAGCGGCTACGGTGCAAACCGCAGTAGCTGGGGATATAAGCGGGAAACGGAATACGACACGCGCGAAACCGATAACTTCCCGTCCTTCGGCGGAAGCAGTAAGCCGCCCGTGCGTTTCGGAAACGTGGGCGGGGTAAAGCCCGCACCTACGGCGGCGCGGGGGGACGTCTCCAAATTCCGCGAGGGAGTCAGAGTGAAGCACGCGCGCTTCGGCGAGGGTGTCGTCGTTGCCATGCGCGGGCAGGGCGGAAATCTGATCGTGACCGTACGCTTCGATACGGCGGGGAATAAGGACTTGGCGGCGGCGTTAGCGCCTTTGGAAATACTCGACTGATAAGAGGTAACACAATGGACAGAATGAAAGAGCTCGTTGAAATCCTCAACAAATGGGCTTACGAATATTACGTTTTGGACAATCCGAGCGTCGAGGACAGGGAGTACGATAGGCTCTACGACGAGCTTCGTGAGCTCGAACGGGAGAGCGGTACGATTCTCCCCGATTCTCCCACGCGGCGGGTGGGCGGCGAGCCTGTGAAGGCGTTTTCTAAGCACGCGCATATTGCCCGCCTGTACAGTCTTGACAAGGCGGTCACGGACGACGAACTTTCCGCATTCTTTACGCGTGTGCAAAAGGCGGGGGACACCGATTTTACGGTGGAATACAAGTACGACGGCTTGACGGTGTGTTTAACTTACGAAAACGGCGCGTTCGTGCGCGCGACTACGCGCGGCAACGGCGTGGAGGGGGAGGACGTCACCGAGCAGGTTTTGACCGTGCACAGCTTCCCTTTGACGATTTCCTATAAGGGCACTTTGGAGGTGCGCGGGGAGGCGGTCATGCGCCTTTCACGGCTCAAAGAGTACAACGAACTGCACCCCGAAGATCAATTAAAGAATGCGCGGAACGCGGCGGCGGGAGCCGTGCGCAACCTCGACCCCAAGGCGACCGCTTCGCGCAAGATCGACATCCTCTTTTACGATATCAACTACATGAGCGAAAATCCCGTAAAGTCGCAGACGGAAGCGACGGCGTTTTTGAAGAGAGAGGGGTTTGCGACCTTCCCGTATTTCAAGGTCTGCAAGGACTACGACGAGGTAAAGGCGGCGATCGACGAAATCGAGATCGAGCGCAAGAAGATCGACTATTTAACGGACGGCGCGGTCGTCAAGGCGAACGGCGAAGAAGTGCGCGAAAAGATGGGCTATACCGATAAATTCCCACGCTGGGCGATTGCATTTAAGTTCGAAGCGGAGGAGGCGGAGTCCGAAGTCTTACGCGTATTCTGGCAGGTGGGAAGAACGGGGAAACTCACGCCGCTTGCCGAAATCGAGCCCGTGGAGCTTGCAGGCGCGACTGTACGCAGAGCGACCCTCAACAACTACGGCGATTTGATGAAGAAGGACGTGAAGGTGCATTCCCGCGTGCTCGTGCGCCGTTCGAACGAGGTCATTCCCGAAATTTTGGGCGCAGTCTCCCACACCGAGGGGAGCGTACCCGTGGAAAAGCCGCAGAGCTGTCCCTTCTGCGGGAGCGAAATCAAAGAGGTGGGCGCGAATCTCTTTTGCCCCAACCGCGAATGCCCGCCCCGCGTCGTGCAGAAGCTCACGCATTTCTGCACCAAAAACGCCATGGATATCGAGGGCATGAGCGAGGCAACCTTGACGCTTCTGAACGAAAAACGCGGTATTAAGAACTTTTCCGATTTATATCTTTTAAGCGAAGAGAGCTTCGAGGGTTTGGAGGGCTTCGGCAAAAAGAAGACGGAAAACCTTTTAAGCGCAATCAATAAGAGCAAAAATATCCCGCTCGACCGCTTTATTTACGCGCTCGGCATTAACGGGATCGGCAGGGTCGCTTCGCGCGATCTTGCATCGTTCGGCAGTATGGAAAACGTGGCGGCACTTAACGAAGAGGAGCTTATCGCCGTCGAGAACGTGGGTGAAATCACAGCGCGCGCCATTGTGGAATACTTCGGGGACGAGGAGAACAAGGCGGAAATAGAAAAGCTCTTCTCCCTCGGCGTTGCGCCTTTTACAAAGCAGAAGGCGGCGGGCGGAAAGTTTGCGGGACAGACCGTCGTTTTAACGGGCAGTCTCTCCTCGATGTCGCGCTCGGAAGCGCAGAAAAAAATCGAAGAGGAAGGGGGCGTTGCGGGAAGCTCCGTAACAGGTAAAACCACCCTCGTCGTTGCGGGCGAGAGCGCGGGGAGCAAGCTCGACAAGGCGAAAAAGGCGGGCATTCCCGTCATCGGCGAAGAGGAGTTTTTGAAACTTTTATCTGATTAACGAAAATACTTGAAAACTTTCGGAAAGTATGTTATAATAATTCCAACTAGCGAGGCGAAGATTATGTACAGCATGACGGGCTACGGAAAGGGCGACTACCGTAAAGACGGAATCGAATTGACGGTCGAAGTGAAATCGGTCAACAACCGCTTTCTCGACCTTACCGTAAAGAGCCCCCGTGTTTTTGCTTGTTATGAAGATTTGATTCGCTCCTATGTGCGCGAGAGCATTACGCGCGGGCACGTGGACGTGTTCGTGAGCTTTACCGATAAGCGCGAACGCAACAAAAATTTCTTCGTCGATCTTGGCGTTGCAAAGGCTTACGAGGCGGCGGCAAAGACGCTCAAAAGCGAGCTTAACGGCGTAAAGGACGATTTGACGCTGTCATTTTATCTGCGCCTTCCGGATGTCGTCAAGCAAGAGGACGCCGAGGGCGAGGACGAGGAGCTGAAAAACGCGCTCGTCGTTGCGCTTCAATCCGCGCTCGACAATCTCTTAAAAATGCGCCTTGCGGAAGGGGAACGCTTAAAGACAGACCTTCTGTCGCGCGTAGAAACCGTTTCTGCCCTGCGCGAAGAAATCAAGACACGCGCGCCCTTGGTTGCGGAGGAATACCGCAAGAAGATGACGGAGCGTATTCACGAGCTCGTCGGAAGCGGTGCGGACGAAGCGCGGATATTAACGGAAGCCGCCGTTTTTTCCGATAAATGCAATATCGATGAGGAGCTTACAAGGCTTTCGTCCCATATCGCGGAATTCTATTCCATTACGAAGGAAAAGCTGATCGGGCGCAAGCTCGACTTCCTCATTCAGGAATTTAACCGCGAATGCAATACGATCTGTTCGAAGTCGAACGATTCCGAGGTAACGCGCTCCGCGCTTATGATGAAGAACGAAATCGAAAAAATCCGCGAGCAGATCCAGAATATCGAATGACATGGGAACGCTATTCGTAATTTCGGGTCCTGCGGGCGTGGGAAAGGGAACGCTCGTTAATTTACTTATAGAGGACGATAAGTCGCTTGCGCTCTCCGTCTCCTGCACGACGAGAAGCCCCCGCGTAGGCGAAGTAAACGGAAAATCTTATTTCTTCATTTCCAAAGAGGAATTTCTTCAAAGAAAGGAAGAGGGAGATTTTCTTGAATGGGACGAACATTTCGGGAACTACTACGGAACGCCCAAGTCCTTCGTGCTCGAACAACTCAAAACGCACTCCGTCATTTTGGAAATCGACGTTAAGGGCGCGGCAGAGGTCAGGGAAGCCTTAAAGGGAAAAGGGGTTAAACCCGTACTCATCATGATTGCGCCGCCCAGCGAAGAGATACTTGAAAAGAGGCTTTCGGGCAGAGCTTCGGAATCGGAAGAGGAAATTCTGAATCGCTTAAAACGCGCCGAATATGAGCTCTCAAAAAAGGACGAATACGACTACACGGTCGTGAACGACGACCTGAACGAGGCGAAAGAAACCCTTAAAAAAATTATTGAAACGGAAAAAAGCAAAAGGAGATTTTGATATGATAAACGAACCTTCGGTAGACGAATTGGTAAGAAAGCTCGG
>JAIDSX010000166.1 GCA_029060985.1 Clostridia bacterium | reverse complement strand
AATATACCGAGGAACGCGATTTTTCAAACGATCCCTATTACGCGGAATTTCTATCCGAGCAGCAGCTCATGCCCGATTTCATGGAAAAAAAGAATTGATAAAAATTTCGTCATATATTTACGCCTCACGCCATAAGATATTCAAGAAGGAAATCGGCGGAGGCGTTTTTTTATGGAAACTTTCAGCGTATATCAAGACATTGCGGCGCGCACGAACGGAGAGATCTATGTGGGCGTAGTAGGACCCGTCCGCACGGGCAAATCGACTTTTATCAAGCGGTTTATGAAGGAGCTCGTTCTGCCCAACGTAGAGGGGGAAAAGAAAAAGCGGTACACAGACGAGCTTCCGCAATCGGCGGCGGGCAAGACGATCATGACGACCGAACCCAAGTTCGTTCCCGAAAACGGTGCGGAAATTACCGCGGGAAACGCCGTCGCAAAGGTGCGGCTTATCGACTGCGTGGGCTTCCCTGTCGAGGGCTCGGCGGGCTTCGAGGAAGAGGACGGACCGCGCCTTGTAAAGACCCCGTGGAACGAAAATCCCGTTCCGTTCACGCGGGCGGCGGAGGAGGGGACTCTCCGCGTCATTCGCGATCATTCTACGATCGGCATTTTAATGACGACGGACGGCTCTGTTACGGGCATTCCCCGCGAGGCATACGTCGAGGGCGAAAAGCAGGCGTTAAAGGAGCTTAAGGATTCCAAAAAACCTTTCGTCGTCGTACTTAACTGCGCAAATCCCGAAAAGGCGGAAGCGCTCCGCGCAAGCCTTGAAGAGGAGTACTGCGTTCCCGTGATTTCGCTGAACGCGGAGACCGCCGATAAGGAGCGGCTTGCGGGCGTGCTCGAACGCATTCTCTACGAGTTCCCCGTGCTTTCGATCGACGTGGACCTTCCCGATTGGATGCGCGTACTCGACGCCGACAGTCCGCTCATTTCCGAAGTGCTTGCGGGCATTCGGGAGATCGCACCCAAAATTTCCAAAATGAACGACTGCGCGCTTCTCGATACCATGTATCCCGACAGTGAACGCTTGAATCCGCCTACCTCCGTCAGAGTGGACGCGGCAACCGGTAAAGCGTACGTAAAGGTGGACGCGAAAGAGGGAACCTTCTACCGCGTTTTGGGCGAGCAGTGCGGCGTAGATATTCAAGACGATTTCGCGCTCATGAGCTACGTCTACGGACTCAAAGACGCCAAAAAGCTCTACGAACGCGCAGGGCAGGCGTTTGCGGACGCAAAGGAATACGGCTACGGTATCGTGCCGCCCGAATCGGACGAAATGCAGCTCTTAGAGCCCAAGGTCGTGAAAAAGAGCGGAAGAGTGGGGGTCAATCTCCACGCCGACGCGCCGAGCTACCACATTATCCGCGTGGACGTTTCGGGAGAAGTTCGTCCCGCGCTCGGCGGCGAGGAACAGAGCGAGGCGTTTGCAAAGCAGATTTCCGAAAATATGCAGACGGAGCCCGACCGCGCTTGGAATACGAATATGTTTGGCAGAACGCTCAAAGATATGCTG
>JAIDSX010000165.1 GCA_029060985.1 Clostridia bacterium | reverse complement strand
ATTTAGTATAACGTCACGCATAATCGCTATTTTCCGTGCCTAAACCGAAGAATCGTACGAAAATTGCAAGGATCGTAAGCACGCTGCCTGAAATCAGATAGTATATCGGGAAGAAGGTAAACAGGCTCATGATAAGGAGCAGGATTCCGCTTGTAAAAAAGGGGCGGGCACTCTTTTTTGAAACGACGCGCCGAAGGGTGCGTTTCACGCTCTTGCGCGGAAGCTCGGCTAAAATGAGCGGAGAGGGCGTTGTTTCGGTGCGCGAAAAGAGCGCGTAAATTTCGTTTTTCCGCATGACTTTTACGCCGAACGAAGCGGCGAGTTTTTCCGCTTCGGGGGTAAGCGCGTTGCAAAGAATCGTCAGCTTTTCCCGCCCGTAGGCGCGAATCACGCGTGCCGTTTCGTCGGCGGATAGGGGCTGCATCGTAAAGCGCGGAACGCACAGCGTATCGTCTACGAGGAGCGCGTCGTCCTGACAGTGCGCCTCTTTTTTATCGGCAATAAACGCTGTAAGAAGCGCGGCGCGGACGCGTTCCTCCTTTTCAAGCGCAAGGTGCAAAAGAAGAGCTTCCTGCGCCTGTGTTTCTTTTTTGCTCAATCTCCGTTTTAAGCGTCTGTGATAGGAGAGTAAAAAGACGATTCCCGCTACGGCGAAGGCAATGAAACTTGCGAGGATCGCGGCAAGCATAAATCCGATCCGGAAATAGCGCAAGAGCCCGATCGAAAGACACCATACGGCAACGCCGTAAAAGGCGCAGTCTGCAATGAGTATAAAGTCTATTTTTTTCATACCGTAATTTTTCCCGCAAAGTTTTGAAATTAAACTTGCAAATCAATAAAAAATATTGTATAATGCGGCTGTATGAAAATTGCGCTGTTCGGCGGATCGTTCGACCCAGTTCATAACGAGCATATCGAATATATCAAAGCTGCGAAAGAGGCGCTTTGCCTTGATAAAGTAATCGTGATTCCCTCTTATCTTGCGCCCCATAAGGCGTTCGGCTCGGTGGCAAGCGGCGGGGACAGGCTGAATATGTGCCGTCTTGCGCTTGCGGACTTGGACTATGCGGAAGTGAGTGATTTCGAGCTTTCCCGTCAGGAAAAGAGCTATTCGTATATCACCGTAGAGCACTTTGCAAATTTGTACGAGGGGAGCGAGCTGTATTTCCTCGTCGGCGCGGATATGCTCGAAGACTTTTTCACTTGGAAGAATCCCGAACGCATTCTTGCCGCCGCAACGCTCGCGGCCTGCGGAAGAGGGAACGAGAGCGCGAAAAATACCCATCGAAGATTCAAAGAACGCTTCCATTGCGATTATACCGAAATACCCTTTACGGGCGATATGACCTCATCTACGGAGCTTAGAGTACGGCTTGCATTCGGGAAGGAGACGAAAGGGCTCGACGCCCGCGTTGCGGAATATATCAAAAAAGAGCAATTATATCACTATCCCGAAATCGCTCCCGCGCTTGCGCTTGAAAAAGAGGAGCGAAAGGAACACAGCTTCCGCGTTGCGCTTATGGCGGTAGCCCGTGCGCGGAGCTTGCACGTTTCAGAAAGCAAAGCTTTGCTCGCCGCGGCGCTCCACGATTGCGGGAAATACGTTCCGTTGGATTCGCCGCTGTTGAAGGGGTTTGCGCTTCCCGATGAAGTGCCCGCACCCGTCGTTCATCAGTACACGGGCGCATATCTTGCCGAGCATGAATTTGGAATTAAGGATGAAGAAATCCTTGACGCGATCCGTTATCACACGAGCGGCAGGGAGGACATGACGCCGCTCGGAAAACTTATCTTTCTTGCCGATATGCTGGAATCGGAAAGATCGTTTGAGGGGATAGAAGAGCTTCGTAATGCGTTTTGGCGGGATATAGACGAGTGCTTGTTGTTATGCTTCGAGCGGCAGAATGCTTATCTTTCCGCAAATCAAAATAAGGGCTCGCAGATATATTCTCTTACAAAACGGGCATATAATTGGCTAAAAAACCGAATAACGTAGTATTACGTCACGCATAATCAGTAAAAAGGAGTGAAATATGGAAGGAAAAGAACTTGCTTTGGTGGCTTGTAAAGCGCTTTCGGATAAAAAGGCGCACGATATCGTGATCGTGGACGTTGCCGATCAAACGGTCATATGCAGTTACTTCGTGATTGCTTCAGGAACGAGCACCACACAGGTGCGCGCTCTTGGCGATAACGTTGAGGAGGCGCTTGAAAAGCTTGGTGTGAATGCAATCAGAAAAGAGGGCTTGCACGAGGGGCGTTGGGGCGTACTCGATTACGGCGACGTGATCGTGCACGTCTTTAACGACGAATCCCGCCTGTTCTATTATCTCGAACGCCTGTGGGATTCTGGGAAGAACGTAGAGCATTATAAGGATTAAAATAGAAAGACGGCTTTTGCAGTGTATTTCATAGTGAGAAAGGCAAGGAGAAACTCCTTGCTTTTTGTTTTTGATTTTGCTATACTGTACTACGATAAACAGTAATTTTTTTAGCTAAGGGTAAGGTAAAAGAGTAGTGAATAATTTAATAATTGAAAAAGCTCGGTTAGATCAAGCTGACGAGATTCATGAAATCGTAAGTAAAACGATAAAAGAAATATATTCAAAATACTATTCGAATGAAGTAGTGGATTTCTTTTTGGAGTTATATAATCGCGATAATATCAAGAACGACGTTTCGGAAGGCAATACCTATGTGATTAGCTGTGGGGCTACCATTCTCGGAACAGGTACGATTCATCAAAACGTGATTTCAAGGGTTTTTATAACTCCCAATAATCAGCGTGAGGAAGTTGGAGGCGCGCTTATGGATTATTTGGAAAAAGAAATCATAAAGAATTATTCGTGTGTAAATATAGAAGCATCTTTGCCGTCTACTGAATTTTATCGCAAACGAGGATACGAGCTTTTAAGCCAAGCGGAGCATTCAGTTGCAAACGGTAAATTATTGTCGTATTCAATTATGCGCAAAAGAGAATTTAATATAGATCCGGCTTTATATAATGCCCCGTCTGTTCTTGTTCGAAAAGAGATTGAATTGCAGGGGCTTGATTTTGATGAATATCAAACAAAGGTTCCCAATAGAGTCTATTTATTGGCGGATAGTCTGTTTGATACGATGCTCGCAAAGGATGTCGGTACGCTTACGTTTGACGTCGGCGGGGGTATATACGTAATGAATCATAACAGCCAATTAGGTTTTGCAAAGGGTGAGATGTGTTCACCGGGACTTGCAACTCAGGCAGAGGATTTATATGCAGCGGGAGTTAAGGAACTGATTCACGTTGGATTTGCCGGCGGGAATAAAATTGGAGAATATGTTCTTACCGACGGGGCTTATAACGATACCTCTATTACGAGGTTATATGGATTTAAGGGTGAACTTATTGAATCGACAAAGGATTTGACAGATTCTTTTTGTAGGGAGTTGGAGAAAAAGGGGATATCCTGTATCCGTGGTTATCATTGGACAACTGACGGCGGATACGTTCAGCCTGAATGGAGAGGACGATATTATTTTAACGATTTGGGTGCTAAATGCGTTGAGATGGAAGGAGCAGGATTATTTACGATAGCAAATTTCCGTTCTCGCAAGGCAACGGCGATATACGTTATATCTGACAGTGGATCGAATGAAGAATGGAATCTCGGTTGGGGTGAAAGTACTCTTGAAGATAGTATTCAAAAATTGATCGATGCTTTGGTGATAAGTTGATTTAGTTCATAATATCGAATAACAAAAATTATAGCCCGCTATCTTCGGTTAGGAAGACAGCGGGCTATTTGTTTGTGGAATGAGATTTATTTCTTTAAGCTGAGTTTTGCTTTTGCAACGACGTTTTCGACGGTGAAGCCGAAGAGCTTGAAGAGCTCGGCGGCAGGTCCGCTCGCGCCGAAGGTGGACATTGCAACGATCTCGCCCTTATCGCCCGCATACTTGTACCAGCTGTACGGCGAGCCCGCCTCTACGCACACGCGCGCTTTGACCGCAGAGGGGATAACGCTCTCTTTGTACTGCGCGCTTTGCTTTTCGAATTCCTCGATGCAGGGCATGGATACGACGCGCGCCTTGATATTTTCTTTTGCAAGCTCTTCCTGTGCCTTTACGCAGAGCTCGACTTCCGAGCCGCTTGCAATCAGCAGGATATCGGGCGTTCCCGCGCAGTCCTTCAAGATATAGCCGCCTTTGAGCGCGTTAAGTCCGCTGTTCTCGTATTGGGGAAGATTCTGACGGGTGAGAACGAGCGCGGTGGGAGCCGTTCCGTTGAGTGCCGAAATCCACGCTGCCGCCGTTTCCTTGCCGTCTGCGGGACGGTAAACCTTCATATTGGGAATGGAGCGGAGCGCAATGAGCTGTTCTACGGGCTCATGGGTAGGACCGTCCTCGCCGACGCCGATACTATCGTGCGTTAAGATATACACGACGGGGATATTCATGAGCGCGGAGAGGCGCATCGCGTGTTTGCAGTAGTCGGAAAAGATGAAGAAGGTGGAGCAGTAAGCCCGCAAGCCGCCGTGGAGCTGCATACCGTTCGTGATCGCCGCCATTGCGTGCTCGCGGATACCGAAGTGCATATTTCTGCCCGCGAAGTTTTCGGGGGTGAAGTCGCCGTAGGTGATCGTATCGGTGTTCTTCATATCGGAGAGGTTGGAGGGCGCAAGGTCCGCGCTGCCGCCGATGAGTTCGGGCACTTTCGCCGCAATCTTATTGAGCACGACGCTCGAAGTCTGGCGGGTCGCCATGGGTTTTTCCCACTGGAAAAGCTCTTCCGCTTTGGTGAGGTCGGGAAGCTCGCCCTTCATCGCCGCCTTGTATGCCTTGGCAAGTTCGGGATACTTCTTCTCGTATTTTGCAAACATTGCCTTCCATTCTTCTTCCTTTTTCGCGCCGCGCTTGCCCGCTTCCGCCGTGTGTTTGAGAACGTCTGCGGGAACTTCGAACGCTTCGCTCGTCCACTTGAAGTTTTCCTTCGTCTTTTGCAGATTTTCAACGCCGAGAGGGGAGCCGTGGCACTTGTGGCTTCCTTCAAGGGGTGTTCCGTAGCCGATCTTCGTCTTGCAGATAATGATAGAGGGCTTTTTCGTTTCCGCTTTCGCCTTTTCGATTGCGGCGTTGATAAGCGCGACGTCGTCGGGGCTCTTTACAAGGTCTACGTGGAGCACCTGCCAGTTCTGCGCCTCGAAGCGTTTTGCAACGTCCTCTTTGAAGGTGATGTCCGTATTGCCCTCGATCGTAATGTCGTTATCGTCGTAGAAGAGAATGAGTTTTCCGAGCTCGTGCGTGCCTGCAAAGGAACAAGCCTCGTAGGAAATTCCCTCTTCGAGGCAGCCGTCGCCGCAGAGCGCGTAGGTGTAGTGATCGACTACGGGGAAGCCGTCGCGGTTGAATTTTGCGGCCAAGTGCGCTTCGGCTACCGCCATACCGACGGCGTTCGCAATACCTTGTCCGAGAGGACCGGTCGTGGTTTCGATTCCCACGGTATGACCGTATTCGGGGTGACCGGGGGTCTTGCTTCCGAGCTGGCGGAAGTTCATCAAATCCTCTTTGGTAAGTCCAAAGCCGTAGAGGTAAAGAAGGGAATAGTCGAGCATAGAGCCGTGACCCGCGGAGAGGATAAAGCGGTCTCTGTCGTCCCATTTCGGATCTGCGTTGTTGAATTTAAGGTAGTTCTGCCAAAGCGCGTAGGCAATGGGCGCGGAGCCGAGGGGAAGTCCGGGGTGTCCCGAATTTGCCTTCTGAATGGCTTCCGCAGATAAAATGCGGATTGCATTGATCGTGCTGTTGTTGTTCATAATTAACTCCTTTTATATTGATTTTTTAAGATTTTCGGTATTGAGGAAGGGGTAGGTTTTGAGGTGCGTATACAGCTCTTTCAAAATCTTTTTTACGCCGCCCTCGTCGTTGCTTTCGGCATTGATGGGCAGAATGGGCTCGTGCAAACTCATTCTCACGAGCGCCCAACCGTTGCCGTGCTCCTTGTCGAAGTTGATACGAACGCCCTCGCAGTTCTCGGGCGCAAGGGAAAGGTAGGGCTTTTCGATCGCCGTTGCGGTGAGATCGGAAATTATGTCCTTGCCCAGCGTTTTGAAATCGGGCGTTTCGAATTTCAGTCTTACTTCCGTCGCCTCTTTGGGCTCGGGCAGGTCTTTGATGAGATCGAGAAGGTTTTTTCCTTCCTTTGCAAGACGGGCAAGCGAGATCAAAAGTTTCGTTACGAGGTACGCGCCGTCGTCTAAGAAATAATTTTCTTTGAGTGCGGCGTGACCGCTCGTCTCGATTGCAAGAGGGGAATATTTTCCCTCGGCGTTGAGCCTTTTGCTTTCGTTGATAACGTTTTTATATCCGCGCTTAAAGCGTCTGTGCACGCCGCCCTTTTTCGCAATGAACGCGGCGAGCCCGTCGCTCGTCACGGAGTCGGTCACGATATACGCGCCCTGTTGCTCTTGAAGGAGAATGGCGGAGATGAGCGCGATCAGACGGTTGCGGTTGATTTCCTCGCCGTTGGGAGAGACTGCGCCCGCGCGGTCTACGTCGGTATCGAAGATAATGCCGAAGTCCGCTTTATTCTTGACGACGGCGTTACATACGCTCTTCATCGCCTCTTCGTTTTCGGGGTTGGGAATATGGTTGGGGAAGGAGCCGTCCGGCTCTAAGAACTGCGAGCCCGTTGTATCCGCACCAAGCGGTTTTAATACGAGGTCGGCGTAGAAGCCGCCTGCGCCGTTGCCCGCGTCCACGACGATGCGCTTGCCTGAAAGGGGCTTGTCTTCCCCGCACGCCGCGCGTACCATTTTCACGAGCCCTTCGGCATATTCTCTCAAATAGCTCCGTTCCGTAATATTGCCCGCTCCCTGCGGAAAATTACCTTCCGAAGCAATTTGAAGAACTTCCTGCACATCGCTCCCTTCGAGCCCGCCGCTCTTTAAGAAGAATTTCAAACCGTTCTTCTGATAGGGCAGGTGGCTTGCCGTCACCATGACCGAAGCGTCCGCGCCGAAATCCGACTGTAAGAGCATGAACATAGAGGGGGTAGAGGAGAGTCCCGTCAAAACCGCGTCGCCCCCCGAATGGGAAACCGCTTTTGCGATGAGCGAGGCGATATGCGGCGAGGAGAGGCGGGAGTCGTACCCGATTGCGATTTTAGGATTTTTCTTTCCCGTCTTTTGCGCCGCCCAAACAAAGAACGCTCTGCCGATGAGCTCGACCGCCTCGTCCGTGAGCGTTACGGGATCGTCCTTTTCGGCAATCGCCGTTCCTCTTACGTCCGTCCCGTTTCTTAAATTGAAAAGTTCCTGTTTCGTCATAGATCCCCCGTGCGCAGCCGTCCGGTGCGCCGTGATATGGACAAAATTTCCATTTATACCATTATACAGAATTTGTAAGCGTTTTTCAAGTACTTTATAAAAATTTTTCATAAAGAGATTTGCGTTCATTTGGCTTGTCAAACGAATCGAAGCGTGGTATAATTTTCGGAAATGACATTGCATAAATTTCTGAAAAAAACCTTATTTATCGCGTTCTTGTTAGCGGCAATGCTGCTGACTGCTTTTTTGCCGTCCTTCTTTTATAAAAACAACAGTTTGAGCGCGGGCGCGCAGGAGCTTACGCCCGATACGAACTATTGGTTTGAAGAAATTCAAGTTTCGATCGACGTAAACGAGGATAAAACCTTTCGCGTTTCGGAACAGTACAAGGTCGGGTTTCAGAAGAGCGGAGTCAACACGGGCTTTATCCGCGATATTCAAAGGATTTCCCAAACGACGCGCGTCGTTGACGGTGTCAAGAAGAGCGGACAACAATATTTGGCGGGGCTTTCGGACGTCAACGTCACGATCGACGGAAAACCCGCAAAGGTCACGCAAAGCTATTACGATGCGGGACAGTTCTTTTCCGTAAAAATGCAAAAACAGGACGAATCCTATTTCGAGGCGACCGATACCGAAAACAAAACGGGTTTTCACGATTTTGCGCTTTCCTACGTTTACGATATGAGCGACGATAAAATTTCCGGTTACGACGATTTTACCTTCGACGTTTTGGGTTATGCAATGGCGCTTACGAAGAAATTTTCCGCTACGGTAAAGTTCCCTACGGAAATCGACTCTTCTTTCGTTTCGGTTAGGACGAACGAAAAAGCGGCGTGGACTCCCGACGAAAAGAAAAG
>JAIDSX010000164.1 GCA_029060985.1 Clostridia bacterium | reverse complement strand
GTATACTTAATGGAAATACGGAAGTTGAGGGAATTTTATTTTCAGATTTTATTAAACGGTTAACTAAAAATCATATCGGTGTCAATGAAAAAATCGATCTTTTGATTTTTTCAATAACATAAAAAAACTATTATAAGCGAGGAAAAATTATGAAAAAGAAGAATGTCTTAATGACTACGCTTGCCGCGGCGACGATTGCGCTCGGCTGCGGTGCGTTCGCGGCGTGCGGACATACCCACACCTACTCGGAGGATTGGAAGAAGGATTCGACGGGGCACTGGCACTATGCCACCTGCGACGATTTGAAAGAGGGCGACAAAGACTATAAGAAAGACTTTGCCGAACACGCTTGGGGCGACGACAACGAATGCGATATCTGCCATTATATAAAGGTCGAAGCGCCTACTTCTTCCGTATCGCTCGACAAGGCGGAGCTTGCGCTTAACATTGCCAATACCGAAGCTAAGCTTACCGCAACTGTTACGGGCGGCGGTGGGGTCACTTGGTCGTCCAGTGATTCGACCGTTGTATCTGTAAATTCCGAGTCGGGTGACGTGGAAGCGTTAAAGCCCGGTACGGCAACCATTACGGCTACGGCAGAGAACGGAGATACCGCGACCTGTGAAGTGACAGTAGACAAAGCGTATTACGTTATCGGCGGTATGGATTCCGCTTGGAACAAAGCGGGCGTATTCGGCGATTCGAACGTAATCTACTTTATGCCTACCCAAACGGAAGGCGTTTATGAGACGAAGAACTTTGAGTTGCCGAGAAAGGGTGACTTCCAGATTGCACCGGTTGGAGATACGAGCAATAATTGGTGGCAGGGTGCTTTTAAGGGTGACAAGATTGCCGCGGGCGACACGGTATTGCGTCAAAATAAAAGCGGCAACATTGCAGTTGCACACCACGGAAACTACAAAGTCACGCTCGATTTAAGAGGCGAAAATCCCGTAGTTTCGGGCGTATTGGTTGGTGAACTTCCGGAAACGGCGCCGGAGTACTACCTCAGAGGCGATATGAACAACTGGGGTCAGGCATCCACTGCAAATGATGCAGGAGATTATTTGTTTACAAACAACAACGACGGCACCTATACGTTAGAGATCGACTTGAAAAAAGACGTATCCTTTAAGGTCGCGGTGCTTGGAGCGGATTGGGCAGGTTCATTGGGAGAAGCGGCTGTACCTCGCGACAAAATCGGCACTAACGGTACGGCTACGGTAGACACTGATTATCAGTTGACCTGGGGTTCCGGCGATAATATTTGCGTAGGTGTGGCGGGAACGTATACTTTCACCCTCAACGATCTCGATGATGATCTCGATTATACGTTTGAGCCAAATGCAGATACGAACGCGACGTTGATAACCCATTACTATATCAAGGGCAGTATGCATGAGAATTGGTCCACGCCGATGACCGCAGACTGGGAATTGGCAGCAGACCCGGACCACGAGGGCGAATATACGATGTCTCTCCACCTTGATGCGAATACTGAATTCATGTTCTATTCGAAAAACGTGAACTCTAACGATCCTGAAGACATTACGAACGGTTCTGATGAAATAAAGAGCAGTAAGGTTGCCGAGGGAACCACGTGCGTTACGGATAGCAATGGCAATATTAAGGCGGTAGCTTCCGGCACGTATACGTTCAGGTATAACGGTACCACGCTGACGGTTGAATTCACTCCTGACGCAGAAGAATAATTCAAACTAATTCCGAACCAAAAGCTCTATCATTTGATAGAGCTTTTGGCGAGGGAAATTCACATGAAAAATTACGGGCTTTTTTGAGCCCGTAAAGTTCAATAGGTTAAACGGTTAATAGTTGATAGGGAGGATGGTATGAGAAAGAGAAGCATATTTTGCATTATCGCTGCGCTTGTAATGCTTGTAAGTTGCGTTTTCACCGCTTGCAAAAAATCTCAACCGAGCGAGCCGTACGTGCCCGGTGAAGAGGTGGCGCAAAAGTACGAACAAAATCTTACCTGGGGAGAAGAGGGGCATTTATATATTCACTACCTTCGCGGCGATCATTCCGCTTCCGAGCACGGGAAAAAGAATTCCGCGGCGGCTCCCGGTTATTCTTCGCAGATAGATTCTACCGTGTACGGCGACTGGGGTCTTTGGGTATGGGAATACTTCCCCACGAACAGCGAGGGCAGAGCGTTCTATCCCATGAAGATAGACGAGTCGGGCGCGGTATACGATATCAACTTAAACGCAACCTATTCGGACGCGGGCTGGAACGAGGCAACGCTCAACAATAAGGGACTTACGATCACTTACGGCGAAGCGCTCCGCCTCGGTATTCAGTTATTTTCGCAGGACAGCCGTATCCACGGTACGGGCTTCTGGGTGAACGACGGCGGCGACGTATATATCGTTCTGGAAGAAGCGAAACGCGAAAAGGGCGACTATCACTGGTTTGTCCGTCAGGGCGAAGTTCAAAGCGGTTCTCCGAGATTTGCAAACGCAGTTGTCAACGATCCCTACGCGGGTCTTGCGCCCGGTTCGGCGACGACGAAATACGACGTCATTTCGAATAGGGGAAACAACAACGTATACAAGCAGCAGCCCGTTGCCGAGGGCTGGGAGAATAACAGCGTAGGCTATCAGGTATTTATCGCTTCGTTTGCCGACAGCGACGGCGACGG
>JAIDSX010000163.1 GCA_029060985.1 Clostridia bacterium | reverse complement strand
GATCGGCTGTTTCGTGCCCGCGAAGAGCGCGAAGATTCCGCTGTGAGACCGCATTTTTACAAGAATCGGCGCAAGCGACAATTTGATTCTCGACCAAAGTACCTTTATGGTGGAGATGACGGAGGTCGCCAACATTTTAAGAAACGCAACGGAAAAGAGCCTTCTCATTCTCGACGAAGTGGGCAGGGGCACGAGCACCTACGACGGGCTCTCGATTGCATGGTCAGTGATCGAATACTTAACCGAAAAGGTGCGCGCCAAGACCTTCTTTGCAACGCACTATCATGAGCTTACCGAGCTCGAAGGCAAGCTCGATGGGGTCAAGAACTACAAAATCAGTGTGAAAGAGGTGGGCGGGTCGATCGTATTCCTGCGTAAGATATTGCGCGGCGGCGCTTCCCGTAGCTTCGGCGTAGAGGTCGCCTCGCTTGCGGGCATTCCCGAGGAGGTCGTTCTCCGCGCCAAAAAGATTTTGAAATCCTTGGAGCAGAACGATTTGAACGGCGTCCCTGCCGTGGAGGATACGGAAGAGCCCGCAGAAGAAAGGCTTGCAATCGAAGAGGAGCTCAAAGAGCTGGACGTCAATTCGCTGACGCCCATGCAGGCGCTTAGTATTCTTTCCGATTGGAAGGAGAAACTGAAATGATCAATATTCTCTCAAAAGAAATCTATAATAAAATCGCAGCCGGCGAGGTGGTGGACAGACCCTATTCCGTTGTGAAGGAGCTCGTTGAAAACGCAATCGACGCGGGGGCGAGTGAAATCACAGTGGAGATCGAGGGCGGCGGCAAGAAAAAGGTGCGCGTGACCGATAACGGCAAGGGTATTTCTAAAGAGGATTTGCCCCGCGCCTATCTTCCGCACGCGACGAGTAAATTAAAGACGGCGGAGGACTTATTCACGGTTGCAACGCTCGGCTTCCGCGGCGAGGCGCTCGCTTCGATCGCGGCGGTCTCCCGCATGAAGATCGTTTCGAAAACGGCGGAGGGGAACGCCTATTCACTCTCGTCGGGCGGCGGCTTGTTGGGCGAAGTAACGGAGGCGGCGGGGGCGAACGGCACGGAAGTCACCGTCGAGGACTTGTTCTTCAACACGCCCGCACGGTTGAAATTCCTGAAATCGGATACTCAGGAAGAGGGGGAAGTGTCCAACATGATGGCACGTTTTCTTCTCTCCCGCCCGAAGATCGCGTTCAACTACTACGTGAACGGAAAACTCAAATACCGTTCCTTCGGCGACGGGCTCGATTCTGCGCTCGCCGCGGTGTACGGCGCGGAGACGGTGGGAAAGTGCTACGAGATCTCTGCGGAGAAGCACGGGATACGCATTTACGGGTATTTGGGGAATCAGAATTTTTCAAAGCCCAATCGTAGCTATCAGAGCTTGTTCGTCAACGGAAGATACGTTGTGAATCAAACGGTAGGGGCGGCGGTCACGAACGCCTACGGCGCGTATTTGATGAAACGGCAGTATCCGTTCTTTGTGCTCTTTTTGGACGTGCCCGCCGAAATCGTAGACGTGAACGTGCACCCCACAAAGGCGGACGTGCGCTTTGCCGATAACCAAATCATTTACGGGTGCGTGTACTCCGTCGTGTCTGCGGTCTTAGACGGTAACTCCAAGGCGCTCGAATATCTCGTTTCCAATAAAACAGAGAAAGGGGCGGTGCAGGAGGAAATCCCTTTGCCGAAAGCGGAAGTTAGAAGTACTTTCCCCGAATTGAAGCCGCAGCCCCAGATGAGTTACGAGGCGGCGAAAAAGGAGCTTGCGTTCGATGTGTCGCCCGTGGGCGGCAGAACGCCCGCGCCCCGCTTGTTTGCTTCGGACGAGCCGTTTACAATGAAGGTCAATTCTCCGAAACCCAAAGAACAAGAACAGGACGCGTTCGAGGAAAACCGCGCGTTCCTTTTGGAGCAGGAGAAGAAAAAACAGGAGAAAATCGATCCCGCAACGCTCGCCTATAAGGGGGAGTTATTTCGGACCTTTTTGATTTACGAAATCGGCGACGATGCCTATTTTATCGACCAGCACGCGGCGCACGAGCGGCTTATCTATAACCGCCTCGTCGCCCGCACTTCCTCGCGCGAGCAGGTTTCCCAGCCCATGCTTTTGCCCTTCGTGCTGAGCGTGAATGCCGAGGAATATGCCTTTTTAGTAAGACAGCTTCCGCTTTTGAGGGAGCTTGGCTTTGAAGTAGAGGAGTTCGGCGGCACGAGCTTGAAGGTTTCGGCAGTGCCCGTAGATCTGCAAAATATTGACTTGGACGCGTTCTTCGGGGAAGTTCTTCGCTCTATGGAGACCTTGAACGGCATAAAACTTACCGATTTACTCAAAGATAAACTTGCAAGCGCGGCGTGCAAAGCGGCGGTCAAGGGCGGGGAGTTTTTAACGGACGACGAGGCAAAATCGCTCATCACGCAAATGGACGGCGATATGGGATTGAGATGTCCGCACGGCAGACCGGTGGCTGTCAAAATGAAAAAGAGCGAGCTTGAAAAGCTCTTCAAACGAATCGTATGAAATTGCTTGTAATTTGCGGGGCGACCGCTTCGGGCAAGAGCGATTTGGCCGTCGCGTGCGCAAAGCGCCTGAACGGCGAAATTATCTCCTGCGACGCGTTTCTTATTTATCGCGGGCTGAATATCGGAACGGCAAAGCCGACGAAAGGGGAAATGCAGGGGATTCCGCACTATATGATTGACGTAGCAGAGCCCTTTGAAAAGTTCTCCGTAAGCGACTTTGAGCGGCTTGCGCTTCCCGTGCTGGAAGATATTTTATCCCGCAATAAGACGCCCATTCTCTGCGGCGGCACGGGGTTTTATATGAACGCGCTTTTGTATGCGCAATCCTTCGGGAACGCGCCCGCTTCCGAGGCGGTGCGAAAAAAATATGAGGGCATTTTAGAGGAAAAGGGCAGGGAATACCTCTTTGGGCTTTTAAGGGAAGTAGACCCCGAAAGCGCGGAAATCCTTCATAGGAACGACACGGTGCGCGTTATCCGCGCACTTGAAATATTTGAATTGACGGGCAGGAAAAAATCCGAACAGCACGACGAAAAAATCCCGCGTTATCCCTTCGTGAGCTTTGCCTTCGACTATCCCAGAGAGGAGCTGTATTCCCGTATCGAACGGCGGGTGGACAGAATGTTAGAGGCGGGTTTAGTGGAAGAAGTGAAAGGCCTGTTAAAAAGCGGCGTGCCCGAAAATGCGCAGTCCATGCAGGGAATCGGCTACAAAGAAGTGGCCGAATCATTGAAAAATAGCGAATTACAGAGTACTATGTCAGACGTAATCAAGAAAAATACGCGAAATTATGCCAAAAGACAGCTTACTTTCTTCAAAAGGACGGAAAATTTGCACTGGCTGAAACCAAAGAGTATTGAGGAAGCGGCGGAGGAGATCGTAAAAATATATGAAAGTTGACGAAGTAATCAAGAGTGCGGAGAAGAAGTTAAAACCGCTCTTTGAAAAGGTAGACGAAACGGCGCTTTTCAATCAGGAAAAAGTGCTAAAAGCGTTTTCCAGAGAGCGCATAGCCATGCGCCATTTCATGCAGTCGAACGGCTACGGCTACGGCGACGAGGGCAGGGAAGCGCTCGGCAAAGTTTTTGCAAACGCGTTCGGCGCGGAAAAGGCGATCGTCTCGCCCGCGCTACTCAGCGGTACGCACACCATTACCGTTGCGCTCTTCGGCGTTCTGCGCCCGAACGATAAAGCGCTCATTATTACGGGAACGCCCTACGATACCATACGCAAGGTTTTGTGGGGCGAGGGAAACGGTTCGTTCAAGGACTTTGGAATTTCCTTCGACGTCGTGGAACTGAAAGACGGAAAAGTGGACTTTCCCGCAGTCAAAAAGGCGCTTGAAAGTCATGAATATAAAATGGTCTATATCCAGCGTTCGCGCGGCTACGAGCTAAGGGATTCCTTTACGGTGGGCGAAATCGAAAAGATGTGCTCCTTCGTCCGTAGTTGCAAATTCGAGGGCTGTATCTTCTGCGACAACTGCTACGGGGAGTTTTGTGAAACGAGAGAGCCGACCGAAGTTGGGTGCGATTTTATGGCAGGCTCTTTAATTAAAAACCCGGGGGGCGGGCTTGCTCCCACTGGCGGGTATATTGCGGGCAGAGCGCCCGTTTTGGAGCTTGTAGAGGGGCGCCTTACCGCGCCTTCCGTCGGCGCGGAGGTGGGGTCGTACGCATACGGATACCGTCTCTTTTATCAAGGGCTTTTCCTTGCGCCGCATACCGTTGCGCAAATCTTAAAGGGCGGGCTTTTGATAGGCGCGTGCCTCGAATCCTTGGGTTATGAAACTTACCCGAAAGCAAACAAGATTCCCGAGGATATTACCCGCGCCGTTCGGTTCGACACCGAAAAACAGCTCACCGATTTTATCGTATCGGTGCAGGAGTGTTCGCCCGTCGATTCCTTCGTGCGCCCCGAGGCGTGGGATATGCCCGGTTACGATAATAAAGTCATTATGGCGGCAGGAACGTTTGTTGCGGGTGCGACGAGCGAGCTTTCGGCAGACGCGCCCATCCGCGAGCCATACGTTGCCTACTTTCAGGGCGGGCTCACCTACGAGCACTGCAAAATCGCCTGTAAGCAAATTCTTTCAAAGCTAATATAAAATAAAAAAACCGCTCGACGAGCGGTTTTTTTTATTTCAATTTTTCCTGTTTTACGAGCTTGTAGTCCTTTTTCGGTTTTAATCGGAATTCGATTTTCGAGCCGAATTTCGTAAATACGATAAACAAGATTATGGCGGCAACCGCAACGCAGATAACGACAATCGCCCAAGCGGAGAGGCTTTCGCCCTTGACCTGCGTCCAAAGCTCGTTGATTGCCTCTTCCTCGTCGCCGTAATAGTTCATGACGGCGCACCGTTTTACGGTTTCGAAGAGGGGATACTGTGCGGAGAGCTGGCGGGAGAGCTGTTCCTCGTCCGCGTAGATAATTGCGTCTTCCCCGAAGAAATAACTCACGTCGTAAGGGACGGCGTTTTCTTCGTCTTCTGCGGAATATATGTCGCAGGCATATTCGAACATTTCGTCACCAGCAATCACGGAGGTGTAGCCGATATAGTAGGAGTTGCGTACGGCGTTTTCGGGTTTGGACATAAAGTTGATAAATGCGAGTGCGGCGTGTTCGGTATCCTCGTCGCGTTTATCGTCTTTCGGCATGACCCAGCCGTCGAAAAAGAGGTTTGCGCACTCTTCGGGAACGAAGAAGTTCAAGGAAACGTCCTGTTTTTCCGCCTCGTCCATGGCGTATACCGCATCGCCGCTCCATGCAAAGTTCATGGAGATCGTGCCCTTGACCATATCGCTCTTGCCCGTATCCGTCTCGAAGCCGAAGATATTCGACTTCATGTCTTTGAGGATTTTCGTAACGCCCTCGACGGATTTTTCATCGGTGCGGTTCATAATTTCGGTGACCTTTTTCGTATAGTCGTCCGCGTTTTTATCGAGAGCTAGTAGTTCGTCCCGATACAATATCCCAAGCCCCACGAAGTAGCTGTCGCGCACGTTGTCTTTGGTCGTGACTTTGTTTTTGTATGCGGAATCAAGCATAATGCCCCAACCGTCTTTTGTAAGCGTTTCTTTATCGACCTGTTCGGGGTTATAAACAAGCCCCGTCACGCCCCACATATAGCCCGCCGCGTACTTGCTGAGCGGCTCTTCACCCACGGCGTAGGTGTTTTCGAAAACCTCGGCAATATAGTCTGAAACGTTTTCATTGTAGGTTGTGAGCTTATTCGTGTCGAGCGGCTGGATCATTCTCTCCGCCGCAAGCTTCATGATCATGTATTCGGAAGGGCATACGAGATCGTATTTGTCGCCTAATTTGAGTTGGTTGTACAAGTCCTCGTTCGTGCCGAAGGTGGAGTATTCCACGCGTACGCTTTTTTTGTAGGTCTCCTCGTACCAATCCTCGAAGTCGTCCAGAATCGAGGGTGCGGAGCCGTCTTCGTTGATTTCGTAATCGTATTCGTAAGAGCCTTCGCCGCCCTCGTCGATATATTCTTCCCAGTTGTACACGCGGAGCGTGATTTCCTTATCGGAGGCGCAGCCGCCCAAAGAGAGGAGCGCGGGCGTTAATAATGCAAGGGAGAGGAAGAGAGAAGCCGTTCTTTTTGCTTTCATCTTTTCGCCTCCTTTTTTCGCATACCGATCAAATTTGACGAGATAACGATCACGAGAATGAGTACGAAGATAATCGTAGTGAGCGCCCAGAACGAGGAGAGTGTCTCCGCGGTGTGCGCGTTGCCCTTCATGGTGGCGTTAAAGACGTAGGTCGAAATGGTATCGAAGCCCGAGGGCTTTAAGTAGCTCGTCACGATATAGTCGTCGAGTGAGAGGGTGACGGCGAGCATGAATCCCGAAATGATCCCGGGAATGATTTGCGGAAGCACCACTTTGAAGAGCGCCTTTACGGGGCTTGCACCCAAATCGAGCGCGGCTTCGTAGAGGTTGTTGTCCATTTGTTTGAGCTTGGGCAAAACGGAGAGCACCACGAAGGGTGTGGATATGACCATATGTCCAATTAAAAGGGTGAAGTAGGACTTCGGAAGTCCGACCGCAACGAAGGTGATTGCAAGGGCGAGCGCCGTCACGATTTCCGCATTCACGACGGGAATTTGCGAGAGCGCACCGATCGCTTTTTTGATCCGCTTCTTATTGTAGTGCATTCCAAGCGCCGCAAACGTGCCGAGAGCCGTCGCAAGCACGGCGGAGAGGAGCGCCAAAAGCAGGGTATTTCCGATCATGGTGAGAATCGTCCTGTCGCCGAAGAGCTTTTGGTAGTGGACGAAGGAAAATTCGCCGCCCGTGCCGATCGTGTTCGTAGAGCTGAACGAGAACACGGCAAGCACGAGAATGGGGGCGTACATCAATACGAGCACGAGCCCGATAATGACGGCTTTTACGCATTTTATAATAATTTCTTTACGCTTCATACCGCCCTCCTGTTTTCTTCCTGTTTGAATCCGCCCGATAAAAAGGAGGATAAGAGCACGACAATCAAAAGAATCAAAGCGATCATAGAGCCCATGTGCCAGTTCGTGCCGAAGTAGGTTTCAATAAATTTTCCGACGATCGTCACCTTGGAGTTGCCGAGCATATCCGAAACGACGTAGTTCGTCATCGAGGGTAAGAAGACCATGGTGATGCCGCTCAGTATCCCCGGCATGGAGAGGGGAAGGGTCACGCGGAAAAAGCTCGTGAAGGCGTTTCCGCCCAAATCCGCGCACGCCTCGTACAGGGAATTGTCAATTTTGGAGATCTGCGTATAGAGGGGCAGAATCATAAAGGGGAGAAAGTCGTATACCATACCGAATATGGTGTTGAAGTAATTTGCTTCGCCCAAGAGATTCATCCAGCTCATGAGCTCGCGGATCGCGTTGATGCGGAGCACGAAATTGATCCACATGGGGGTGACGAACAGCAATACGATAATGTATTTGCGTTTGATTTTACTGCGCGCCAAAATATACGCGACGGGGAACGCGATCAAAAGGCACACGACGGTCGTGATCAGCGCGATTACGATAGAATAGACGATAGTCGTCAGCTTCGTGGGGTCGGAAAAGAAGTTCACGAAGTTCATGAAAGAAATATGATTGTTCTTATCCGTAAACGCGTAGAACACGATAACGAGCATGGGCGCGATCACGAAGAATAAGAGAAACACCGCGTAGGGAATACAGAGCGATTTTCTCGAAAGGCGCAGCTTCGTCATTTCTTTTCCTCCGTATTTTTCAGGGTGAGTTTGATTTTATCCTTGGGGATAATGACGGAAACGAAGTCGTTTTCGTTCCAAAGATCGTCCGTGCGGAACACGAAATCTTCCTCGCTTTCTTTCGTGCGCACGATCAGGCGGTAGTGGTCGCCCTTATAAATAATCGAAATAATGTTACCCGTCGTGCCGCCCGCTTCCGCATCATCGCTGATGGAAATATCCTCTAATCCGACCTCGACGGTGACTTCCGTGCCAGTTAAATCGAGCTTTTCGCCCGTCGCCGTTACAAGGTATTCCTCCTCGTCGATATGGCTGCCGGGGTAGAGCTGGGTGATATCGCATTCGAATTCGCCGTCCGCAAATTCCACCGTGTTGCGCTTCGTGATAACGCCGTCGTACACGTTCTTCGTGTACTTGGGCTTCATAAGGTGAATGCCGTCGGGAGCGATATTCATGCCGATCTCGTCATCGACGTTTCGGCTCTCGGTGCTCTGAATGACGAGCTCGTATTTGCCCACTTTCACGGTGATTTCGTAGTGAATGCCCTTGAAAACAACGGAAATGACTTTGCCTTTTAACGCGCCCGCCTCGGGCGAACACATATGAATATCTTCGGGACGGACGACGACGTCAACCATTTCGTTGACTTCGAAGTCGTCCAAACAGTCGAAGGTCTTTCCGCAGAACTTGACTTTGCGTTTTCCCACGACCGTGCCGTTCATGATATTGCTCTCGCCGATAAAGTCCGCCACGAAGGTGTTCGCGGGCTCGTTATAGATGGTGGTGGGGGTGCCGATCTGCTGAACGATGCCGTCCGCCATGACGACGATCGTATCCGACATCGTGAGCGCCTCTTCCTGATCGTGCGTGACGTAGATAAAGGTGATACCAAGGCGGCGGTGCATTTCTTTGAGCTCGATCTGCATTTCCTTGCGCATTTTCAGATCGAGCGCGCCCAAGGGTTCGTCCAAGAGAAGTATTTCGGGCTCGTTCACGATTGCGCGCGCAATTGCGACGCGCTGCTGCTGTCCGCCCGAAAGGGTGGTGACGGCGCGCTTTTCAAAGCCTTCGAGATCGACGATTTCGAGGGCTTTTTTGACCTTTTCCGCGATTTCCGCCTTGGATAGACGCTGTTTTTTAGTGTATTTTTCGCCCTTGGCGTTTTCGTAGGTATTCAAAACGCGTTTGCATTTCAGCCCGAACGCGATATTTTCGTATACGTTCAGGTGGGGGAAGAGGGCATAGCGCTGGAACACCGTGTTTACGGGGCGCTTGTTCGGGGGGAGCTTCGAAATATCCTTGCCGTCAAGCAGAATTTCCCCGCTTGTAGGAATATCGAAGCCCGCGATCATGCGAAGGGTGGTCGTCTTTCCGCAGCCCGACGGACCGAGGAAGGTGATAAACTCGCCCTTGTTTACGTAAAAGCTGACGTTGTCGAGCACGAGATTGTCGTTGTAGTACTTCGTTACGCCTTTCAGTTCAATGATGTGTTCGCCCATAGCGTT
>JAIDSX010000162.1 GCA_029060985.1 Clostridia bacterium | reverse complement strand
CTATTCGTCGGCAGCGTATGAGGTGTATAAGATACAGGATATAGGGGTCGAGCTTTTGTGAAGCAACTTTATAGCCCCGCATTTTCAGAAGTCTGCCAAGCGAGGCCGCCGTAATGCCCTTTCCCAAGCCCGAAACGACGCCGCCCGTTACAAAAATGTACTTCGTCATAGTATTTCCTCTCTTCCTTTTTTCTTAAAGTTCCACTTCGCCCGTGAAGGCAAGCTCTGCTCCGCCCGTCATAAAGACCGTATCGTCCGTGTACCGTATTTTAAGGGCGCCGCCCCGTAGGTGCACGAGAACCTCTTTATCCTTCTCGCAGTAGCCGTTCAAAATACTTGCAACCGCCGCCGCGCACGCGCCCGTGCCGCAAGCCATCGTCTCGCCGCTGCCCCGCTCCCACACGCGCATTTGAATTTCGTTATTTTTCAGAACTTTTACGAATTCCGTATTTACCCGTTCGGGAAACGCCTCGTGAAATTCGAACTTCCGCCCGATCTTTTCAATCTCCAAACCGTCTAAATCGGACAAAAACGTCACGCAATGCGGATTTCCCATCGAAACGAGCGTCACTTCATACGTTTCGTTTCCGACCTTTAAGGGCGCTTTCACAACTCTGTCGCCCGCAAACAACGCGGGGATTTTTTCGGGACGGAGCTCCGCTCTTCCCATATCCACTTTTACGGAGACGACCTTGCCGTCTTTGATATCGAGCGCAAGCGTTTTTACGCCGCTCAGCGTTTCTACTTGAAGAACGTCCTTTTTGATTCCCTTAATTTCGTAGAGGAACTTGCCCACGCAACGAATCCCGTTGCCGCACATCTTCCCCTCGCTTCCGTCAAGATTGAAAATGCGCATAAAGCCGTCCGCTCTTTCGCTCTTCGCAACGAAAATAACGCCGTCGCCGCCAACGGAAGTGTGTCTATCCGAGAGTTTTATTGCAATTTCGGAAGGGTTATCGGGCATACCGTCGAACGCGTCGAAATAGATATAGTCGTTCCCGATACCGTGCATTTTATAAAACTTTTTCGTCATAAACTTAAAATTTTATGATTTGGTCGCGTTCCGCACCCACCGAAACATAGGTGATTTTAGCACCGCACAGCTTTTCGATGAGCTTGATATAATCAAGCGCCTCTTTGGGAAGATCGGAGGGCTTTCTGCAATTTGAAATATCCTGCTTCCAACCCTTCACCTTCTCGAATACGGGCTTGCATTTATCGAGAACGTCGGGGAACGGGAATTCTTTAATAATTTTCCCGTCAAGCTCGTACGCGGTGCAAATTTCAAGCTCGTCAAAGCCCGTGAGAACGTCGAGCTTCGTGAGCGCGATTTCGTCTGCGCCCTGACAGCGGATTCCGTAGGAGGAAGCCACGACGTCGAAGGGTCCAACTCTTCTGGGTCTTCCCGTCGCCGCGCCGTATTCGCCGCCCGCTTCTCTCAGCTTATGAGCCTTGTCGCCGAAGTATTCCGCCGTGAAAGGTCCTTCGCCCACGCAGGTCGAATACGCTTTCATGATACCGATGGACTTTTCAATTTTCAGATTGGGCACGCCCGCGCCGATGGGCGCGTACGCCGCAATCGTCGAGGAGCTCGAAGTATAGGGATAAATGCCGAAATCGATATCCCGAAGCGCGCCGAGCTGCGCCTCGAACATGATTTTCTTGCCTGCCTTTTCCGCCTCGTTGAGATACAGTCCCGTATCCGTAATAAAGGGTTTGAGCGCTTCGCCGTACTTTTCAAAGTATTCGAGCATTTCCTCAACCGAAACGGGCTCGCTTTTATATCCCCCGACGATCGTAAGATTCTTCCACTCCACGATTTCCTTCACGCGTTCCTTTAAGAGCTCTTTATGGAAGAGTTCCCCCATACGGAACGCTTTTTTCATGTATTTGTCGGAATATACGGGCGCGATGCCGCGGCGGGTCGAGCCGAACTTCTTATCGGCAAGGCGCTCCTCTTCAAGGCAGTCGAGCTTGACGTGATAGGGCATGGTGATGACCGCTCTGTCGCTGATTTTCAAATTCTTGGGCGTGATTTTGATCCCGCGCTCCGTAAGGCGCGCCATCTCCTCGGAAAGGTGTTTGATGTCTACGACCATTCCCGCGCCCAAAACGTTGACGACTTCCTCGCGCAAAATGCCCGAAGGAAGAAGATTGAGAATAAATCTTCCGCGTTCGTTGATGACGGTATGCCCCGCGTTGTTTCCGCCTTGATAACGGC
>JAIDSX010000161.1 GCA_029060985.1 Clostridia bacterium | reverse complement strand
CCACGGTCTGTTCCTCGTTCGTTTCCGTTTGATTCTCTTCCATAAAAATACCTCCGAAAATTTGTGAATTTTCTTTCGGTAAAAAAACGCCCCGTAAATTACGGGGCGCAAAAATACTGTTTTACCTTTCTTTTATCATCCGGACTATACCGTCGGTACGGGAATTTCACCCGTTCGGGAGCGCAAGCTCTTCGCAGACTTTACTGCCGGTGGGGAATCACACCCCGCCCCAAAGAAAATTCAGTTGTAATACTATTATAGCTCTTTACGCGCAAAAAGGCAAGTTTTTTACCGCCCTTTTTTTGCGGAAAATCAATCCATTGCAAATACGGCTTTCGGAGTTTCTTTGACTCCTTTTACCGTTCTGCCGCGCGTGTTGGTTGCGTCGATGGGGATATCCTCGGTGGAAATCTCCTTCATCTTGCCGTTCTTGAACATGAGCGCGAGCTGATAAGGCGTCGTTACGTAGTTCGCAAAGATAATATGCTCTCCTCCGAGATTTGCGATTTTCACGCCCTTGCAGTTGCGCGAAATGGGGTCGATTTGCGCCGCGATCACGCGCTTGAATCTGCCTTCCGTGGTCGCCACGACGATTTCGCCCTCGCCGTCGATCTGCGAGCCGAAAATCACCTCGTCCCCCTCTTTCAGATTCATGCCCTTTACGCCGCCCGAAAATCTGCCCTGCACGGGGATATCGTCCTTTTTCGCATTCAGGCACATTCCGTCGCGCGTGACGAAAAACGCCGTAATATAGTCGTCTTCCTCGTCAAGCTGAACGTTGAGAACGCTGTCCCCCTCGTTGAGCCGAAGCGCGGGATACGGGAATTTGCCCGTTGCGTATTCGCTCCGATCCGAGCATTTGAGCATACCGCGCTTGGTGATAAACAGGAGTCTTCCCTCGTCCCCCGCAGGCACGACGGAGACGATCTTTTCGTCGCTGTCCACTTCGTTAAAGAAATCGCTCAGCTCGAAGCCCGTATCGCCGAACTTGCAGTTCGCGCTCTCTGCGGCGAGCGGATAACAGTTTCCCTTGTCGGTGAAGATCAAAACCGTCTGGTCGGACATGACGGAAACACGCTTTTTCGGTACGGTCGTAATTGCCGTCTTTTCCGTGACTGCTCTGTTCGACATATTGTAATTCTTCTCGCTGACGCATTTGAATCTGCCGTCCGCGCATATGAGCATATGACTCTTTACGCCCGGACCGCGGATATCCTTGCGCTCCGCCGCCGCCTCGTCCTCCGAAAAGACGTACTGCGACTTTCTAGGCGTCTTGTATTTTTTCTTGATTTCGAGAATTTCTTCCTTGACGACCTGCAACTGCAAGCGGTTGCTTGCTACGATCGCCGTGAGCTTTTCAATGAGCTCTTTGAGCTTTTTGAGCTCCTCTTCGAGCTTGAACACTTCGAGCTTGGTGAGGCGGGCAAGTCGCAAATCGAGGATCGCCTGCGCTTGCTTTTCCGAAAGACTGAAGCGGGCGCGGAGCTTGTCGCGCGCGTCCGAGGTGGACTCCGCCTGTTTGATGATTTTAATGACCTCGTCGATATTCCGGACGGCAATGATAAGCCCTTCCAAAATATGGCAGCGTTCCTTTGCCTGATTGAGCTCAAACCGCGTGCGGCGCAATACGACTTCCTTTTGGTAGTTTACGTAGTGCTTGATGATCTCCATGAGCCCCATCTGAACGGGCTTGCCGCGGGCGATCGCAACCATGTTCATACCGAAGGTGATTTCCAGATCGGTATGCTTGTACAGGAGCTTCAAATCCTTGTTGATATCCGACTCGGCGCGCACCTCGATGACGGCGCGCATACCGTTTCTGTCCGATTCGTCGCTGACCTTGGTGATGAAGGCAAATTCCTCCTTCTTCTCGTCGCGAAGCTCCGCGATATGCCTTAACAGGCTTGCTTTGTTGACCTGATAGGGAAGCTCGGTAATGACGATATTCTTTTTGCTCTCCGAATCGCCGTCCTCGACGACGATCTTCGCGCGGAGCGTTATTCTGCCCTTACCCGTTCTATACGCCTGGTTGAGCTCGTTCGCAATGATCCAGCCGCCCGTAGGAAAATCGGGCGCTTTGATATAGGAGAGCATCTCGTTGAGCTTGATGGTCGGTTTGTCGATATAGGCGACCACGCCGTCGATACACTCCGCAAGATTGTGCGGCGGAATGTTCGTGGCAAGTCCCACGGCGATACCCGAAGAGCCGTTCACAAGCAGGTTGGGGAAACGGCCGGGCAGCATATCGGGCTCTTTTAAGGAGTCGTCGAAGTTCAGCGAAAACGGAACGGTGTTCTTTTCAAGGTCGCGTAAAAGTTCGAGCGCGATCGGCTCTAAGCGCGCCTCGGTATAGCGCATTGCCGCGGCAGGGTCGCCGTCGACCGAGCCGAAGTTGCCGTGACCGTTGACGAGCGTTCTGCCCATGTTGAATTCCTGCGCCATGCGCACCATTGCGTCGTACACGGACGAGTCGCCGTGCGGGTGATACTTACCCATGCAGTCACCGACGATACGCGCCGACTTCTTGTGCGGCTTATCGGGCAGAAGTCCCATTTCGTACATGGTATATAAAATTCTGCGCTGAACGGGCTTTAAGCCGTCCTCCACGCGCGGAAGCGCACGGTCAAGAATGACGAATTCCGCATAGGGGAGCATACTCGAAGGAAGAACTTCTTCGAGGGGCGTTACGAACAGCGTGCCCTTGCGCTCCTCATTTTCTCTCTCATTTTTCTTCATCGGAGTTCTCCTTTTTGAGCTTTACTCTGTCGATAAACGCGTCCTCTTTGTTGAAATTCGCGTTGCGGGCAAGGAATTCTTTTCTTCCCTCTACCCTGTCGCCCATGAGCGTTGCGATCATGTTGTCGGCGGCGACCGCATCCTCGATCGTCACCTGCGTCAAGTTTCTGCGTTCGGGGTCCATTGTCGTTTTCCAGAGCTGCTCGGCGCTCATTTCGCCCAAGCCCTTATACCGCTGAATGAGATATCCCCTGCCCACCTTGTCGATCTTTTCCTGCAATTCGTTGTCGTCGTAGGCGTATTCCTCCACGCCGCCGCCCTGCTTGTACACCTTGTACAAAGGCGGCATTCCGATATAGACCTTGCCCTCGTTCACGAGATCGCGCATATAGCGGAAGAAGAAGGTCAAAAGAATACAGCGGATATGGAAGCCGTCCTGGTCCGCATCGGAAAGAATGATGACTTTGTGATAGTTGATTTTTTCGATGTTAAAGTCGTTGCCGATCCCTGCGCCCAGCGCCGAGATGATCGTGCGGATCTCCTCGTTCGCAAGCACCTGATCGATACGCTTTTTCTCCACGTTCAAAGGCTTGCCGCGGAGAGGCAGAATGGATTGGAACTGCCTTACGCGCGCCTGCTTTGCAGTGCCGCCCGCGGAATCGCCCTCTACGATAAACAGCTCGTTTTCCTCGGGATGTCTGCCCGTGCAGGAAGCGAGCTTTCCGACGAGCGTCCAGGAGTCGATACTGTTCTTTGCGCGCGCCGTGTCCTTTGCCTGCCGCGCCGCGATTCTCGCCTTTGCCGCGCCCTGCGCCTTCTTGATCATTTCGTCAAAGGTCTTCTTGAAGTCCTTGTTCGCCGCAAGCTCGTGCAAGCCCTCCGAGGTACAGCCCTCTACGGGGGAACGCGCCTCGGGATTGCCGAGCTTCGTCTTGGTCTGCCCCTCGAACTGCACGTTCTTCATTTTAATGGAGAGCACCGCCGTAAGTCCCTCGCGGAAGTCGTCGCCTAAGAAATTGGGGTCTTTATCTTTGAGCGCCTTCGTCTCGCGCGCGTAGTCGTTCAAAACACGCGTAATGCCCGCGCGGAAACCCATTTCGTGGAAGCCGCCTTCGGGGGTCGGGATATTGTTTACGAAGGAGAAAAGATTTTCGGTGTATTCGTTCGTATGCTGAATGGCGAACTCCACCAAAATTCCGTCCTTCTCACCCTTGTAATAGATAGGCTTGGGGAAGAGCTTCGTCTTGCCCTCGTTGAGGTGCTCGACAAAGTCGGAAATTCCCCCCTCGTAGCAGTAGGTCACCGAGTAGGGCTGCGTAACTCCCATCAAATCGAGCTGAACGTTCTCGTCGTCCTCTTCCTCGCCCTTGAATTCGTTCATGGTGATGCGCTCGTCGGTGAGCGTGATTTTCAGTCCCTTATTGAGAAAGGCAAGCTCGTTGAGACGGTTGGAGATCGTCGAAAGCTGAAAGTTCGTCGTTGCAAAGACCTTGTCGTCGGGCATGAAGTGCACGAACGTGCCGTGCTTGTCCGTCTTGCGTCCCAAGTCCTTTAAGGGAGCGACGGGCACGCCCGATTCGTATTTCTTCTTCGCCTCGTCGTAGTAGGAGTGGAACTCCATTTCGTAGACTTTTCCCTCTTTGTAAACGCGGACTTTGAGCCACTTGGAGAGCGCGTTCGTGACCGAAGCGCCCACGCCGTGCAAGCCGCCCGAGAAGGAATAGTTATGCTCGTCGAATTTACCGCCCGCGTGGAGCTGCGTAAATACGACCTGTACGCCCGAGACCTTGGTTTTGGGGTGAATGTCCGTGGGGATACCGCGTCCGTTGTCCTCAACGGATACGCTCCCGTCCTTATAAATATGCACGTCGATCGTATCGGCATAGCCGTTCGCCGCCTCGTCGATCGCGTTGTCCACGATTTCCCAAAGAATGTGATGAAGTCCCTTCTGTCCCGTAGACCCGATATACATACCGGGGCGCAGACGGACGGCGTCTAACCCTTCGAGAATGGTGATATCATTCGCATTATAGTGTTGTTCTTTTTCTTCCATATGTACCTCATGAAGCGGGGTTTTTCAAAATTGTATGCAAAAAATTATGCCGAAAGAATTCCGCTTCCAAATTATACCATATCTTGTGATTTTTTGCAACTTATTTACACCATATTGATAATTGCAATTTTTGAATAAAAAAATAACCGCTCCTTTCGGGAACGGTTGAAAAAATTAAAATCTGTTATTTTGAAAAGTATATCCGCTTCATTTCGGCGGCGTCCTCGGCTTGCGTGCCCGCCGATTCGCTCACGATATACGGCTCTAATTTCAGCTCGTGCAGCACCTCGGCAAGCGGCTCGAATTCAGGACCGTAGACGGTGTCCTCAAACGTTAAGTGTTTGATCTCCCCTTTTGCGCCGTACATGATTTTGGAGAAATGCACATGGAAGTTCTTCATTCTCTCATAGCCGAGCTTTTCGATCATATACGAAAGACGGCTCTTGTAATCCTCGGCACGCTTCAAAGACCCCTGCTCGCGGGCGTTCACGTGTCCGAAATCGACGCAGGGCGTGAACACGGGGTCGACCAAACAGATTTCCACGATCTCCTCGATCGTTCCGATTTGGGCTAATTTCCCCATCGTCTCGGGGCAGAAGATTAAATCCTGCAAATCGTTCAGATAGATATAGTCCCTTAAAATTTTTACCCTGTCGAGGGTGCGAGCAAAAGCTATTTCCCGCGTCTCCTTGCCTTCGGTCGCGGGGTGGAACACACACCTTTTTCCCTGCATGAGCTTTAACGCCCTACCGCTGTCGAGCACGTAGCCGTAGGACTTTGCCGCCATTTCGTCGTCGGGGTTGGCGAGGTTGATAAAATAAGGCGCGTGCACCGAAATTTCAATACCCGCCTCCTGAAACGCGTCGCCGATGGAGATCGCCTTGCTCTCCGTCATGCGCACGCCCCGCCCGAAGGAGTATTCGAAGCAGTCGAGCCCGCGCCCCTTTACGAACGCCGCCGAATCCTCGCTGTGCTCGAATCCCTCCGCATAAAAGCTCTCCGAATTGCCGCTCGGTCCGAATTTTATCATATCTTTTGAATGTCCTTTTTTAATTGATTTTTCAGTTCTTCTTCCGACGAAAATTTTTGGATCGGGCGCAGAAATTCGGTGGGGAAAATCCGCACCGTCGTTTCATACAAATCGCCCGAAAAGCCCTTCAAATACGCCTCGACCTTCTTTTCCTCCACGCCGAACGTGGGGCGCGCGCCGAAGTTGATGACCGAAGGATACCGCCCTGCATCCGTTTCGGCATAGCCGCCGTAGACCCCTTCTGAAAGCGCAAATTTTTCTTTGGGATAGCTAACGTTGAGGGTGGGAAAGCCGTAGGTGTGCCCCACGCCGCGCCCGCGCTCCACGATCCCCTGTAAAAAGAAGTCCGAAGAAAGCAGGCGGTTTACCTCTCTCATTTGCCCTTCGGCAAGATAATTTTTGATTTCGGTTGCGGAAACCTTTTTCCCGTTCACCTTTTCAAGAGGAAGAATATTTACGGGACAGGGCGCAAGTTTTTTTAAGAGTTCTATCGTACCATATGCGCCTTTTCCGAAGCGGAAATCCTCGCCGCAAAACACCGCTTTTGCGGCAATTTTTTCAAACAAACCGTGTAAAAAATCTTCCGCCGAAGTATTTTGAAACGCTTTCGTAAATTCGATTTCCCAAACGAAGGAAAACCCTGCCCTATCGAAAATAACTTCGCGCTCCGCAAGGGTAAAAATATCGCTACCTGCCTTGCCGCCCGAAATCGTCATAAGTCCCACGGGAAGTCCCGTTTGTTTCGCCGCGTTCAATAGCGCGCTATGCCCCAAATGAAATCCGTCGAAGCCGCCGAGAAGCAGAGCGCAGGACTCCAAATATTTATCCCCTTCGCCAAGAACTTTCAGCATAGCTTTTTCTCCGCTTTACAAAGCCCGTCCTTTACGCTTGCGATTCCGTAAAATTCGCCGCTTCGATACAGTTTATAAAGTCCGTCCTTTTCCGAAACGCGCTCCTGTAAGCCGTTAAAGACGCGCGGGCTCTCCAAATTCAGCACGGGATAGGGTAAAACCTCCTCCGTGGGAATCAGAAATTCGTTCAAATTTTCCGCGGTCAACTTATCGAGCGCGACCGCACTTTCAATCGTAAAAACGCCGCTTGCCGTACGTTCCAACTTGCTCATATAAGCATACGTATTCAGTTTTTTGGCAAGGTCGCGGGCAAGTGCGCGGATATAAGTGCCGCTCCCGCAAATAATTTCGAACGAAAATTCGTCGGGTGCGGTCTGTTCCGTTAGGCGGAACGAGAATATCTCTACTTCCTTGGGCGCAAGCTCCACTTCCTTGCCAGCCCTCGCCAACGCGTAGCTGCGAACGCCGTTCACGCTCTTTGCGCTGTATGCGGGCGGTATCTGCGAAATCTTACCCGTAAGAGCGGGCAGCGCGCTTAAAATCTCCTTTTCCGTAGGCACTTCGCCCTTGAATACTTTTTCGCCCTCGTTATCGAGCGTTTCCGTCGTCACGCCGAAGCGGAAGCGCGCAAGATACGTCTTTCGCTTATCCGAAAAATAATCGAACAGGCGGCAGGCGTTCCCTACGCCCACGGGAAGCACGCCCGAAGCAAGCGGGTCTAACGTACCCATGTGCCCCGCGGGAGTTTTGGCAAGCCGTTTGATTTTGTTTACAACAAAGGCGGACGAAACGCCCGTCTCTTTCTTGATATTGATAAAACCCGTCATAAATTAAAGTCTTTGCCAAACGGCGTACTTGATTTTTTCAACGACCTCTTCCTCTTCGCCGAAGAGCACGCAGCCGCTTGCCAAAATATGTCCGCCGCCGCCGAATACGCCCGCCACCTCGTTCACGTTGACTTTGCCTTTGGAGCGGAACGAGACCTTGTACTGTCCTTTTTTTACTTCGAGGAAGCAGGTGCTGACTTCCGTACTCTCGATCGTAAGCCCGAAGTCCACGAGCCCCTCGGTCGCGTCCGGCTTTAAGCCGAATTCGTCGAGAAGCGCTTGCGGCACAACGACCGCCGTCAGCTTATCGTCGAGAAGGAAGCGAAGGCGGGAAAGCGCTTTCAAATAGAACTGCGCGCGGGGGCGCGTTTGCTTTTTCATGACCTCGTAACTGATTTTACACACGTCCGCGCCCGCGTCCGCGACCTCACCCGCCGCGCGGAAGGAATCCCCGTTCACGTCGTTGTGGGAGAATCCGCCCGAATCGGTGACCATGCCCGTCATAAGAAATTCGGAAATTTCCTTTGTGATCGGCGCGCCGAGCTCTTTGATAAGCTCTAAAATGTTTTCGCAGTTGCTCGCGCGGTCCCTTACGAAATTATACTTCGCGTAGTGCGTATTCGAAATATGGTGATCCACGTTTACCGTAATCTTCTTCTTTACGCCCGCAAGGAAGGTATCGCGCAGCAAGCCGAGCCGCGATTCCGTGCTCGAATCGATACAAATAAAGCATTCCGCGTCGAACGAAGGCGACGTCTTAATTTCCTTTACGCCGTCAAGATAATCGAAGCGTTCGGGGATTTCCCCGTCGCTCAAAACCTCGTTCTCGATCCCACAAAAAGAAAGAGCGCGGGAGAGAGCCATCGCGCCCCCGATTGTGTCGCCGTCGGGGCGCGTGTGCGTAAATATCACCGCGCTTTTACATTGTTTCAGAATTTTTGCAATTTCTTTGAGAGTCGTCATTTCTCGTCCTTAGTCGTTCTTATGAAGATCGGAAAAGAGCGCGTCCATCTTCGAGCCGTATTCCATACTTCCGTCCCGCACGAAGGTGAGCTGCGGCACGGTGCGCGTGCGCATGACGAGGGAGAGCTCGTGACGAATGAATCCCGCGTTCTCCGCTATGATTTGGAAGGTACGGTTTTCCTCGTCTTTATTCTTCCCCAACACGCTTACGAACACCTTCGCCGTCTTAAAATCGGGCGAAACGTCCGCTCCCGTCACGGAGATGATTCCTCTGAGTTCCGGCTCTTTATTTTTGAGAGCATTCGAAATCACGGAGGAAATTTCCTTTTTATATTCGCTGTCTACGCGGTCGTGCCGTTGCCCCTTCATGCCCGTTTCACTTCCTCAATGAGATAGCATTCGATAAAGTCACCGATCTTGATTTCGTTGAAGCCGTCGATCGCGCAGCCGCATTCCATACCCGAAGTAACTTCCTTCGCGTCGTCCTTAAAGCGTTTGAGCTGCTTCACGCCGCCCTCGACGATCATGATATTGTCGCGGTAAATGCGAAGTTTTCCGCCGCGCACGAGCTTGCCTTCCGTCACGTAGCAGCCTGCAACAGTGCCCACGCCCGTGATATTGAAGGTCTGCTTGACCTCCGCCTTGCCCATGTAAACTTCCTGATACTTAGGCGAGAGCATTCCTTTGAGCGCGTTCTCCATATCGTCCAAAAGCTCATAGATGATACGGTACTGTCTTACGTCTACTTTGGAACGCTCCGCAAGCGTCTTCGCCTTCGCGTCGGGACGGACGTTGAAGCCGATGATCATTGCCTTCGCCGATTCCGCGAGCATGACGTCGCTCTCGGTGACCGCGCCCGCCGCCGCGTGCAAAATTTTGATTTCCACTTCCTCGTTCGAGAGCTTCACGAGGGAAGCTTTAAGCGCCTCGACCGAGCCCTGAACGTCCGCTTTGATAATGACGTTGAACGCCTTTTTCGAATCCGCATCCGCCTGTTTGAAGAAGTCGTCGATAGAGAGCTTCTGCGTCTCCTTGACCATGGATTCGCGCAAATGCGTCTTGCGCTCCTCCTGCACCTTCTTCATGAGCGATTGATCGACGGCGTAAATACTATCGCCCGCGTTGGGCACGTCTTCAAGTCCCAATACGGAGACCGCCATGGAAGGACCTGCCTCTTTGACCATCTTGCCGTTGTCGTCGAACATAGCGCGGACTCTGCCCATCGTCATACCCGAAATGAGGTTGTCGCCCGTGCGGAGCGTACCGTTCTGCACGAGCACGCTTGCCATAGGGCCCTTGCCCTTGTCGAGCTTCGCCTCGATAACGACGCCGCGCGCCTTGCGGTCGGGGTTGGCTTTGAGCTCGTTCATCTCCGCTTGCAGATAGATATTTTCAAGCAGGGAATCGATTCCCTCGCCCGTCTTTGCGGATACGGGCACGACGATGACGTCGCCGCCCCATTCCTCGGGCACGAGTCCGTGGTTGAGAAGTCCCTGCTTCACCTTGTCGGGCTCTGCCTGCGGTTTATCCATTTTGTTCATAGCGACGATGATGGGCACGTCCGCCGCCTTTGCGTGATTGATCGCCTCTACGGTCTGCGGCATGATTCCGTCGTCCGCCGCAACGACCAAAACGACGATATCCGTGATTTTCGCACCGCGGGCACGCATCGCCGTAAACGCTTCGTGACCGGGGGTATCGATAAAGGTGATTTGTTTGCCCTCGGCAAGCGTGACGGTGTACGCGCCGATGCTCTGCGTAATGCCGCCCGCCTCGCCCGCCGTGACGTTCGTCGAACGGATCTTATCAAGGAGTGAGGTTTTACCGTGGTCGACGTGACCCATCACGGTAACGACGGGCGCACGGGTGACGGTGTTCTCGCTCTCGTCCGCGCCGTGCTCCTCGAAGAGGGCTTCCTCCGCCGTCTTTTCGGGCTTGTATTCGAGGTCGATCCCAAGCTCCAACGCGATATACGCCGCGTTGTCGTAGTCGATCGATTCGTTGACCGTCTTCATAACGCCCTCTTTGAAGAGGCGTTTCGTAATTTCCACCGCGGAAATACCGAGCTTTTCAGAGAGCTCCTTGATGGGGATTTCCTTGCTCGTCACGACCGCGTGTTCGATTTTAATGGTCTGCGTTTCTTTCTTCGCGTTCTTTTTACCGAAACGCGCCTTGCGGTAACCGCTCTTATCCTCGTCGAAGTCGTTTACGTCCGCGCCCTGCTGGCGTTGCAGCGCGCGCTTGTTGACGGGGCGGCGTTCGACGTAGGTCTTTTCGAACTTCTTCGGCGCGTCCCTTCTCTGCGTAGGAGGGGGAGGCGGGGGCGCGACGGGAGCGCGCAAGCCGCCCATGGGCCTTTGGAAGCTCCCCTGCGGGCGCTGCGGATTGAAGGGCGGACGAGCGCCCTGCGGGCGCTGTGCCCCGTTCGTCGGTTTCGAAGGAATGTAGGTATTTCCCCGTCCGCCTGCCTGCGGGGCGCGGGGTGCAGGACGCGCGGAAGCGCCGCTTTCGGGTCGGTACGTAGCGGGACGCGCGGGAGCTGCGGGCTGCGCGGGAGCGGGCTCTTCGTTTTTAGGCTCCTCCGCTTTCGCTTCGGACTCCTTTTCGGCAAGCGCCGCTTGCTGTTTGGCTTTTTCCGCCTCTTCCGCCGCCTTTTTCTCCGCTTCTTCTTTCAAACGCGCCGCTTCCGCCGCCGCTCTTGCCTCTTCCTCGGCGCGCTTTTCCGCTAAGATCTCGGCGATTTTTTTCGAGAGCGCAGCGATGTCTTTCTCGTTGATTGCAATTTGCTTCGAGATCGCACCCACGCCCTTCTCTCCGAGAAGAGTATTTAATTTTTCCATGATATCGACTGCCATATTTTACCCGATTGCTCCTTCGATCGAAATACCTTTATCGCCCGCTTCTTTGAGAATCGCCTCTGCGAGCGAAGAATCTTTTAATGCAGCTAACTTACAGCCCTCGCGCTTAATAAGCGCGCCCAAGTCCTTTATAATAATCAACGGACAGGCAAACTTTTCTTTGAGTTTGCGGGCCTCTTTGTGGGAATTTTTTGCCGCCCCCTCGTCGAGGAGCAGGCAATAGACCCCCTTTTTTACCGTTTCGATGGAATTCAGCCCCAAGACGAGCTTTCCCGCCCTGAGTGCAAAACCCAAATATGCTTCAATTTTGTTTGTGTCCACGGAATTCCTCTTCGATTGCGCTGTAAACCTCTTCGCTGATTTCGCACGAGAAGGTCTTATTGACGAGCTTATAGCGCAAGAGTTTTTTGAGGCACGCCTCGCTGTTGCAAAGATACGCGCCGCGCCCCTCCGCCTTGCCCGTAAAATCAAGATGAACGCCGCTCTCGCTCTTCACGACGCGGAGCATCTCTTTTTTATTCTTTCTCTCTCTGCACGCCATGCACATTCTGAGAGGAACTTTTTTTTCAGACATCGCTCTCCTCTTCGGGGGCGGGTGCTTCCGCCTCTTCGGGAGATTCGTACTCGCCGATATGCAGCTTTTCCGCCGCGGACGCACTCTTCACGTCGATCTTCCAGCCCGTGAGCCGCGCCGCAAGACGGGCGTTCTGTCCGTCTCTGCCGATCGCAAGCGAGAGCTTGTCGTCGGGAACGACCGCAACCGCCGCCTTCTCGTCTGTCTGCGTGATGGATACGACCGTCGCGGGAGAGAGCGCCTTTGCAATAAATTCCAAGGGATTCTCGCTGTAAAGAATGATATCCACTTTTTCGCCGCCGAGCTCCTGCACGACTGCGTTGACACGCGCGCCCTTGTTGCCTACGCACGCGCCCACTGCGTCGATTCTGGGATCGGAGGAAGCGATCGCAATTTTCGTTCTGTGTCCCGCCTCGCGCGCAACGCTCTTAATGAGCACCACTCCCTGTTTGATTTCGGGCACTTCCTCTTCGAAGAGCCGTCTCACGAGTCCGGGAGCGGAACGCGATACGAGCACCTGCGCGTTTCTGCCGCCGCTCTTGACGCGCTTTACAAACACTTTGAGTCTGTCGCCCGCCTCGTAGCGTTCGCCGGGGACTTGATCCTGCGGAAGCAGGATTCCCTCGATCGTGCCCTTGCCGAGCTCGATATACACGCTGCGGGAGTCCACCTTGCGGACGAGCCCGCTCATGAGCTCTCCCTCTTTATCGGTAAATTCCGAGAGCGTATTGTCGCGCTCCGTCTCGTGCAGGCGTTGCAGAATGACCTGCTTTGCCGTCTGCGCCGCGATACGCGAAAAATCTTTGGGAACGAATTCCTTCGAAAGCACGTCGCCCACCTTTGCGCTCTTCTTTTCGAGCTTTGCGTCCTTCAAGGTGATTTCGCCGTCGCCCGCCTCTTCCGCGTCGACGACCGTGCGCGTGTAATAAAATCGGATCGTGCACTTTTCGGGATTGAGCTGAACGTCTACGTTTGCGCTGTTCCCCTCGTTGAGCCGCTTATACGCGGACGCAAGCGCCGTGGAGAGCGCACCTAAGAACACCTCTTCGCTGATTCCCCTTTCCCGTTCCAAGTCGGCAAGCGCCGCAAAGAAATCTTTGTTTACCATAATATCTCCTTATTGATTACTCCGTATGTATTTCCGGACTTTTTATACTTCGATCAAAAGACAGACCTTCGCCGTCTTTTCAAAAGGGAATTCCTTTTCTCCCTCTTCCGTCTTGATTCTGATTTTGCCCTCTTCGAAAGCTACAAGCTCGCCCTCGAAGTACTTCTTCCCGTCCACGGGCGCGTAGAGATGAACTTCGATTTTTTCACCCATGTGTCTTATAAAGTCCTGCTCCGTTTTGAAGGGACGGTCGAGTCCGGGACTCGAACAGTTGAGCGTGTACGCGCTCCCGAAGGTGGGATCGAGTTCGTCGAGCGGAGCGTCCACCGCGCGGTGCACCTTTTCGAGCAAATCCAAATCGACGCCGTTCTTGCTGTCGATGATAAGCGTTAAAGAGCTCTCGCGCATATTCCATTCCGCGTCGATGATCTCCGCCTCGAACTCCTTTACGATCGGCTGCAAAAAATCGATCACATCTTTTACGGGCTTTACTTTCACTTTGATCCCTCTTTTATGAAAATTGAGAGCGGAGACCCGCTCTCAATCCACATCCTATCAGATTAAGTATTTGAATTATACCATATCCTGCCAGAAAACGCAAGTGTTTTCTTGAAAATTTTTTTAATATTGCGGAAGCCCCTTGTTCGTGCGGGCAAGCTCGATAAACACCTTTGCGGTCACGTAGGCGTCGTCGTAGGCGCGGTGGTGATTGAACTTGAAATTGAAGTGATCGGCAACCGTATTCAATTTATAATTCGACAGCCTTAAAACCTGCTGCGCAAACGTTAAGGTATCGTAAAGCCTGTGTTCGAAGCGGTAGCCCTCGATCCCCGCGTAGTGCCTGACGAATTTGATGTCGAACTGCACGTTGTGCCCGACGAGCGCCGCCCCGTCCGAGAATTTATAAAAGTCCGCCATAACTTCGCCTACCTCGGGCGCGCCTGCGAGCATACTCGAATCGATCCCCGTGATCCTCGTGATCTCCTCGCTGATCCTCACGGGGCAAGCGACGAAAGAAGCGAACTTTTCTACGATCCTACCCTCGTGAATGCGCACCGCGCCGATTTCGATGACGTGGTCCATCATACCGCCCGCGTCCGAATTATTCAGCCCCGTCGTCTCCAAATCGAACACGACGAAATCGCGGCTAATAAGGTCCTGCGGAAGCGTTTCCTTTCCGAATAAATCGCTCTGCTCGTAGTCGGCAATGCTCACGGGCACGACCTTTTTATAGCGCGCGGGCACGGGAAGCGAGGGACGCTGTTCGGGCTCGAAGCCCTTGGGCGGCATTCCGAAGTCCACCTTATTCGCCGTAAACGCCAGCCCGCCGTTATAAATTTCGTTGTTGCCCGTAAGGCAGATAAAGTCGCCGCGCTGGATTTTACGCACCTTTTCGACGGTCGCTTTTTTCGTAAAATACGCCGCGCGGAGCTGCCCCGTTCCGTCGGTTACCGTAAAGATAAAATAGGATTTTCCGTTCTTGCTCGTGCGCTCCTCCGCGTACATCACGTTTCCGCACACGGTCAGATCCTGCGCCTCCGAATTGAGGTCTGCAATATAGATCGCACGCGCGGGCTTTGCTCCGTCGATCGCGATATAGTCCTCGATCGGGAAGCTGCGGCTCGTAAGCACGTATTCTTCGGGCTCTTCCTCCTCTTTGATCTCGTACTCGGAGCTCTTGCGAAGCTCGACTTCTCCGCTCCACACGCCGCAAAACCGCAGAGAAAGCTCCTTCGTGAGCGCGTCGATAAGCTCCGTACCCGAAAAGCGGGTCGCCTCGTCCCTGCCGACCTTCACGACGAAAGTGCCGCCGCCCGCGCCAGCCTCCGCGCGCACGTCGCCGTCCTCGACGAACGCCGAAACGACGGGATATTTTTTGGCGAGGTATTCTTTGATAAACCTTGAAACCGCCGCCCCCTCGGGCACGGATTTCATCACGCTTGCAACTGCCGTAAACCCTGCGGGCGCGTATTTTTGAGAAACCTTCGTTGCGTAATTTACGTCCTCTCCCGAATACGTTTTATCGGTGATAAGCCGAAAGGTCGCTTTGGTGCCCTCGACGATGATATCTTTGAGAATTGCCCGTTCAAGCCCTTCCGATTTTCTGATTTCCTCTAAATATGCTCTGCTCTTCATTTGATAAGCTCTTCTAATTTTTCAAAGAACGCACGCTCCGCGTCATTTGCGTTTACGCGCATCTGTTCGCCCTTGCCGTAAAATATCATGCAATACTCTCTGCCGCCGGCAATCCCTAAGTCGCACTCCTTCGCTTCGCCGGGTCCGTTTACGACGCAGCCCATGACGGCGATCTTCAAACGCTTCTTTACGCCCTTTACGCGCTCGTTCACCTTCTTTGCAAGCCCCCGGCAGTCGTATTCGCACCGCCCGCAGGTCGGACAGGAGACCACCTCGACGAACTCTTTATCCAGCCCGCACGCGCGTAATATTTGCCGTGCGGCGTAGACCTCTTCCACGGGATCGCCCGTCAAAGACACGCGAATGGTATCGCCGATGCCGTCCGCAAGGAGCGCGCCGATCCCGATCGCGCTCTTGATGAGAGCCGCTTCGCCCGCGCCCGCTTCGGTCACGCCCAAATGGAGCGGATAGCCCGTCTTTCGGCTTAAAAGCCTGTACGCCTCTATGGTGAGCGGAACGTCGGAAGCCTTGACGGAAATCACGATATCGTTCACGCCCTTCTTTTCGAACGCCTTCACGCTTTCGAGCGCGCTCAGAACGAGCGCCTTCGCGCTTCTGCCGTATTTTTCGTAGTGGCGCTTTTCGATACTGCCCGTATTCGCCCCTACGCGCACGGGAATGTGATGCCTTTTAATGCAGTCCGCAACGAGGGAGACCTCTTTGTCGCCGCCCAAATTGCCGGGATTCACGCGTAGCTTATCCGCACCGTTCTCCACGGCAAGCACCGCGAGCTTAGAAGAAAAGTGAATGTCCGCAACGATGGGAATATGGATTCGTTCCTTGATTTTTTTGAATGCGCGCGCGTCCTCCTCGTCGAGCACCGAGGAACGGATCATTTCGCACCCCGCCTCTTCGAGACTCAGAATTTGAGCGACGCAATGATCTACGTCGCCCGTTTTTACCTTCGTCATGCTCTGTACGGAAATATGTCCGCCGCCGATCAAAAGACCGCCCGCGTTTACCGTTTTCAAACTCATACGATCTCCCGAAATTTAATTTTCTTTTTTCTCCATCATCTTTTGCAGTTCGGACATGAAGGAGGAAATATCCTTAAAGGAACGGTATACCGAAGCGTATCTAACGTATGCGACCTCGTCGAGCTCCTTCAAACCGTCCATAACAAGTTCGCCGATTTCTTTCGACGATACTTCGGTTTCCATGGAGTTGTATACGCGCTTTGCGATATCCTCCGCAAGAGCGTCGATTTTTTCTGCGGGCACGGGGCGCTTTTCGCAAGCCTTTACGATTCCGCGCTTGATTTTACCCACGTCGAACGCCTGACGGTTGCCGTCCGATTTGACGACGAGGACGGGCGTAACTTCGATGGTTTCATAGGTCGTAAATCTTCTTCCGCAGCCGATACACTCGCGGCGGCGCCGAATCGTTCTGTCGTCGTCCGCCGAACGCGAATCGATTACCTTGCTCTCCGTACAATCACAATACATACAACGCATACAATCCCCTACCTTTTCATTTGAAAGTTTTTTTAATTATATCATATTCGTGACAGTTTGTAAAGAATTTTACGGATATTCAAAAACGGGGCACAGCGTTTCGCCGTGCCCCGTTTTTTTCTTTTTATTTAATTGTAATAATTATAAATTGCCATAGCCTTTTGGGCGTCTGCCGCACCGAGCGACACGATCAAATCGCTTGCCGAGCCGATCGTATTGTTCGCAGTCGTATTACCCGCAGCCGCAAACGTATTCGGCGTAAACATAAATCCGTCCGTTGCAATAAGCTCCAAGAGTTTTTCAATAAACCCTTGAACGTTCGTACTCGTTCCGTTGATCGCAGCGTTCGGCAAATACTTCTGCGTTAAAACGCCGTTTTTATAGTAGAGCAAGCCGTTCGTCTTACTGATTGAAATCGTAACGTAGCAATTCGTATTCATGTAACAATCATAGTCGTATCCCGCTTGATTCGCGCCGGCACTAAAAGGATAACAATTTCCCGCAGGAAAGCCCACCGAGTTGAACGCCGTATCGATATTCGGAAGCGTAATGCTCATTCCGTTTATATCGACAACGACCGCTTTCCAATCGTCGGTGACGTTATTTATGCGGAAGGAAACGGTAAAGCCGTCGCCCGCGTCGAACGCCGCAACGCTTGTATTCTTCGCCGCACCGTCCACTTGCTTGACAATATCCAAATTCGGATCTGTCGGTTGAGAAGAATTAGGAACGCAGTTTGCCCACAAACTTCTGCCCTCGTCCGACACCGCAGAAAGCGCGATTTTGCCGCCGTTATCCGTCCAAACGGGCATTGCGACACCTTTATAAGTCACGCCATTCAAAGTGATTTCGATATAGTTTCCGTTCGCTTTATAGCTCCACGTTCCACTCTGTGCGCCCGTAATTTGATGGTTTGCCTTAAAGGTGTAACGCGAAGAATTTGCAAACGCCGCGGAAGTTCCGTTGTCTTGCAGAATCAAATCGTAGCTGCCTACGATCTCGCTCTCATAGATCGCGCCGAGCGTTTCGCCCGCATACCGCTCGGTGGCAAGCACCGGCCAGCCCTGTTCGTTGAATAAGAGTCTGTGCACGCGCACGTTATGCCCAAGCGACACATTGGCAGAATCTGTCCTGCTTGCATCATAATAACGCATATGCGCAATCACGAAGAATTCGCCGTCGATCTCGCACACGGAGTTGTGCCCGTAAGCGGCCTTGCCCTGTTCGCCGTCGAACTTCCAGTTGCCCGCGAGCTTGTTCCCATTGCCGTGCGTCGTAGCCATATCCGCGCCCGTAATATCCACGTAAGGTCCGTCGGGGCTTGTGCTCCTTGCGACGCGCATATGATAGTTGGTCGAAAGACTGCCGTCACTCACCATTAAGTAATAGTAATCACCGTTGCGGAAAATATACGGTCCTTCCGGTCCGCCCTGCGCCGCGTCGGGAGGAGAAATTCCCTGCCAAAGCTTTGTTCCGAATCCATTCTCTTTGGGCATTCCCCACTGTGCGCCCGAATTATGCAGTTCCTTAATATAGATACCGTCGGAGAAAGAGCCGTACACCATCCAGAGCCCGCCGTCCTTATCGTAGAAGAGCTCGGGGTCGATGCAGTTAACCGCGTCTACCCCTGCGGTACTCTTTACGATCATCTGCTCGTTGCCGTAAGGCCCTAAAACGTTATCCGCCTCCACACGCACGATTGCGGAATGATTCGTAGCGAACGTAGAGAGCGAAACGTACATATAGTACTTGTTGTTATAATACTCCACGTCGGGCGCCCAAGTGGATTCGCAAAGGTTGTGCCCGGGATTATTGTTTGCGTGCGCATATCCCTGCGAAAGCACGGTCTTCCAATTTTCTTTACTTCCGCCGTACAAAATGTCCGAATCGTTGTCCCACGCCAACTGCGACCACTGAATGAGATCGGTCGAAGAAGCCACCGCGAAGTGCGAGCCGAACGCATAATATATACCGTCTTTGGGGTCTTTGAAGATGGAAGGATCGTGCACCGCTACGTTGTATCCGAAATCTACGCTCGCAGGGAAGGAATACTTCTTCGGTGCATTCGGGTCTGCCTTTCCGCATACGCATACGCCGTTCGTATAAGTATGACTTACTTTGGTGTCCGTTACTTCGCAGCCCGTACACTTATGCCAGTGCTGGTTTTCGTCCGTTACCCACGCGCCCGTAAAGTCGTGCTCCGTGTGCGGCTCGGGTTTTTTGCAGACGGAACACTTACCGTTTACATAGGTATGCCCTTCTGCGCCCTGTGTTAGTTCACAGCCCGAACACTTCTTCCAGTGCTTGTTTTCACCCTGCACCCACGCGCCCGTAAAGTCGTGCTCCGTGTGCGCACTCGGGTCAGGCTTCTGGCAGACGGAACACTTACCGCCCGAATAAGTATGTCCCTCTGCACCCTGCATTTCATTACAGCCGCTGCACTCTTTCCAATGTCGGGTTTCTCCCTGCACCCACGCGCCCGAAAAATCGTGCGTATGCGGCTGAGGTTTTTGGCAAACCGTGCACACGCCGTTCGAATAGCTGTGATCTTCCTTGCCCTGCGTTTCGTCGCAACCGCTGCACTCTTTCCAATGTTGCGTTGTGCCCTGCACCCATGCGTCTGTATAGTCGTGCGTATGCTTGCCACCCGAACCGAAGTCGCACGCCGCAAACGACGCGCCCGTCAAGAGTGCGCAGGCGATCGCGGCTATGCGCGGCAACGCCTTAAAAAATTTTTTGAACATTTATTACCCCCGTAAAATGTTGATTTCCTTTTATTCCTGTTTCGTTTCGGAATTTGTTTGCTCCGTATTAACTTGCCCCGCAGTCTCTTGAACGGGAGCTTGCGTCTCTTTTTCTTCTAAAACCGCTTGCTCTTGTACGGCGACTTCCTTCAAATCCTCCACGTCGCCGTCCTTTTCTTCCGTCTTCGGAAGCGCGATACGTTCGGAAGAGAAGCCCCTGCCGCGCACTTCGGAAATGGTGCTGACCATAAACAACGCGTCGGGATCGATTTTCTGCACGGCGTTTCTCAGCTTTACGACGTCGCGGAAGGAAACGATCGTCATGACCATAAAGCAGTCGTTCTTCAAGAAGCCCGTTTTTCCGCTTAAAAGCGTAACGCCGCGGTTGAGCTTGTTGAGGATCATCTTTCTGATCTCTTCCGTTTTCTTGCTGAGTATTTTGACCTGCGCCCGCTTCGATCCGATCAACGCCACCTTGTCGACGATGATCGAAGAACAAAGCGTTATGAGGACGCCGTAAAGAATATTTTCAACGGTGACCTTTGCCGCAAACTGCAAAAACACGATGGAAATATCGAGAATCCACATTCCCGCCGATACGGGAAAATTAAAGAACTTGTGGAAGATGAGCGGCGGGATATCCGTACCGCCCGTGCTCTCGCCCACACCCACAACGATCCCGATTCCGAG
>JAIDSX010000160.1:6115-13383 GCA_029060985.1 Clostridia bacterium | reverse complement strand
CGCTTCCGCTTTCGCCTCTTCGACAGCGGCTGCAACCACCGTTTCGTCCTCGTGCTTTTCCGCGGCTTTCTTCTCTGCTTCCGCCGCTTCCTTTTCCAAACGCTTTCTCGCTTCCGCCTCTTCGCGTGCGATCTGCGTAGGTCCTTTGGCGTCCGTCTGGGCAATCAGCTCTTTTTCCATTTTCACGAAGGAATAACCGGATTCCTCGCTGCCCGTCTTGATGATGACGGTGTTGTCGTCGCAGACTTCCACAACGATGCCGCATATACCGCCCGCCGTCTTTACCTTATTGCCGGGTGCGATCGCGTCGAGCTGTTCCACGTACTCTTTCTGTTTTTGCTTGTTCTTTTTGCCGGAAAAGAAAAACCACGCAAAAAGCAATACGACGATGACGCCGAGAACGATCCAAAGCCCGTACTTCTGGAACCAGGATTGCTCTCCTCCCTCGTCCGCCAAAAAGCTCAGCGCGCTTACAAGTAACTGATTCATACCTTTTAATCTCCTTTTACCGTTCTATGATAACTTAATTTCCAAAATTTAGCAAGTGTTTTTAAGTCGATTTTTTCCCTTTCATGCAGTTTTCATACTTTGGGGAAAATAGTTTCAATTTTCTCCGCCGTTCAAACGATAAAATTCTTTCACGTAATCCTTTACGTATCCGCCTAAAATACTTTCGCGCAAGCCGCGCATGAGCGAATGCAGATAGGCGATATTGTGGAGCGATAAAAGCATTGCGCCCGTCATCTCCCCCACGTTTACAAGGTGGCGTAAATACGCCTTCGTGTAGTTTTTACAGCAGTAGCAGTTGCAGTCGAGATCGAGGGGCGTAAAGTCCTCCCTATACTTTCCGTTGCGCACGACCACTTTTCCGCGGGAAGTGAGCGCCGTGCCGTTCCGCGCAACACGCGTTGCCAAAACGCAGTCGAACATATCGATACCGCGGAGCGTTCCCTCTATCAAACAGTCGGGCGAGCCCACACCCATTAAGTAGCGGGGCACGTCCGTGGGGAGCTTGTCTTTGAGGAAATCGAGCATTTCGTACATGAGCGGTTTCGGCTCGCCCACAGAGAGCCCGCCGATCGCAATTCCGTGCTTTACGAAGGGCAAAGAGCGGTTTAAGCTCTCTTGCCGCAAATCCTTATACATATTCCCCTGCACGATGGGAAAGAGCGCCTGCTTTGGATTATCGTGCACCTTATAGCACCGCTCCAACCACTTTGCCGTGCGCTCCATCGCCTTTTCCGCCTGCTCGTGCGTGTAGCCGTATTCCGAGCACTCGTCGAACGCCATAATGATATCCGAGCCCAGATTGTGCTGGATATCCATTGCCTTTTCGGGCGTGAATAAATGCTTGCTTCCGTCCACGTGCGAAGAAAACTTGACTCCCTCGTCCGTGATGTTATTGAGGGAAGAGAGCGAAAATACCTGAAAGCCGCCGCTGTCCGTTAAAATGGGCTTTTGCCAATTCATAAACTTATGCAGTCCGCCCGCCTCTTTGATGAGCTCGTCGCCGGGGCGCATATATAAATGATAGGTGTTTGAAAGTATGATCTGCGAGCCAATCTCTTCAAGGTCTTTGGGAAGCATTCCCTTGACGGTCGCCTGCGTGCCGACGGGCATATAGACGGGCGTTAAAATATCGCCGTGCGGCGTATGCAGCACCCCCGCCCGCGCTCCCGTTTCGGGATCGACTTTTTGAAGTTCAAAAGAAAAAAATTCGTTGTTCATAATATCAACATTGCGTCCCCAAACGAGAAAAACCTATATTTTTCCTCAACTGCGGTTTTATACACTTGTAAAATCTCTTCGCGAGAGCATAAACTTGACACGAGCATTAAAAGTGTGCTTTCGGGCAAGTGAAAATTCGTGATAAGCGCGTCCACGCATTTGAACTTGTAGGGCGGGTAGATAAAGATACTCGTATCGCCCTTACAGGGTTTGAGTATACCGTTTTCGTCCGCGACCGTTTCGAGGGTGCGCACGGAGGTCGTGCCCACGGCGATCACGCGCCGCCCTTCCCGCTTTGCGCGGTTGATAATATCCGCCGCCTCTTTATTCACCTCGTAGTATTCGGAGTGCATTTTGTGTTCGAGTACGTTCTCGACCTTCACGGGGCGGAAAGTGCCCAAGCCGACGTGCAACAATACCTCCGCGATCTCCACGCCCATACCGCGGATTTTTTCGAGCAGTTCGGGCGTAAAATGCAGTCCCGCCGTGGGAGCGGCCGCCGAGCCGTTCTCCTTGCAGTAAACCGTCTGATAGCGCGTTTGGTCTTTGAGCTTTTCGTGAATGTAGGGCGGGAGCGGCATCGTGCCCGCGCGGGACAAAACGTCCTCGAACGCGCCCTCGTAAAAAAAGCGGACGTGCCGCTCGCCCGAATCGGTGATACCCGTCACTTCCAAAAAAAGCTCTTTGTTCACCGTGAGCCTTGTGCCGATTTTGCACTTTTTACCGGGGCGCACCAGGACTTCCCATTCGTCGAGCTGCAACCGTTTTAAGAGCAGTACCTCCACTTTCCCGCCGTTCAAGGTTTCGGCAAACAGGCGGGCGGGAAGCACCTTCGTGCGGTTGACGACGAGCACATCGCCCGCTTTCAGATAACCGCATATATCGCGGAATATCTTATGCTCGATTTTCTTTTCGTCCCTGTGATAGACCAAGAGCCGCGAGGAATCCCGCGGCTCGGCAGGTGTCTGTGCAATCAGCTCTTCGGGCAGATCGTAATAAAAATCGCTCGTTTTGAGACTCATTCGTCGCCCCCGAAGAGTGACATCTGTTTTTTCGCGCTCTCGCTCATTTTCATGCCCATATGCTCGTAGCCCCCTTTCAGGCACACCCGCCCGCGCGGGGTGCGCGCGATAAAGCCGAGCTGTAATAGATAGGGCTCGTAGACGTCCTCGATGGTGTTCACGTCCTCGTTGATGGTCGCGGCTAAGGTATCGAGCCCCGCAGGACCGCCGTTGAATTTTTCAATCAAAGCGCGCAAAAGATTTCTATCCGTTTCGTCGAGACCGAGTTCGTCGATCTCCATTTTGAGGAGCGCGCGCCGCGCGTCCTCTTTGGTGATCGCCTTGCTCCCCATGACGAGGGAGAAGTCGGCAACACGCTTTAAGAGCCTGTTCGCAATACGGGGCGTGCCGCGCGAACGGCGGGCGATCTCGTACGCGCCCTCCTTCTCGATTGCAATGCCCAGCGTATTCGCCGAGCGCTCGACGATTTTTTGAAGCTCCACGGGCGTATACATATCGAGGCGGCACAAGATCCCGAAGCGGTCGCGAAGGGGCGACGACAAAAGCCCCGCCCGCGTGGTTGCGCCGATGAGCGTAAATTTTTTGAGTGCGAAGCGGATATTCCGTGCGGAAGGTCCTTTGCCCACGATAATGTCGAGCGCGTAGTCCTCCATCGCAGAATAGAGTATTTCCTCCACCGTGTGGTTGAGGCGGTGGATTTCGTCGATAAAGAGAACGTCGCCCTCGTTGAGGTTGGTGAGGATCGCCGCCAAATCGCCCGACCGCTCGATCGCAGGTCCCGAAGTCAGCTTGATCTGCGTGCCCATGGTATTTGCGATAATGTGCGCGAGCGTGGTTTTACCCAAGCCGGGAGGCCCGTACAAAAGAACGTGGTCAAGCGCCTCGCCGCGGCTCTTCGCCGCTTCCATATAGACGGACAAAAGCTCTTTCACCTTATCCTGTCCCACGTAGTCCTTCATGGACTTGGGACGGAGAATATTTTCCTCTGCGTCAAAGTCGCTCTTCGTGCTCGTCAAGAGCCTTTCTTCGCCGTATTCGTCGTCAAACATATGTTACTCCTCACATTCCTCTTAAAGCAACGGAAAGAATCTCTTCCACGGTCTTTGCGCCCGATTCTCTTGCACGCTCCACGGCGCGCGTGCTCTCCTGCCGCGTAAAGCCGAGCCCCATTAAAGCCACGACGGCGTCCTCGTCCTCGCGGGAAACAGGCTTCGCGCTCTTGGGCGCGGGCTCGCTTGTGCCGTCCAACAGCTCGTCCACGGAAATTTTTCCGTGAAGCTCCAACACGATACGCTCGGCAGTCTTTTTGCCCAAGCCCTTGACCGCACATAAACGTTTGATATCCGCAGTTGCGATTGCTTCGGTCAGCTCTTCGGGACGGAGCGACGACAAAACGCCGATCGCGCTCTTCGCGCCCACGCCCTGCACGGAGGTAAGGCGTAGAAAAAGCGCCTTCTCCTTGGGGTCGCAAAATCCGTAAAGGCTTACGCCGTCCTCTTTGACTTGGAGATAGGTATACACTTCCCCTTCCTCTCCCTTTTTCACGCCCGAAAGACGGGAGAACGCCGCCCCCGAACAGATAACCTCGTACCCTACTCCGTTCACGTCCAACAAAACGTAATCGGGCGAAAGATAGGCAACCTTTCCTCTTAAATATCCTACCATGTAATTACCTCACTCCGAAGAGATTTGCAAACCTGCTCGTAAATGCGTGGCACAGCGCAACGCCCAAAGCGTCCGCCGCGTCGTCGGGACGGGGAATGCTTTTCAAGCGTAAATGCGAAGCGACCACCCGCTGCATCTGTCCCTTGTCCGCCTTGCCGTAGCCCGTAAGCGCCTGCTTGATTTGGTTGGGCGTGTATTCGAAAATTCTGCCGCAACGCTTGTTCGCGGTCAAAAGCATGACCCCGCGCGCGTGCGCGACGGCGATACCCGTCGTGATATTCTTTGAAAAGAACAGCTCCTCGAACGCCGCCTCTTCGGGCTTGAACTTATCGAAGAGCTGATTGACGCCCTCTTCGAGAATGCAGAGCCGCACCGCAAGATTTTCGTCCTTCGGCGTTTTGACGACACCGTAATCGACTGGGGTACAGTTCCCGCGCGCGTCCTTATCGATAACGCCCCAGCCCATCGTACCGATACCGGGGTCAAGCCCTAATATTATCATAATTGTATTATATCCGAACGAAAGTTTTCTGTCAAGGATTTCATTCGATACCGCATAAACAAACCCGCCGTGGTCGCACGGCGGGTTTAGCCTTATTCCGATTCTTCCGTTTCGTTTTCCGATTCTATCACGTTCCCCTCTTTATTAAGGAGCGTACCGTCCGAACAACGTACGATGTAATCGCCCGTATTATCATCCCAATCATATCCCTTCGAGATTGCATTCCACTCTTCTTTCGTCCCGTCAAAAATGATACTCGTTAATTTTGTACAATGATAAAACGCGTAGCGACCGATACTCTTAACACTATTCGAAATCGTGATTTCCGTAATATCAGTGTAATAAAACGCATACCCACCGATACTCGTCACGCCGTCCGGAATCGTGACCTCCGTAATATCCGTGCAATAAAACGCATACTCACCGATACTCGTCACGCCCTCCGTGGGAATTACGCTGTTCTTACAGCCCCAGAGCAGCGTACCCGACGACGTTTCGATCAGGCAGTCTCCGTCACTGTGATATACTGCGTTCTCGCTATCGACCGTAATATAGGTCAAACTAATGCACCATCTGAACGCATAACTTTCGATACTTGTTACGCTTTTGGGAATCGTAATGCCCTGTAAATTTACGCAATCATCAAACGCTCTATAACCGATCGTTGTCACGCCGTTCCCGATCGTAACGCTTAGCAAAGAATTACACTCGAAAAATGCCAAATTGCCGATACTCGTCACGCTGTCCGGAATAATAACGCTTGTGATCCTGCACCCGCGGAATGCATAAACTCCTATCGAGGTTACGCTTCCGTCCGCAGGTATCTCGCTGTTTCTGCAACCCGCAATCAGCTTTTTCGCTTCCGTTTCTATCAGGCAATTATTTGCAACGTGATACTTCGGATTTGCACCATCCACCGTAATACTTTCAAGTCTGTAACAATTTGCAAACGGATTGTCTACGATCCAAAGCACGCTCTTGGGAATTTTTATATCCATAAGATTACTGCATTCATAAAAAGCATCCTGCGCGATTCCAACCGTATTTTCGCGAAGCTCAACGGACGTGATACCGGTATCGAATCCGACAGCCCATTGATCTACGTACTGCACGCCGTCTTCCGTTTTATATAGCCGGCTGCAACCCTTAAACGCATCAGACTCGATATAAGTCACGCTTTCGGGAATGGTAATAAGTTGTAAACTGCTGCAATCACAAAATGCGCAACCTTCGATGGAGGTCACGCCGCTTCCTATCGTTACGCTCATTAAGCTGCCGCAACCGTAGAACGTAAAGTCTTCAATCACAGTTACCCCGCTTCCGATTGTAACACTGCCTAAACCGGTGCAGCCGTAAAATACTCTGTTTGCGAAGGAAGTTACGCTGTCCGGAATCGTAATACTCGACAAATTGGTACAATCCTCGAACGCGGCATAGTCTATTGAGGTCACACTATCGGGAATTATTACGTTCATTAAACTGCTGCAATTCTCAAAAGCGTAATGCCCGATTTCCGTTACACTGTTCGGAATCGTAACACTCGTTAAACTCCTGCAATTCTGAAAAGCGCTAGACCCGATTTCCGTTACGCCGTTCGGGATCGTAATACTCGTTAAACTGACGCAATTACGAAACATCCCGTTCCCTATCGAAGTCAAACTGTTCGGAAGCTCTACGCTCTCTAAATTAATGCACCCCATAAAAGCGCCGGCTCCACTACTCACAGTGACGCCGTCGGGTATCTTAATGCCCGTTAATGCCTTGTTGCTACGGAATGCGTACGCCGCTACCACTGTCACAGGTTTTCCGTTATATTCCAAGGGGATCTCAACGTAACCGTCCGCCGTGCCGATACCCGTAACCCAATAGGAATCCGTATCTTCTACATATGTATAATTCAAACTCCAAATCACACCGCAAACGGAGCAAGCCTTTTCCCCGTCTTCATTTTCAGACCAGCTATGCCTCGTTTTGTCGATCTCATTTTGCTCTATTAAAACTTCGCTGCAAACGAAGCAATGTTTACCTTCCGTTAAACCTTTCGTAATACAGGTTGCCGTGACCGCCTTGTCGATCACTTCCGTATGCGCCGCAAAGTCGGTTTCCTCCTGCGCTACCAAAACCTCGTTGCAAACGAAGCAATGCTTACCTTCCGTTAAACCGTGCTCCGTACAGGTCGAAGCGACTGCCTCGTCGATCACTTCGGTATGCGCCGCCAGGTCGGTTTCCTCTTGCTCTACCAAAACCTCGTTGCAAACGGAGCAATGCTTGCCCTCCGTTAAGCCGTGCTGTATACAGGATGACGCCACTGCCTCGTCGATTTCTTCCGTATGTCCCGTTGCCGGAACGAC
>JAIDSX010000160.1:0-6015 GCA_029060985.1 Clostridia bacterium | reverse complement strand
GCCTCGTCGATTTCTTCCGTATGTCCCGTTGCCGGAACGACTTCTTGTTTTACGGTAACGGTATCGCATACGGAGCAATACTTGCCCTCCGTCAAGCCGCTCTCCGTACAGGTCGCCGCCGTCCCTTTAATCATTTCCTCCGTGTGTCCGTTTGCGGGGATAAATTCCCGCGTTGCCAAAACGGCATTACACACCGAGCAGTGCTTTCCCGCCGTTCTGCCGCTTCTCGTGCAAGTCGGCTCTATCCCTTCGTCGTCTACTTCGGTATGAGGCAAACAGGCGATTTCCAATTCCTGCGCCGTAACCTCCTCCCGCGTTTGCGTGGAAAACGTTTTATAGCATATCGAGCATTCCAAATGCTCTTTTACGCCCTTTTTAGAGCAGGTCGCCGCGCGCTCAATATAATGAGCAAAAATGTGTTGGTGCGTTACTGCCACGCTACTTTTTTTGCACGCCGCAAAGGCGCACAGCGCGCACGCCGTGCACAATGCAAGCAATAACCATTTCCACACTTTTTTCATAGCCGCCTCTTTATAAAAATTATATCATGCCGCCTTGAATACTGTCAAATCTTTTTTGTAAAAACAAAGCCTTGCTTATCGCTTGATTTTTTTATAAAAAGCGTGTAAGATAAAAATCAAGAGGTACATTATGAAACTTTGGCAAGGAAGATTTTCCGCTCCCATGTCGGCGGACGCGGACGAATTTAACGAATCGCTCTCCTTCGATAAAAAGCTCTACCGTGCGGATATCACCGCTTCGCTCGCCCACGCGCAAATGCTCGGAAAATGCAATATCATCTCCGAAGAGGAAGCAAAAACCATTCAAGAGGGACTCAATAGCATTTTAAGCGATATGGAGAGCGGCGCGCTTATAATTGAGAATGCGGAGGATATTCACTCCTTCGTGGAAGAGAATCTCGTAAAACGTATCGGAAGCACGGGCAAAAAGCTCCACACGGCGCGCTCGCGCAACGATCAGGTGGCGACCGACTTCCGCCTGTACGTTCGGGAGAGCTGCGACAAGGCGATTTCGCTCATTAAGGCGCTTGTCGAAACGCTCGTCTCCCGCGCAAAGGAGAGTGCAAAATATCTTATGCCCGGTTTCACCCATTTAAGAAAGGCGCAGCCCGTCAGCTGCGGGCAGTACCTGAACGCCTATTCCGAAATGTTTTTAAGAGATTTAGACCGCTTTGCGGCGTGCCGCAAACGGCTCAACGTCATGCCGCTCGGCTCTGCCGCGCTTGCGGGCACTTCCTACCCCATCGACAGAGAAATTACCAAAGAGCTTTTGGGCTTTGACGAAATCAGCGAAAATTCGCTTGACGCGGTTTCGGACAGGGACTTCGTCGCCGATTACCTCTTTGCGGCTTCGCTTGCAATGGCGCACCTCTCGCGCCTGTGCGAGGACACCATTTTATACACCTCCGACGAGTTCGGTTATTGGAATATTCCCGACGAATACTCGACGGGCTCTTCCATTATGCCCCAAAAGAAAAACCCCGACCTTCCCGAATTGGTGCGCGGAAAGACGGGCAGAGTTTACGGACATTTAACGTCTATTTTAACCATAATTAAAGGGCTTCCCCTTGCCTACAACAAGGACTTTCAGGAGGATAAGGAGTGCTTCTTTGATGCGGAAGCGACCCTCTTCTCCTGCGTTTCCATTTATACCGCGCTCATGCAGAAGATCACCTTCAACGTAAACCGTATGTTTGAGGAAGCGGGCGGCGGCTTTGCGACCGCAACCGATATTGCGGACTATCTTGCAAAGAAGGGTATGCCCTTCCGCGACGCGCACGCCGTAACGGGCAGACTCGTGCAGTACTGCATTCAAGAGAAAAAGACCCTCTTCACGCTTACCTTGAAGGAATTTCAAGCAGAGAGCGAGCTTTTTGAAGCAGATATCCTTGAAACGGTGACTCCCCGCGCCTCTGCGGAAGCAAGGGACAGTGTGGGCGGCTCTTCCTTGAACGCGGTGCGCCGCGGCGTGAACGCCATTCGCCGCAGATTGAAAAAATTCTGATATGATCGAAGAACGCGTAAAAGAAATTTTATCCGAAATAAGTGCGGGAAATTGTTTTCACGAGCCCGTCACCCTCGTCGCCGCAACCAAGACGCGCACGGCGGAGGAAATCAACCGCGCAATCCAAGCGGGTGTAACGGATATCGGCGAAAACCGCGTGCAGGAATTTACCGCAAAGTACGACGAGGTGCAGGGCGCGCGCCGTCATTTTATCGGAAGATTACAGACGAACAAAGTCAAATATTTGATAGGGAAAACCTGCCTTATCCACTCCGTTGACCGCGGCGAGCTTGCCGAAACGATTTCGCGCCTCTCTTTAAAAGCGAGAATTGTTACCGATATTTTGTTGGAAGTCAACCTCGGCGAAGATTCCAAGGGCGGCTATCCCCTTTCCGAAGCGTTCAACGCTTATGAGCGTTTGTGTGATACGGAAGGACTTCGAATCCGCGGGTTTATGGCAATGTTGCCTTTGGAAGCAAGCGACGAAGAATCGGGCAAATTATGCAATCAAATGCGCGCCCTGTTTGAAAAGGCGCGCGCGCAAGACGAAAATATAAAGTACCTATCCATGGGCATGAGCGGCGACTATAAACTATGCCTTGCCCACGGCTCGAATATGATTCGATTGGGCACTACCTTATTCGGCGAAAGAAATTGAAAAAGGACGCAAGCGCGTCCTTTTTTTATTCTTCGATTTTTCTCGTTTTGGAATATTCGCAACCACAGTAGTTTTGACGGTATAGCCCGTACTGCTTGGAAAGCTCGATAGACCTTAAATACCCGCCCCGCTTTTTGAAATCGGACGGCATATATTTTACGCCGTACTGTTCTGCGATCTCATACCCCAAACGGTTGATAAGCTCCGCGTTCTTCAAGGGGGAAACCGTCAGCGTCGTTCCGAAGCAGAAATATCCGCCCTCTTTTGCTTTTTCCGCCGTGCGGCTGAGTCTTAAACGGAAGCACCGTTCGCACCTTGCGCCACCCTCTTTGGCTTCTTCATAGCCCTTTGCGATCTCCTCGAACTCTTCGTGCAAATAGTCGCAGTCCGAAAAGTGTGCAAGCCCCGTTTCGCTCAAAAGCCGCTTCTGCTCGCTCTTACGCTTTTCGTACTCCTCACGGCTATCGAGGTTGGGATTGTAGTAAAAGACCGTCGTTTTAAGGTGCGGCGCGACCTCCTCCAAGCAATAAGAAGAACAGGGTGCGCAACAGCTGTGAAGTAACAGCGTTTCGCCCCCGTGCTCCTTCAAAAAGTCGGTCATGAGTTTGTCGTAATTGACTTTATTCACTTTCGCACCATGTCCAAAAAATATGCGTGGATACGCAAGTCATCGGTAAGCTCGGGGTGAAATGCGGTTGCGAGCATATGTCCCTGTCTCACCGCAACGATTTTCCCCTCGTGCTCCGCCAAAATATCGACGCCCTTGCCCGCGCTCTCCACGTAGGGCGCGCGGATAAAGACTGCGGGAAACTTCCCTACGCCCTTGAAGTCAAGCTCCTTCGCAAAAGAGCCGAGCTGGCGGCCGTAGGCGTTGCGCTTGACCGTAGCGTTGAGCGTTCCCAGATAGACGTTCTCGTCGTTGGAAAGTTTATTGGCAAGCAGGATCATTCCCGCGCAGGTGCCGTACACGGGAAGTCCTTCTTCGATTTTCTTTTTCAAGAGTTCGAGAAAGCCGCCCTCGCGAAGGAGCTTGCCCTGCACCGTCGATTCCCCGCCGGGGAGCACCACGCCGTCGAGATCGTCCGTAAAATCGCTTAAAAGACGAATCTCTTTCACTGAGGCGCCGAGGGATAAAAGTGCGCGTTCATGTTCGATGAACGCGCCTTGTAATGCAAATACACCGATTTTCAAATTATTTCCCACGCTCTTCCATTATCAATTTGATTTCGTTTTCGTTGATACCCACCATCGCTTCGCCCAAGTCCTCGGAAAGCTCGGCAATGAGTTTGGGATTGTTGTAGTTCGTGACCGCCTGCACGATGGCGCGCGCACGCTTTGCGGGATTCCCCGATTTGAAGATTCCGCTTCCTACGAACACGCCCTCCGCGCCGAGCTGCATCATGAGCGCCGCGTCCGCAGGGGTCGCCACGCCGCCCGCCGCAAAGTTGACGACGGGGAGTTTTCCGTTCTCGTGCACGTACTTTACAAGGTCGTAGGGAACGGCAAGCTGTTTCGCCTCTTCATACAGTTCGTCCTCTCTTAAAGAAACGACCTTTCTGATTTGGGACTGCATCATGCGCATATGGCGTACCGCCTGAACGACGTCGCCCGTACCCGGCTCGCCCTTCGTGCGGATCATACTTGCGCCCTCCGCAATACGGCGGAGCGCTTCGCCAAGATCGCGCGCGCCGCACACAAAGGGTACGCTGAACGCGGTTTTGTCGATATGATATTTGTCGTCGGCGGGAGATAGCACTTCGCTCTCGTCGATATAGTCGATTTCGATCGCCTCTAAGATCTGCGCCTCGGCAAAATGCCCGATACGGCACTTTGCCATGACGGGAATGGAAACGGCTTTCTGAATGCCCTTGATCATTTTGGGATCGGACATACGCGATACGCCGCCCGCGGCGCGGATATCCGCGGGAATGCGCTCTAACGCCATTACGGCGCACGCGCCCGCTTGTTCCGCGATCTTCGCCTGTTCGGGCGTCGTTACGTCCATAATGACGCCGCCTTTGAGCATCTGCGCCAAATTCTTATTCAGCTCCCAACGGTTGTTCGTCTTCGTCATAAAATCACCTCTTTATTTCTCGTCGGGTTCGAGCGAAGCCGCCTCGTCCGCGTCCTCAAAGTCTTCGTACTGGTTGCAGAATTCCGCAAACACTTCGTCGAGCTTTTCGTCGTCCTCAATGGGCTCCAACGTCTCGTCGTTCTCTCCGCCCACGAGGTGATAGATCACGACCTCGTCGCCCTCTTCGTCGTCCTCCGCCTCTTCCGCCTCGGAAACGGGCGTGAACGCGCAGTACCATTCTCCCTTGTATTCGAAGGTCATAAGGTGCTCGTAATGGAGGGTATTCCCGTCCTCGTCGATAAGCTCCACGATATTGTTCTCTTCGTCGTACTCTTCTCTTTCCTCTTTCATAGAGTCACTCCTTTTTTGTTTTTGCAAATACGATTCTAAAATATACGCCGCGGCGAGCGAGTCAACCGCCTTTTTCCGCTTGTCCTTTTTCACGCTCACGCCGAGGAAGTTCAAATCCGCTCTCGCCTCTCTCGTCGTATAGCGCTCGTCCTCGACTTCGACGGGAAGCGCGGTTTCCGCTTTAAGCGCCTCGATAAAGCGGCGGGTCTTTTGCGTTTGCACGCTCTCCGTTCCGTCCGCGTTCAAGGGAAGCCCGCAGACGATAAGGCTCGCGCCCCGCCCTTCGGCAAGGGAAATAATCGCCTTTATGTCCTCTTTGAAGTTCCCCGTGCGGAAGTAGGTATCCGACGGCACGGCGTACTCCCCGAACGGATCGGAGAAGGCAACGCCGATGCGTTTATCGCCGATATCGAATGCGGCAATCATTTTCATAAAAGAATTATAACACAATCTTTTATGAAAGTAAACAGAAAAAAGCTAAATTTCGTTTGGGTTTCTACGCGCAAAAAAAAGTGTCGTCCTTGGACCACACTTTTTTTTCTGACGATAAGAACCGAAAATTACTTCTTCGCTTTTCCCGATTCTCCCTCGGACTTTCCGCTCATAGCTTGAAGCTTCTCGTCCATCATTTCGTTTACTTTCTCCATGACTTCGGACTGACTCTTTTTGACAAGCGTGCGAGCTTTATAGCTGTTCGCTACGATAAGCGCACCGCCTACCATACCGAGCATTACACCGAGGCAAAACATTTTTTCCATAGTTTCCTCCCGTCGATTACAGTTTGTGACGGTAGCAAACGATTATGCTTTTTTGTCGCTGCGTAATTTTTCCAATTCTTCTTTGAGGTGTGCGTTTTCCTTCCTCAAATCGATCGCATGGCGGGAATAAAGCGCATCGGTTTCCCGCG